>NZ_JABSUV010000005.1:0-210620 GCF_013284275.1 Brevibacillus sp. HB2.2
CTTTGCTCTTTGCTCTTTGCTCTTTGCTCTTTATTATGGGCGTTTACGACAAACCGAGTCTAGTCAGAATAGTTAGTCAAATAACTTCATCCTGCGCCATCCCTGGACAGCTTTCGCTTTGTTCTGCCCAAAACATCGATTTTTCGCGTGACTTCCTTCCATATGAAATCTTAATAGAAAGGGGCTTTACTCCGTAAAATTATTGATAAAGAAAAGGCGACTTTCAAATTGACCGATGTCCTTGCCTTTTGCTAAGGTGGAATCAACAAAAAACCGTTTGAAAGAAACGGAATGGAATCCATTGAGGGGGAAGTACCATGCTCTATGTAGATGGGAAATGGGTAGAAGAAGGGCAAGTCGCAGTTCATCCAGAAGACCGCGGTTATAACTTTGGGGATGGCATCTATGAGGTAGTACGCATTTATAAGGGGCGCATGTATCAATGGGATGGACATCTAACCCGATTGTTTCGAAGTGCCAAAGAAATAAAAATGGAGCTTCCATGGAGCGCAGAAGAGCTGACAGACTTAGCGAATCAGCTAATCACCAAGAACAACATCACGGAGAATGACGACGCCAACCTTTACTTGCAAGTATCTCGTGGCTCCGCTCCACGTGTACACGATATTCCCTCCGGAATCCAGCCTGTGATAATGGGCTTTGTCCGTCGTAAGGACCGCCCTGTCGCCGATATGAAGAAAGGCTTGACTGCTCAGCTCATTGAAGATATCCGCTGGCTGCGTTGCGATATCAAAACGCTCAACCTGCTAGGCGCTGTTCTAGTCAAACAATATGCAAAGGATGCAGGTGCCCAAGAATCGATTTTGCACCGCAACGGCGTCATCACAGAGTGCAGCGCTTCCAATTTGTTCGTCGTAAAAAATGGCGAATTGTATACACATCAGGCTGACAATCTGATCCTGCACGGAATTACTCGCCAAGTGGTCATTGATTTGGCTCGGAACAATGGCATCACTGTCCATGAAGAAGCATTCGACATTCCTTTCTTAAAGCAAGCCGATGAAGTATTCCTCACCAGCACGACCGCGGAAATCATGCCGCTCATCTCGGTAGATGGCGTCGCTGTCGGCAACGGACAACCAGGACCTGTCGTGCTTACGCTACAAGACTTGTTTGAACAGCATATCAACACAAGTGTACTCGTGTAATGAAAATAACATTTTAGTCTGGAGTTATTGATCTAACGCGGTTTTTCAAATATATTCGGCAGTCTTCGCAAAATAAGTTTAAGACTGGTGCAATAAAAGAAACAGCCGAGGACTAAGATCTGAAAAATAAAGCCTTAGACTGCCGCTGTTGTTTCGGCCTATGAATGAACTAACGTCTTCGTTAGTTCTTCTTTTTTTGGCAAAGGCCATTTCTTAGCCTTTACAGGGGATGTTTAATTGAATGGCCGAAAATATTCATTTACTTTAAAAGCAGTGATCTAATTACTGGCACTATTTCCAATGGTTTCGTCGTTGTTTCGTATCTTCCGTATACATGACCGTTCCGTTCGATCAAAAACTTTGTGAAATTCCACTTAATCTCAACACCAGCGTATATGTCAGGATACTTTTCTTGCAGAAAGCTCTGCATCCATTTACCGTCCGAGGTCTGAGTATCAAAACCCTTGAAATGGCGCTTGCTCTGTTAAAAATTGAAATAATGGATGAGCAGTCTGACCTCTAACCTCCATCTTCTCAAATAACGGAAAGGTCACTCCAAAGTTGCTCTCACAATATTCCCGCACTTCCGAGTTGTTCCCTGGCTCTTTCTCGTTGAATTGGTTACAAGGAAACCCAAGTATTTCAAACCCCTGCTCATGGTAACTTTCGTAAAGCTTTTGAAGACTATAAGGAGAACTTTCCCTCGGTAAGCTGACAATTCAACAAGCTTTCCATTAATTGAGGTGACTTGAAAATTGATATCGTTCCTCCCCTATGATGTTGCCTCTGCAAAACCGAAATTTAGACGTCCGCAGTTTAATTACATAATAAGGCCACGTCCACTATTGGCCTAATATATAGTATTAATAATGTTAATAGGAATAAACTATATCATCCAAATCATTCGGTGCCTTGAAATACTAGGACTGGACTTTTCAGTGAACAACGACGCCCATGCTAGGCGCACCAAAAAACAGCCGATATTGCTGCGAGAGCAAATCGGTTGTTACGTCATTTATTGGCGGGACACCTTGACGAGCTCCCCTGTCGAAGCATCGATAAAGCTGTAGCCATTCTTCCATTTGCGCTGATAGACCTACTGCGGTTCGGGAGCTCTTTGACCATCATACTGCTCCTACACGTAGACCAGTTCTGGGTGAGTCAGATACTTCGACCCCGTTGCGTTTTCCGAGGAAAGTGAATGAATACGCATTATCCTCTTCCTTATCCAGCTTGTTTTTGTCTACCCACTCCGGAATATCTTCTTCAGGAGCCTCTACGATAAGCGATAGCTCCGTTAACGCAGGGTCAAGATAAGGTACGAGTGCTGCGATCTCTTTTTTCTTCACTTCCTCTACACTGATTTTCTCTCTGTCTTTCTTCTGCAAATTCAGATCAAAGTCGATGAGCCGGTCACTCTGTTCATCTGTCGTGAGGCTAACCAGCTCAAATGCAGGCGTACCTTTATTTGAATCGTTCATCCAACTTTGCCGGTTAGAGCATCGATCCAACCAATGGTAAGACGGATGGGCAATTATTTGCGTCGCATATCATTCCAATATCCCCATATAATCCCATACTTCTATTTAAAAACACGCCCTCGTGTTAATCGACGAGGACGTGTTGGTAACCACTCTATGTTGTGAACATTTGTTTGGTTTACTCAAAATCAAGCAAGCCCTACATCTTCTTGGTACGATTGAGGACTGATATTTCACGAAGGTCAGATCATTTATTACTGTTGAGAGCTACATTCCAATCAACTTGACGCATGGGACTGTCCCTAGAGGCGAGCAGCTTGGTGTAGAAACTTCGATTTTCTTTAGCAGTTTGGAAAGACGTATCCGGAATTAAAAAATCAATTCCTGCCACAAAACCGGCAATATATTCACTCCATCCGGAATACGCTTGTTGTGCCAGTCTAGCAGCACTCAACATATATTCGATTGCCTGATCCTTTTGCAAGTAACCGAGTTTCAAACCAGCTCTGGATAAAAGGACGCACCAAGCATAGTCATGAGCAGCAATCCCCTCTGAAGGTAGACATCTCGAATAGTAATCGACAAGAATCAACTGAGATTTCGATTGATGGTCCTCGGGTAACGCTTGAATGTATGCCGTTCTTTCTGATTCGGAAAAAGCAAATAAGAAATGACGGAGACGATTGAATTCTTCCCTCTTCCCTTCCGATATGAGCCATTTTATTGTATCAATTAGTGCGGTCTTATCTGTAATCTGTTTTTCCTTAAGAAGAAATAGGCACGTTCGTCTACTTAAATTTTCATGATATAACGCATAATAGTAGGCTCCACTTTTGCTAAAGCAAACAGACGAAAGAGCTCGCAGAAATAATCTGTGACCCTTCTGATTATATGTAAGAACGGTGGGTGCCATCGGTTCCTCCTTATTAGAATCGGACCGTTTTGTAGGTCCTGACAATCAGTCGAAGCAACAATGCATAGAGAACTAGTAACAATACGGAATAAATCACTGCTTTGACGGGAACTTCATTAGTGACATTATGTACAACAATTAGTTTATCGACAACAAATTTGGAATCTTTGTATTTGGATCCAAAGTCTGTAATCTGCAAAACTTCCCATACATAATCAGGTAACTCTTGCGGCATTTTCACGATTGTTCCTGGCGAATCAATGAAATTACTTTTTTGTATTTGCTCTGCCTGATTGGCATCTGAGACCAATAAAACGATTGATGAGTTATCAAGCTTAGCAACATAAAACCACCCTGTGGGGAGAATGCTTCGAGCCCAATTACGTTGCTTACTGTAGGAAGAATTATATCGAGTACTGATAGCACCGGTTTGGGCTTTTAAATGATACTCTGTTATTCCTAGAAAATGAACACTGGGAAGCTTTATTTGGGCGATATCAGAATAATCCAGTTGATTCAGCACCTCAGTGGAAGATAGTTCTACAGGATGAATCCTATTTTTTAGATAGGAGATAGGTGTTAATCCGGAATCATTAATGAAAGGATTAGATAACAAAACATGTAGAAAAAGAATGAAGGATAGAATGAATACGACACCTGCTTTGGGCAACTGCATCCAAAACAGTTTCACACTGCCAAAAAAATTTGGCTTCCCAAGCTTTTTATACAATCTCTTTATGACTGATCTTCTGGTGAAAAAGGGCCTCCGCTTGGCCCGCTCCACGATCTCAGAACGGATATGTGCAAGGCTGGTTATGGCATCAATATCATTCGGAAAACTCTCCAATATCTTCAAGTAGTTCTCCTCTGCCTTCTCTAACTCACCAAGTTGAATGAGGCATTTCCCCAACAGACGCAGGGTACCCATATTGGCAGGCATACGTGAGAGGATGTACAGACATTCGTCTTTTGCTGCTACGAATTGATGGGTTTCATACCATATCCGAGATCGAATCAGATACCAATCGATGTCATCTGGATCAATACGGATTCCGTGTTCCATTGCAGCAAGAGCAGACTCCTTTTCACCCATTCGAAGGAAGTATTCACCCTGTAGCCGCAGCAAGTCAGGATCATCTGAATACATCGCATAGGCTTCATCGATCGATTGACCTGCCAGTTCCAGATTGTTTTCCTTGAGTGCCTGATATGCCGTCTCCCGCTTGCTCAGAAACACATCGTAGTCTAAATCGGCTGCATGCTGTATAAAGGTATAACGAAGAGCAGGTTCATTCAGTTGTCTACAATAAAAATGGTAAAACTCTTCGGTGAAATGCTCCATTCGATCATCCGGATCTTCTGTTGCTAGTTCACGCCAACGAAAACAGTATTCGATGGATTCCCAAACTCTTTTAGGGAGAAACCGATGTTCATGCAAGAAATCCAATAATGTTACTTCTACTGTTTCTTTGAGCCTTATATTCCAGACAATATCGTTATTTAAAAGCTTTGACCATTGTTCATGGCTGATACGGGAAGAGAAATCAGAATACACCTCTTCAACTTGTTCCATGAATTCATCTACTGGGTCAATCTCTTCTGATCGGTCTATCGTTTCAACTGTTAGCTCGACTGTGTTGAGAGGATTGGGCCAGATATGGATGTTGTTTTCATCGATGAACGACGGGCCAATTTCTTTGATGGCTCCCTTTTTCGCAACCTTCAATGCATGGTCATATGCTTCTCTTAGCCTTTGATAGCCTTCCGGATCATCCTCTGGGTGGTGAACCTTCAGTTTTTGGGAGTAGGCTTTTTTAATCGATCGAATATCTTCTGTGGGTTCAATCCCCAGTACTTCCCACACACCCATTAGTAGTCGAACCACCCTTCCAAATGATCCAGTTGCTTTTTAAACGCTAAAGTCGCCTTTTTAATCAGTTGCTGATCTTGAGTGGCTAACACAGCTTCGAGCTTTTCCAGTAAATATGCATGGATTTTGATATCTCTCAATTCGTTAAGACGAGCTTCGATTTCCTCAGGTGACAGGCTTCCTGGGTTTTTCTCGATAAGCATGTTCTTTTTCAAGCCAGTACTGACTATGGTAACTTCAACCTCCAAAATCCCATTAATATCATAGGTATAGCGGATATCTATAGACTGCTGGCCTGCGTGACCTTTTGGCACCTCTACTTTGAGCTCCTCCAGTTTGATGTTGTTCTCGAGACGGCGGCTCTCCCCCTGGGTCATTTCGGTGAGAATCGCAGTCTGATCATCATTGACTGTATACAGACGCTTTACTTTGCTCACAGGTATGGGCGTGTTACGTTCAATGATCGGCAGATAATGTCCATCCTCAAAGCCGCTTGCCGTTCTTTTCACAATATCGGTTCCAAGCGTATAAGGGCATACATCCGTCAGAATAATCTCTTTTAAGGCTTCGTTTCTCTCCTTGAGAGCAACTTGAATCGCAGCTCCAATCGCTACCGATTCATCTGGTTTGATTTGCGAGTAGGGCAAGCGTCCAAACATTTTGCTAACAGTAGACTTAATTATCGGCATTCTGGTGGCACCACCGATGAGAATGATAGTGTCCAGCTCCTCAGGAGAAAATGAATACTGCCCCAACTTAAACAGCTTTTCTGTACCCATTTACCGTTTGAAGGCTGCTGCAGTTACATGGGGATGGGTAATGAGACGCTTTTTTGCAATTTGGCCAACCAGAATTTCACCATTGTCATCGATGCTTACAACAGATGAAGTAAGGAGTTCTCCCAACGCATTCGGTATTAGCTCGGGACCGTTATCACACCAAAAAGCTACCAGACTATTCGAAGTTCCCAAATCAATACCTATCGTTGTCATAGAATATGAATACCCTCATTTCTCATGTAATGTATAACAACTCAACCGTTATTTAGTAATTATATTCAATAGTATTTATAGTATTAAAAATCGCTCAAAAACAAAAGGTTTATTATATGCTTCCTGTCACTCTTCGACATTGAAGGACTATAACGATATTCTGTTGGTCGCGAAAAAAATGGGAATCGAAAATCCATTCCTCCCAACGAAAGGCACAGCTACTGACTATGTAATGTCTGTCGACTAAGAACCCGATACATTGAAAGTGCCATTTCCACGTTTTGTTATTCGTCAATCCATGAACGAAGTCATTAGGCTTTTCAAAAGAGAATAATGGATACGAAGTTTCGCTTCCGAATAATTATGCTTCTTCAAACCACTAAGACTTTATAACCGACTCCAAGTACAAATAGAGTAACGACACGTTACAAAAATTTGATCATCCTGCCCTTAAATTCGATTTAGTACATTATTTTCACTGGACATACTCGTGTAATGAAAAAAGCTCTCCCGGTATACACATAAATCCGAGAGAGCTACTCTTTTTTAACGACGCAGATTCCATTCGTCTGTGGCATAGCGCGTACGCACAAGTTCTTCTGCCAAAGCGAGTTCTTCGTCCGTAAGTGTTGAAGGGATCAGCTCCACTTCCAGTCCAGATGCAAAGCCTTTCGAGAACGCCTCGATCGATTCTTGAAGACTGATTGGCCGAGGGCTTACTTCATTGATCGTCACTGCTTTTTGTCGGAAGCTATCGATCATCCGTTGTTTTACCCGCTCCGACGGGAAATGTAAGAGTGAGAATAGCAAATCCACATCCATATCAAGTAGGATAGAGCCGTGCTGAAGAATAACACCCTTTTGCCGGGTCTGCGCGCTTCCCGCTACTTTTTTTCCCTCTACCACGAGTTCATACCAGGAGGGAGAATCAAAGCAGGCCGATGACCCTGGAGAATTGTACTTTTCCTTCTCCTCTTCACTTGCCAAGGAGACCATTTCCGCCGAGAGTCCAAGATTTTGGAATCCGTGCAGCAATCCCAAGCTGATGATTTTGTAGGCTTCCGTCACGCTCGAAGGCATTTTCGGATGGTCTTCGGATACGATGACACTGTATGTTAGCTCCTGATCGTGGAGAACAGCACGCCCCCCTGTCGCTCTGCGAACAAAGCCCAATCCTCTATTTTGAACTTCCTCCAGGTTGATTTCCTTGATGGCCTTCTGGAAATAACCAATTGACAGTGTCGCTGGGTCCCACGTGTAAAAACGAACGGTCGGGGGAACCTTCCCCTCACTGTGCAACTGCAAAATTGCTTCATCTACTGCCATATTCATTGCGGGTGACATGGCTTCCGTCACGATATAGCGCCACTGTTCCATCTATGTACCTCCTCATTCACAACGCCTTCATTGTACGCTTCTGGCACGAGGGACAGCAAGCCTCGGATGCGCTATTTTGAGCGAGCTGTCTCCTGTAAAATCGCCATGACCTGTGCCAATGCATCTGTTTTCTTCTCATTCTCTTCGCGCATTCGCTGCAAGATGGACTCCCTGTTCGTTTGCAAGTCATTCACTGCTTGATAAAAGCGATCATCCGTTAGCTCTTCTTCCAGCAGAACATGACACAAGCCCTGCCTTTCAAAGGACTGGGCATTTAAAATCTGGTCACCCCGACTTGCTTCACGGGACAACGGTATCAAGAGCATCGGCTTTTGCAGGGCTAAAAACTCATAAATGGCATTGGAGCCAGCACGAGACACAACAAGATCTGCCATCGCTAGCAAATCAGGCAACTCCTCCTGAACATACTCGAATTGCTTGTAGCCTGTTACCTGAATCGTTTCATCCACTTGATTTTTGCCACAAATATGTACAATGGAAAAATGCTCCAGCAGGTTATCCAATGTGCGCCGTACCGCCTCGTTGATTCGGCGCGCTCCCAAGCTTCCCCCCATGATAGCATCATTCAGAAAGAAAAGCCGCCCGTAACAACAGGCGACTTTTCCTGGAATCTAGAATTATGCTTGCGGTTGATAACGTAGGATTGGCTTTCTCGCCGCTGTCGCTTCATCCAAGCGTTTGACGACAGTGGTATGAGGTGCTTCCTGAACGATTTCTGGCGTTTCCTCGCACTCGCGGGCAATTTGCAGCATGACGTCAATGAACTCATCGAGCGTTTCTTTTGTCTCGGTTTCGGTCGGTTCGATCATGAGGCACTCGTCGACGATCAATGGGAAGTAGATCGTTGGCGGGTGATAACCGAAGTCGAGCAAGCGTTTTGCGATATCGAGCGTGCGTACGCCCAGCTTCTTCTGGTTCACTCCAGACAGAACGAACTCGTGCTTGCAGACGCGATCAAATGGCAGATGATAAGCCGTTGCCAATCGACGCATCATGTAATTGGCGGAGAGCACCGCATTTTGGGAAACTTGCAGCAAGCCTTCTGGCCCCATTGTACGGATATAGCTGTATGCACGAACGAGAATACCGAAGTTTCCGTTGTAGCCTTTTACACGTCCGATGGAAGCCGGACGATTGCTGTCCCAGTAGAAGCTTCCGTCTTCCTTCTTCGCTACGATTGGTGTAGGCAGGAATGGCTCGAGAACTTTTTTCACGCCGACAGGACCAGCACCCGGGCCACCGCCGCCGTGAGGGCCTGTAAACGTTTTGTGCAAGTTCAGATGCACTACGTCGAAGCCCATGTCTCCCGGACGGGCGATTCCCAAAATCGCGTTCGCATTCGCACCATCATAGTACAAGAGGCCGCCAGCTTCATGGACGATTTTCGCCATTTCCACGATATCTTCTTCAAACAATCCGAGAGTGTTCGGATTCGTCAGCATCAAAGCAGCCGTGTCAGGTCCAACTGCATCACGCAGCGCTTGAATGTCAACCAATCCACGCTCGTCGGATGCAATGGTTACGGTATCCAAGCCAGCTACAGCAGCAGATGCCGGGTTCGTACCATGTGCGGAGTTCGGCACGATTACTTTGGTACGATGCGCTTCCCCACGGCTCTCGTGGTAGGCGCGGATCATCATCAAACCTGTCCACTCACCCGCAGCACCAGCAGCTGGTTGCAGGGTAACTGCATCCATGCCTGTAATTTCACCCAGCTCTTCTTGCAGGTTGTACAACAGCTCCAAAGCGCCCTGTACAGTTTCTTCCGGTTGGTACGGATGTGTCTGTGCAAAGCCTGCGTAACGGGCAACGTCTTCGTTAATTTTCGGGTTGTATTTCATCGTGCAAGAACCAAGCGGATAGAAGCCATTGTCTACCCCGTGGTTGCGACGAGACAGTTCGGTATAGTGACGAACCAATTGCAGCTCAGATACCTCTGGCAGCTCAGCCGGCGTTTCGCGGATGAGGTGCTTTGGCAAAAGGCTTGCTACTTCTACTTCTGGAACATCCAATGCCGGCAAATTGTAGCCCACACGGCCTGGTTTGCTCATTTCAAAGATCAGTGCTTTCTCCTGGTCGTTACGCACGTGTGATCGCCTCCAATTCAGCCGCCAATGTGTCGATTTCTTCTTTGGTACGCAGCTCAGTTACTGCAAGCAACGTATGATTAGCAAACTCTGGATAGTCGAGACCGAGATCGTAGCCCCCAATGATTCCAGCAGCCAGTAGGCCTTTGTTTACTTCTGCAACTGGTTTGTTCAGCTTCAGCACAAACTCGTTGAAGAATGGAGAAGTGAATACGATCTCCAAGCCTTTTGCTTGCAGGACATTCTTGGCATAATGAGCTTTTTGCAGGTTCATCATTGCCATTTCTTGTACACCCTGCTTACCGAGTGCTGTCATGGCAATGGATGCAGCCAAAGCGAGCAACGCTTGGTTCGAGCAGATATTGGAAGTCGCTTTTTCACGACGAATATGTTGTTCACGCGCTTGCAGCGTCAATACGAAGCCGCGTTTGCCATTTTCGTCCTTCGTTTGACCGACGATACGACCTGGCATTTTGCGCATCAGTTTGGATGTGGTAGCAAAGTATCCGCAATGTGGTCCGCCAAAGGATGCTGGAATACCGAATGGCTGCATGTCGCCCACTACGATATCTGCGCCCAATTTGCCCGGCGCCTCCAGTACACCCAGCGCAAGCGGATTGGAGGATGTGATCAACAGTGCGCCTTTTCCGTGCGCAATTGGTTCAATCGCTCCCAAGTCTTCTACGTTTCCGAAGAAGTTCGGATACTGCACGATGATTGCTGCTGTATTTTCATCAACAAGCGCTTCCAGAGCCGCTGTATCCGTAACGCCATCGCTGTTGATACCTACCTCAACCAGCTCAACGTTTTGTCCATAGGCATATGTTTTCAAAACACCACGCGCTTCTGGATGTACAGCGCGGGAAACGATTACGCGCTTTTTGCCAGTGTGACCAGCAGCCATCATCGCTGCCTCTGCCAAAGAAGTTGCACCGTCATACATCGAGGAGTTCGCTACCTCCATGCCAGTCAGCTCACATACCATCGTTTGGAACTCGAAAATAGCTTGCAGCTCACCTTGGCTGATCTCTGGCTGGTACGGTGTATAAGCGGTAAAGAATTCACCGCGAAGCAGCATGTGATTAACTGTGCTCGGCGTGTAATGTTGATAAACACCCGCACCTAGAAAGTTAACATGTGTGCTGAAATTTACGTTTTTATTTGCGAGGTGTGTAAAATACTTCACCAAATCTGGCTCGGAAAGTGCTTCTGGAATATTCAATGCACCTTTAAAGCGTACTTCTTCCGGAATATCAGCAAACAGTTCTTCTACACTTGAAATGCCGAGCGTTTCCAGCATTTCGCGCTTGTCCTGATCAGTTTGGGGCAGGTAGCGGTATTTCACGGACGTTGTCCTCCTCTAAAAGGATGTATGTTGTGTATCGTTTAGTTTTTTGGGCGTTTATAAAATGGAGCGGCAACAACTTCTGCTTTCAGACGTTTTCCGCGAATTTCTACTTCTACTGGTGTACCTAACGCTGCATGCTCGGTTTTTACGAGAGCGAGACCGACGTTTTTCTTCAAGGTTGGAGATTGTGTTCCCGTCGTCACTTCGCCAATTAGCTCTTCCCCCACATAGACAGGGTAATGCGTGCGCGGAATCCCACGATCGATCATTTCAATCCCTACCAGCTTGCGTGGGGCACCGTTTTCTTTTTGTGCCTTCAGCACTTCTTGACCGATGAACGACACCTCTTTGTCTACCTTGACAGCAAAGCCAATGCCCGCTTCGATCGGCGTAATGTCTTTGCTGAGCTCTTGTCCGTACAGTGGCAGCTTGGCTTCAAAACGAAGCGTATCGCGCGCACCGAGACCGCACGGCAACAGACCTTCTTCTTTTCCAGCATCCAGCAAGATGTCCCACAGCTCTGCTGCACGATCGGCATCCAAATAAATCTCGAAGCCATCTTCGCCAGTATAGCCAGTGCGGGAGACCAAACCTGGAATACCACTCACTTGCACATCACGCTCAAAACGGAAAAAGCCGATTTGAGACAAGTCTGTAGTCGTCAGCTTTTGCAGAATGGATTCTGCCAGAGGACCTTGAATGGCGATTTGTGCTGTTTGTGGCGAAATATTCTCAATCGTTACGCCTGGAATCAGATGTTCTTCTAGCCACGCATAGTCTTTGTCGATATTCCCCGCGTTGATGACGAGCAAGTAATGATCATCTGCATACTTGTAAACAAGCAGATCGTCTACCGTTCCCCCATCTGGGTAACAAAGTACACTGTACTGCGCCTGCCCGACTGCCAGCTTAGACACGTCATTCGTAGTCACACGCTGGAGATAAGTAAGAGCGTTTTCCCCTTTTACGTCCACTTCTCCCATATGGGAAACATCAAATAGACCAGCTTTTGTCCGAACGGCTTCATGCTCTTGACCAATGCTTGTAAACTGCACCGGCAGATCCCAACCACCGAAGTCGATGGTTTTCGCGCCATACTTTGCATAAGAATCAAATAGTGGCGTACGTTTCAAATTGGACATGTGGCACCTCCTGTGAACAATAAGAATCCAAAACAAAACAGAGGGGGAAAAACGGGTACACCAAAATAATGGTGCCCATTTCTCCTCCTCTGTCCTTGGTACCTGAGAGTTACCTTGCGAATCAGGTGGGGGTATATCGTTCCCACTTGCAAGTTTCCCCTTTGGTGGCTCATATGAATGTGAGCTCTCTCCAGAGTTGCGTCCAGTAGAGGTACTTTTGCCTGAGAGATTCACCGTTACCGGCTTGCTCCTTCGGCGCTGCCAAACGTTCCAGCAGTCTCTCCCTACTACCTTCATTCGCGGTTGTTTCATGGTCATACATAAGTTTTTGCTAACATTTCCATACTAGTGGATGTACTACCTCTTTATCCTACCATGAGAGTCCAAAGTTGAAAATATACAAATTAACAGTCAGATTCAGAAAAACTTAACAAAACACATTGACAATAGATAAATGTTCAGTTTTTTGACATTAACCATGAAAGTTATGGCAGAGCTATGAAAAGGAGTATCTTATATGCCGAATGTTCCTATTTCATTTGATACGAGTTGGGTCAATTCGCTTACAGAACGAATGCAAGAAGATGGTCCCTGGGATAAGTGGGAGCTGTTCAAGCTCTCATTGGAAGCCGAGGAAGCGATGGCTGTTCGCGATTTTGACCAACTACAATGTCTGAAATACCTTCCGCTCTTATCACCATTTCCTCACCAGTTGGAGACAGCTAAACGCGTCCTGTTAGAGATGCGTGGTCGTGCCATTCTCGCAGATGAGGTCGGTCTGGGAAAGACGATCGAAGCAGGGTTGATCATGAAGGAGTATATGGTTCGCGGCTTGGCTAAAAAAATTCTCGTCCTGGTTCCGGCCTCTCTCGTGATTCAATGGACAAAAGAGCTTCATCAAAAATTCGGCATTGCAGCAGTCGCGCAAAAAAAAGAATACATGTGGCGGCAGCACGAAGTCGTTGTCGCATCCATAGATACAGCAAAACGCGATCCGCACAGACGTCACGTGCTCGACATCGATTACGACATGCTCATCATCGACGAGGCCCATAAACTCAAAAATAAACGGACCCGCAACTATCAATTCGTTAAAGAGATCCGCAAAAAATATTGCCTGCTCCTTACTGCCACTCCCATTCAAAACGAGATGGACGAGCTGTACAACCTCATCAATTTGTTAAAGCCAGGTCACCTCGGCCATACATCCACCTTCTCTACCAATTACGTAGAGGGCAAACGCCAATCCAAAAACAGCGAGAAATTGCGGGAAGAAATTGAAAAGGTCATGATTCGCAACAAACGAAGTGATGGCGGTATCCAATTCACCAGCCGTCGTGTTCAGTCGATCCCGATTGACCTAACCCCTGAGGAAACGACCTTGTACGAAGGGGTGACCCGTTTTGTCCGCGAGCAATACCAAACAGGATTTGGGGTTGGTGGCTTCAACTCTCTCGCTCTGATTACCTTGCAGCGTGAGGTCTGCTCCAGTAAGGAAGCTGCGTTTATGACACTGTATAACATGCACCAGCGTACTGGCGAGGACTCTCCTTTGCGCACGCAAATTCTTGAGCTAGTTGAGATGATCAAACAAATAGAGACGCATTCCAAGGCCGCCAAAACAGTTGAGCTCATTCAACAAATCAACGACAAGGTGATCATTTTTACAGAGTACCGAGCAACACAAAACTATCTACAAAAGTATTTGCACGACCATGGGATCACTTCCGTCCCCTTCCGCGGTGGCTTTAAACGCAGCAAAAAGGACTGGATGACGGATCTTTTCCAAAATCGTGCACAAGTCCTGATCGCGACGGAAGCGGGCGGGGAAGGGATCAATTTGCAGTTCTGCAATCAAGTCATCAATTACGATATGCCTTGGAATCCCATGCGAGTGGAGCAACGAATCGGCCGCGTCCATCGGCTGGGACAAAAGAGGGATGTGCACATTTACAATTTATCGACAACAGGAACGATCGAGGAGCATATTCTCAAACTACTGTATGAAAAAATCGACCTGTTTGAAATGGTCATCGGTGAACTCGATGATATTGTGGAACGCCTGAATCTAAATCACTCCTTGGAAGATAATCTGATTCAAATCATTATGGATTCTCGATCCTCCAAAGAAATGGCGCTAAAGCTCGATAACATTGGACACGCGATTCGAGCAAGCAAAATAACAAAAGAAGACGTCCCGCTTTCTGAGGCGGCTGACCAATAACTCTTGTTGGAAACGAAAAAGAAATGAGGTCTCCTGATGCAGCAACAACAGGTCAGACAATTTGTCGAGCGCTATTTGGCGACTTTTTCTGCCCATATCGTCGAATCTCACCCGGATTATTTCACAGTCAAACTCCCTGTCGAGGTGGACAAAGATATCGGCAATCGCCCTTTCTACTGGAGCTGGGTGGATAAAATGAACTTGGCTTATCAGCCATTGGTGCTCACCTTTACTTTTGATCCGGATTGCACGCCTGAAGGATTGCGATCCGAGCATCTGCATTTAGGGGCTACCCGTATGCAACAAATTTTCGCTTCAACCAAAAAGCATGGCAGCTTTGTCTGTATGTACGAGCAACAAGGGGGGCTTTTAGGCAACGCTGGCAAGCGTCGGTCAACCCCTCTCGTTCCTTGGCTCGGGATGAACTTGAAGGTTTCTCTGCTCTGTGACAAGCGACGTGACATTTTATTGTACCTGGGGATTAATTTGCATCAGCCGCGGTTGGTGACGGATTTCACTTCGTTTTTATTTTCACTTTCCTTGACCCCTGCGATCCCTGACTACTATTACACGTTGGATCGAAAGGTAAACATACAGGAAGCCCTCCAAATGGCACAACAGGAAGTCGAACATACATTGGAACAAGAAGATCAGCATTGGGCAGAGGAAGCTCGCACACGTTTGAGCGAAGAATTGGCTATCTTGGAAGCGTACTATGAAGAATTGGCACGGCGCGAACCAGAAAAGGAGCAGGCAAAAGCAGACGAAACCGAAGAAGAAGCAGAGCAGACAGAAGCGCAGCCGTCACTCGAGCAAGAAGCCCTCCACCCTGAGCCTGATCCAACTGGACCAGCTTCTGTCGAACAGCCCACATCTTTTGACGAATACCGGGCGTCTGGCGGACGAATCCTCGACTTTTTACGTACAAACGGAATCCAAACCACCCCACGCGCAGAGATTCATCTAGCAGAGTGGAAAAAGAGCACGCCAGATGAGGAGAGACAACGCCGAAAAGACGAGCTGGTATGGCAATACGAGCCGCGGATCGAGGTTTCGTTCATCAACGGTGGTTTATTCTATTTATCTTCCGTTCCTCCGCTCATACGGTCTTCGAAAGCAAAAAGCATGCGACATCTCCCCGCATCAGGGCGAATCATGTAAAAGATCAACGAGAAAATGTGAAACAGAAAAGACACGTTGCAACAAATCTTTTTGTCATAGCTGGTTACAATAGGAATAGGTTAAGCCTTTACAAAAGGTGGTGCATAGTTGTGACCAGACGATTTCTCCCTTTTATCGCTGCTCTTTTGTCTCTCATGCTACTTTCCTCACTAGCATATGCGCAAGACGAAGCAAGCTGGGACAAGCAGTTCCAAAAACAAATTCGAGAATGGATGGATGCAATCGCAAGCCGAGACCCTCAATTCAAGCAATGGCAGGACGCCAAAACGGATGTGCAAACACTTGGTGCAGGGCAGCATCAATGGCTAGTAAGTATAAAAAAAGCGGACAAGCAGGTAGGGTATTTGGTGATAGGAGAATCACCTGATTCCACTTCCCATGAGAAATTTGTTCTACTGGAATACGGTGTCGGGGAGTACATCTTGTTCGATGACGCCTTTGCTCCGAAGGAAATCGCGGCGGAGCCCGTTTATGACGGGTTCGCTTCCTACTGGCTGATCACCCAGAAGTCAGATACACAAATGGTCAATGCAAAAACAGGAGAAATGTATCCCACTTCCTTTCAAATTAGCGAGCCCGCTATCGATGCTTTTGCAGGCGAGCAGCTCATACAAAATGGTCAACGCCTGACTCAAATGAGAATTTTAAGCGCAGCCGAGTCTGATCCTTTTGATCATATTGGGTGGGTCAGCCAAATAAGTACAGCGGACACAGACGTGTCCTGGAACCAATTGTGGAAACAAGATTATGCCTCGCCGGTAACATTAGCCGTCCCGATTCACCAGTCACAGGTTTTGGCCCCCTTTGTCGTAGGGTCCCTGCATTTATGGAATGACCAAAATGCTTATGTCGGTGTATGGGATGAGGGCCTGCGCTTTGTCCCGTATTCCTATGCCCATCGCGTCGGACGATTTTTCGTAAACGAAACAAGCTCTCCTGCCGAATAACCGGTTGGAGAGCTTGTTTTTTACGTTTTCTATTCACCGATGTTCTGTAGGAGAGAGACGCTCATGAACGGCATGAAAAATTTCATGGGCGGTCATTCCCTCTGCATTAATGACGGGAGCTCCTGTAATCGTTTTGTTTTGATCACCCAGTACGTTGATATCCTGTCCTGTAATGACAATCGCATCTACCACCTGCTGCCAGTTGCCTAAATCAACAACTTCGTAACCATTTTGACGCAGCATTTTGCACACTTCAGACAGGGAATTTTCTACCGCTACTCTCGCCATATGCACCCTCCGTCTCGTTCATGATAGGTTCCACGAATTTTATTTGCGCCACAACAGTCGTATGGACATAGGAATGGCACCAAACCAGCGTGACGACCAGGACTCGCGTGGAGTCTTACGTAAACGGCGTTCATCTTTTGGAGTATCCATGTACTGCACAAACAGTTTCGTCAGGTACTTTAAATATTCCTGAAAGGACATCGCACTTGACCCCCTTCTTACTCGCGGTTCACACCACGGCGCAAGCGCTGTCCCCTCTATTGTTCCCCGTCCTGTGTTCTTTCAACCACTTGCCTCGTAATTTCCAGTACAATATCGGAAAGACTTTTTCCTGTCGTATCCACCTGAATGGGCGCGAAATCGTATACACCTGCGCGCTCCGCCATTAAGGTTTTTACCCTTGTCGCGACTCCTCCTGCCAACAACGGACGGCCTGTATCCTTTTCCAAACGCTTGATGAGCTCTTCTTCCGTCGCATGCAGCGCGATTACGATGCCATGCTCCAACATCATCTCTACGTTTTGCTTCCGTAATACAGCTCCTCCCCCAGTTGTTACTACCTGAGATCCTACTGCCAGTAATTGCGCCAGACGTTGAGTCTCGACGTCACGGAAATACGCTTCACCTTGATCCGTGAAGATTTCTGGAATACTGCGACCTTCCCATTCTACGATTGCATCATCCAAGTCCGTATGCTTCATTTCTAAAGAGGCAGCGAGTGCGGCGCCAACCGTGGTTTTTCCCGTTCCCATAAATCCGACTAACACCAGGTTTTTCATTTCTTTACTGCCCCTTTCCAATCGTTGGGTAGGTATTAATCTTCACCGTTTTTTGTTGTTGATTATACTCCGTCTCATATCCCAATGCTTTTTCAAAAAAGGACAGTGGAACCATCGTACGTTCTTTGATTTCGATTAGCTGGCTGCCTAAATCTATTCGCTTGCCATCAACTTCAGCAAAGCGCTCCCGCTCCTTTATAAATACTTCGCGCCCATTTCCTTTTACGCGGATCATTTGTTTCTTGTCGTCCCAGCTAATCGCTACTCCCATTTTCTCGCCAAGCTCACGCAACGGAATATAAACCGTATTGTGGGTGACCCGAGCAGGAATCGCTGGATAAAAGCTCATGTTATTGATGATTGTGGTGATATAAGGTTCCAGTTGTACGGCACCAAAGCCATTCTTATTTGCACTATTGGTATACAGGGTGAAATATTTGGCTTCCCCTTGCAAGGTTTGCCCAAGCGCCTGATCGAGATGCTCTGCACCAATGACACTGCCATGATAATTTTGCTGGACGCGCTGTAAGAATCGCTTATAGGCATCGTCACCGATTTTGCGGCGCAGGTTGTCGAACAGGAGTGCTCCCCGAGAATACCAGGTCAGCTTAAACTCTTCTTCAGTAGAAAACTTCTGCAATGGCTTGTCGAGCTTTCCATTTGGATAACGCTCTTGTAAACGTTTGACATCCCGGTTGTACGTATCCAGCAGAGTCGTAGCTGATTGGGCACCATAACGCTTCTGCAAGTAATGGGACACACCCAGCTCCACCAGACCCTCATCAAGCCACCCGTGCGAGGACTCCAATGTAGCCACACTGTTGTACCACCAAAGATGCCCTACCTCATGCGGCAGCCAATGATCAATCAGATTGTTGTAATGCATGTCTCTTTTGAATACGGCGAGGTTTGCGTATTCCATGGCATACGTCGTTCCCGTACTTGTTTCCGCAATCGCCACGTTCGGATAAGGCAACGGCCCATACATATCGATAAAAGTAGGAAAGACCGATTGAGCAATGGTTTTGATTCTTTCAATGTTACCTTTATCAACGGAAGCAATGTCAACCGTTAAATTCGGAGCAAATTGAATCGTTTCAATGTGATAAAGAGGACTTCCCACCAGTCCAAAGTTCAACAGTTTTTTTGCTTGATAATGGACTTGCTGCTTATTGCCACCGATTGACTTCGTTTGCCCTCTGCCCCATGAACTAACCCATTTGTAGCCTTGTGGAGAAATAAATGACACATCATAATCTCCATAGTGGTAAACGAATGGATCACCAAAATCAACGCGTTGCGGTGGGTCATACCAAACGCCTTTCTGATTTTGGGCACCGAGCATCGGGTACCATGTCGTCAACGTCCAAATATCGTCTTTCACTCCAAAACGTGTGCCCCTGCGTGGAACCGGGTTCTCGAATTCAATGGTTAAAGCGCCACGAAGCTCCTTGCCAAGCGGGTTTGTCAGCTTCACCAGTGATTGACCACGTTCAAAAGAAAGCGGCTTGTCCTTGTAGCGAATCGACTTCACCGTCATTTTGTTCCAAAGGTAATCGTAAATATACAATCGTACATCTGGCGTTTTCGGATTGTCGAACTCCAAGGTCATGTTTCCGGTTATTTTTGCTTCGGACGTATGTAATTCAGCTTGAATCTTATAGACAGGGTTCAAATCCTTAACATAAGACGGCAGAGGCGGATCATAAGAAAATGGATCAACGAACTTTTGCGCCTCCTCAGATGAATGATTCATGGCAATGATTTGAGAAATAGCTGGCCAATACGCGACGACTCCAACTGAGCCAAAAAAAATGAGGATCGTCACACATACTAGTAAGCTCGTTTTATGTAGTGATTTCATGACAGCCCCCAAATAATAAACCGCCCGGCGGCAGGCGCTAAATGTTTTTGTTTCATTGTAGCAAATATAAGTCAAACTGAGTAGAAATTCAGGAGATTCTGTAGAGAAACCGCCATATTTGACAATGATCTGTATCTGCTGAAAATAAAAAAAGCCGCCACTCATTGTATCGTAATGATTGGCAGCTTTCTTTAGTATTTACCAGGTTTCGTAAATAATTTTTCCGGTCTGGCTAAGATCATAGCCCCCGACTGCTTCCAATTCCTTTTGAAATGGACGCGACCCAAGAACATCAAGAACAGCCTGAATGAGCTGCTCGTTGTCCTTGTTTTTCAACAAGACGAGGTCATATTGCTCACGCACAGTTGGGATAAACTCCACTCCCACGAGTGAAGCCGCCTTTTCAATGCCCACTCCTACATCTGCTTCGCGCCGGGCCACTACTCCTGCGACTGCCAGATGATTGGACTCTTCCCGTTCATAGCCAATCACGTCACTCCCCGCTATCTTTGCCAGTCGAAACTGCTCTTCAATCAACGTACGTGCACCGGACCCTTTTTCCCGATTGACCATGCGAATGCCCGGCTTCGTAAAATCACTCCATGCTTTGATCTGTTTTGGATTGCCTGCCTGAACGTAGAATCCCGCCCAACGTGACAACATATTGATGACAACAAAACGATGTCCACACAAAATGCGACGAATATACGGGACATTGTATTCATTGGTATCCCCATCGTACAAGTGCGTGCTGACGATATCAGCCTTACCCGTATACATTGCCACGAGGCTGTTCAGTGAGCCCACGTACGAGCGAAGCGGTCGGTATGCCTCATCCTTTTTCTCCAAATGCCCCGCCAGTAGGTCCAAGCTCACATCCTGCCCGCTAATAATGATATTGCGGCCTGTACCAGTCTGCTCATATCGTGCCGATTGTTGGGCTTGTTCTGTCTGCGGGATGCTGACGGCTGAGGCTTGTCTGTATACTCCCTTTGCCTTCGCCTTGTACGCTTCCAGATCACTTTCGTCTACGCGCATTTGCCGACCGACGCGATATGCGGGCAGCTCTCCTTTTTTTATGAGATCGTAGACCGTCAGCTTGGAAATACGTAAAATTTTCGCTATTTCTTCGGTGGTGTAAGAATTTTGTTGACTCATGTCCCGCCTCCGTTATCTCCTTTGCTCTATTGTCAAACAAGTGTCGTAAAATCGCAATTGATTATTCATTACGAATCCATATAATCTAGTTATGTCCAGTTATAATTAATTATAACTAAATATAATTATGGAGGTTTTTTTTTATGAAGAAGCACTGGTTTGCCATATTGACAGCATTTTGCTTGATGCTAACTGCTTGCTCGACAACACAAACCGCACCACAAGCAAGTGAGCCAGCCAAAACCGATGCAGCAAAGGTAGAACTGATGATTTCTGCTGCTGCTAGCTTGACGGATGCCTTGAATGAGTTGAAATCGCAATACGAAACCGAACACCCGGGAACGACCCTCACCTTTAACTTCGGAGGCTCGGGCAAACTCGCCACACAAATTACGCAAGGTGCTCCGTCTGACGTATTTTTGTCTGCTAGTAAAAAAGACATGGACGGTCTAGAGGAACAGCAACTGATCGCCAAAGACACACGCCAAGACTTCACGAAAAACTCGCTTGTGCTCATTGCAGGTAACAAAAGTGCTGTCGCTATCTCTTCTTTTGAAGAGCTGAACAACGCAGCGATCAAGCATATTGCCGTCGGTGAGCCTGAGACAGTCCCCGCTGGGCGATATGCGAAAGAAACATTGGATACGCTGAAAATGTGGGATTCTCTTTCCGCACAAATGGTATTTGGCAGCGATGTTCGCCAAGTTTTGACCTTCGTAGAATCCGGTAACGCGGATGTCGGTATTGTCTATTCCAGTGATGCTGCCGCTTCGAAAGATGTTAAGATATTGGCGACAGCCAAGCCTGAATGGCACAAGCCGATCGTTTATCCAGGTGCGGTCGTCAGCGCTTCGAAGAACCAAGATGCAGCAAAAGCTTTTCTAGCCTACTTGACAAGCGACAAAGGAAAAGCGATCTTACAGAAGTACGGGTTTCAATAAACGAACGGAATGGAATGGGAGGTGGCAAGCGTGATTGAAACTAATCTTACTCCTTTGATGCTCTCCCTTAAAGTAGCTGCGCTCTCCACCTCCTTTGTTTTTATCCTCGGGATGGTTTCTGCAAGGTGGATGACACAAAAGGATTTTTGGGGGAAGAATGTGCTGGAGTCCTTCTTTTTGCTTCCGCTTGTCCTCCCTCCCACTGTTGTTGGCTTCGGTCTGTTGCTGCTTTTTGGGAAAAACGGTTTTCTCGGTCAGCTTCTGCATGATTGGTTCAATATTACCGTCGTCTTTACGCTGACAGGAGCCGTTATTGCCTCGGTTGTCGTTTCCTTTCCGCTGATGTATCAAAGTGCAGTCGCTGCCTTCACAGGAGTGGATCGTCGTTTGGAGAATGCGGCACGCACGATGGGAGCTTCGGAATGGCGCTTATTCTGGACCGTTACCTTTCCCTTGGCTTGGCCTGGCCTGTTGGCTGGGTTTGTTCTTTCTTTTGCCCGTGGCTTAGGGGAGTTTGGTGCTACGCTGATGCTCGCAGGCTACATCCCTGGGAAAACCGATACGATTCCCGTCGCCATTTATTTTGCTGTTGAGGCTGGTCAAATGGATAAGGCATTGTTTTGGGTCGTCATTATTGTTTCCTTGGGGATGGGTACGACTCTCTGGCTGAATTGGTGGAGTCGTCGCAATGTGCGCAGGTACGCCAATCAAAAGTAAGGCAGGTGAATGGGAATTGCTCTTTCTCGATATACAGAAGCGTTTGCCTGATTTTATTTTGGATGTGTCCTTTACGGTGCAAAAGGAAATTGCTGTGCTGTTTGGACCATCCGGCTCTGGCAAAACAACGATATTGAACAGTATTGCAGGTCTGGTTCATCCCGATACTGGCGTGATCCAATTAAACGAGAACGTCTTTTATCGCGAAGGACAGAAGCCGCTTCCTGTACAAAAACGCAGCATCGGCTATTTATTTCAAGATTACGCACTGTTCCCTCACATGACCGTCGAGCAAAATGTTCGATACGGCTTAAAAAAGGGGCATGAACTGAATTTGGCTCCATTGTTATCCTCAGTGGGAATCGATCATCTGTTGCAAAAATATCCTCACCAGTTATCCGGGGGACAAAAACAACGGGTGGCACTCGTACGTGCACTTGCGACTGAACCAGACATTCTGCTCCTTGATGAGCCTTTATCGGCGCTGGACGCGGATACGCGTAAACAATGCCAGGATGAGTTGCTTCGCCTTCACGCCATGTGGAACATCCCTTTTCTGCTGGTCACCCATGATCGTGAAGAAGCCGAGAAGCTCGCTGATGTCATTTTCCTGATCGATAATGGCACAATCAAAGAACGGAAAAATGAAAAAAGCCATTCAGCAACGTCCATTTCCCGATAATGGGATGGCATTGCTGGATGGCTTTTTACCTATCGAGCTGTGATTGGTTCAATCTTCACATCGTTTTGTTTTGCCCACTTATGTACTTCGCCGAGGAATTGCAGGACGTCATGGCTCTCGTGATGGACACAAAGTGTATCGGCCGCCAAGTCAATGTGCTCGCCATTGACCGTCATTACTCTTTGTTTTAAAACGAGCTGACGTGTCTGCTCCATGCGTTCTTCCTTGCTGATCAGCACGCTTCCTTCCAGATCACGCGGCGCCAATCGACCATTCGGCAAATAAGCCCGCTCTGCAAATACTTCCTCTGCCACCTGAAGCCCGTGTTCCAAGCCAGCCTCTACAAGCTTACTGCCAGAGAGTGCATAGAGGATCAGATCTTCGTCAATATCTGCAATGGCTTGGACAACCGCTTCGGCGAGCTCTGGCCGCTCGGCCGCTTCGTTATATAGCGCACCATGCAATTTCACATGGTGAAGCTCCCCGCCGAGTGCTTTTGTAGTCCCTGCCAAGGCTGCAATTTGATACAACACCAGCTCATACACTTCATTGACAGACAAGTTCATCGAACGACGTCCGAAGCCTTGAATATCTGCATAGCCGGGATGTGCCCCGATTTTCACATCATGCCTGAGTGCGGCTTCGATTGTTCTGCAAATAATATGGGGATCCCCTGCATGCAATCCGCAAGCAATATTAACGGAGGTGATCCATTTCATAATCCCCAAATCCTCTGATTGTCGACCTCTGCTGAAGCCCTCTGCCATATCGCAGTTAATATCCAGATGAATCATGTATGCTCACCTTTCTTTCGCTACTCTATCTTTTGAAAACGCATTCATACGCGTGGCTTCTCGTTTTCTTCCACTTTAGCATACCATGTACGCCAGTTTAACAAAAGCAAAAAAGCTGCCGAAAAATGGCAGCTTATGAACAACTATGTCGAACCAACGGTTGCTTGACTGCTTTCTTCTGTCTGTAAGGTCTCTGCTAGTGCCATTACCTGGTTCTTTTCTTGTTTATAATCGTATTCCTTTGCCTTATCCGGTCTGGCATTGTTGTACTCTACCGGGATCTCATGGCGATGGGAACGTTCAATTTTCGTTACAAAGTGCAGCTTCTCCATAATGCGAATCGTTTCGTCCAACAAATTGGCATCCACATACATCGAAACGTAATTTAATCGCTTGGAGATGTAATGAATGGTGCCAAATTTGCGTAAATTTTTGGCGGCACGCGTGTTTTTCACCCACACGGCGACCCCCAGACGTCGCTCTCTCATGTTTTGCCGTCGGTCTCCTTCCTAATCGTGGTATACTTACTGGTGAAAGCTTATACAGAAAGGAATCGTGGTCTATGCTGGCTACGTTTTATCAACAATTCGAGGAAGCGCTTCACCGCGAAAAAATCGTGACCCATAGCAGTTGGCAAACCTATGCGGGCCAGCTCTTTTTCTATGTATGCAGTACGCTCCCTGCTCCTCTGCTTACAAACCAGCTCATGGAAACAGGAGAGCGCCTGACCACTGATACCAAATTACAGCCAGAATGCATTTACGTGCGTTCTGATGACGTGCAGCATGTATATCGCTTCCGCTTTCGCGTACCTGAGGAAAAACAGTTTTGCTGCGGCAATCTTTGTGAAGACTGCTTTCTGCTACGCCAAAATGAATCGGGAACAGCGTAAATTACGATGGCTTTTTCACGCTACATCCACAGCTTCCGCCTGTTCCGCAACCGCTGCCCTGCGCCTCTAAAAATGGATTGTTGCTTGGAACCTTGATCGTTTCCGAGACGGAATGAGCAATGGTTCTACTCACCTGATACAAGAGCTCATCCAGAGCATCCTCTGCTCGCTTGAACGCCTGTACGGAATCCCTCAGTTCAATGTTGCGCTTCAGTTCCCGTACTTCTTTGGATATATGATTGTAATCCGGGTGATACTTCCCGAACCGTTGCACATCTTCGTACTGTTCCTTCTTAGCCTCGAACACGACGAGCAGACGTTGCACTTCCTCATCTGCTTCCATTTGGCGTTTGGCCTCCAGATACTCCGAGACCTCGCGCGATTGGTTAATCATTGTGGACAGCTCATGAGAACCCATGATCAACTGCGTCATATCCACTGCTTCCAATGTTTCCATAAAGCGAGACCTCCTTTCGCCGCAAAGCTTGAAACTTTACGTCATTCCTGATTGTATCACGATGCACACCCTTAGTACAGATATTCGGGCACTACAATGCGCACTCGCTCGATGCTATCGAGACGGTAACACTGTTTGCCTCCCTGTCCAGCAATCGTAACCATCCAGTACCCCATTTCCAGGCGTACTTCTGTCGGTAGCCCACGCAGCTTATCTTTTCCACCTTGCTGAATCTCGACTTCCAGCTTCAGTTCGATTGCGCGCTTAAACAAATCCCGCATGGATTGTGGATGGTACGATTGAAAATGCTTCGTCCACATTTTGGGAAGAGCTGCGATTTGCTCATTTTGCTCAGGGAACGTGTTTTCTATAGCATAACCGTCCCAAGGCCGTTCGATGAGTAGCAAGCCCTTATTCCCCGTGTGACTGTTTGGGAGTGGCTGGAGCTCTTTACTTGCACTAGCAATATGTGATAGCACTTGCGGCTCATAACCGAACTGTCGTAGTAAACGGATTAATTCTTTTTCCTGCGAGAACGGAATCAAAAACGTAGTTGGCGTGACTATTTGGGTAAGAAATGGACGAAAGTCAGGTATTTCGCGCCATTCCTCCAGAAATCCGGCATGTGCTGTCCGCACGAGGAAGTACGGCTCCATTTGAATCTGCCTCGCTGTTCTCGCCCATTGGCTTACAACCTCAACCAAGCTCTCAGGCAACGGATGAACACAGGAGGCCCGGAGCTTTTCAATGACTTGCTCCTCCGTCCCTCCTTGAGCCAAATACGCTTGCAACAGCCTTGCTTGCAATTCACCCCGAATCAATTGCCCATCAAATTGGAGCTGGCAAAATTGACTGATCTCCCATACATCCAGCAACGGGACAAGCGGAGGGATTGTAATGGCACCTGTGGGGTCCACAAACCAGCCTTCCTCCGACGATAATCGCGGCAAGCTGCTCCAACGCCAAAAAATCCCGCGCTCCTCGTCCATTCCGAGCTGAATCCATCCCATGCCTAACAGTATATGCAACCATTGCTCCACAATCAGCTCCTCTGCATTGTCTGGCAAAGGAAATCCTACTTCTTTTAGCATGCGTAATTGTTCATGAATGGAACACCACTGCTCGACAGGAACCTGTTTCATCAATTGAATGAAAAATTCCCACCAGTCACCGTGCGGCAAAAATTGTTCCATGACGAGTTGATACAGCTCTTCCCAACGTACGAGCGGCGGTTGATGCAGCCATTGCTTCGTTCGATGGAGATCGAGTACGAGTTCTCGCTCCTCCCTATACACCAAGCCAAGTCTAAGCGCAATATCCAGAACAACCGTCAAGGATAAGCCCTCTCTTTGTTCCTGATCGAGCGGCGGAATCACGATTCCTTTTACATGCTCGTCTGTAAACGAGAGTAGCGGCAGCATTTTTTGCGACATCCTGCGATGAATGCTTCCTTTTTGCGTAATGGGAATGTGGTTGTCTCGAACAAACAACAAAAGCCCAAAAAGATCCAGCTGTATCCCTCTGCCTGCTGATATATAATAAGGGAGCGTTTTTGAAAGAGAAACGAAAGCCTGAGAGGCTTCCGGCAGCATTTGATTCGTCAACTGTTCCCGAACCTCTTGTGGCATCAAATAGCCGATTTCACTCCACATTTTCCGTACAGTCAAGATCAGTCCAAGCCGTCGCAATTTCGTCAAGCCGACTGACAGATGCCTGTGCTCTTTTGCCGTTTCGCGTTCCCACGTTCGTTTGCTAAAAAAGCCTCTCGTCGCTTTGGTTACGAAAAGCCGGATAACGGTTCGTTCCAGTTCATCTGCCTGTTCCCATGCTTTGCCAATAAAAACGGGGTCCAATAATCTCGCTGTTAAATCTTGCTCTTCGGCAATCTGATATCGTTTGGTTTGTTCATGTAGAATCGCTTGTCGCGTTGATTCGGACAGGTATTCCAGCGAATCCTTCACACGCACGCCTGTCACCTCAGTCTATATGATGATCGATTCATTACTTTTATCAATTGGAGGGATCTTGATGTTGCAAGTATTTCCTAGCTTACTCTTAACCGCAACCTTGGCAGTAACCGGTACACAAGTCTTGTCACCTCAACATCCTATCGTATCTGAGCCTGTGGCGAAAGAGGCTGTACAAGTCAAAGCTGGTTATGAGGCCGTTGCTGCTCCCTATCCACCGGCTGTTCAGGAAGCTTTGAAGACAGTTCGAAAAAATGGCGGACACACTATTGTTCGTGCCAATGGAAAATCCTATGTAGTCGTGGGTGCAGGACAGCGCCCTACAGGAGGATATCGTTTAGTGGCGGACCAAGTCAAGCGGACTGGCCCTCATGACTTCGCCGTACACGTTCGGGTACAAGCACCAGCTCCAGGTTCGATGAAAATCCAAGTCATCAGCTACCCGACCTTGGTAATTGCCCTGCCAGACCAGCAAGCAAAAGTCAGCGTGCTCATGCGCTAGTCTATTCACGAAAAAAGCCGACAGTTCGAAAGCCACAAGGCGCATCGAAGTCGGCTTTTTTCCTTTTCCCAACAGTTACCCTTGCTTATCAGGGCTTTACCTCAATGGAAAAGCTCTCTGCTACACCATACGACTCGTGGTTATTATGTGCCAATTCTACCTTGACCCCATGCTTCCCAGCAGGGATATCCTTCATGACATAGCTAGGCTCAAATACTTTGGCGATTTTTTTGCCATCGAGGTACAAATGAACATGGCCTTCCCCGTGCTTGTTTTCTTTCCCCATGTTTTCGAGGGAAAAAGAAAAGTTCGTTACAGCCAATTTGAGTTGCAAATCATCTTTTACAAGGGTATGCGTCACAGCGAGTGTCGGCGCTGCATGATGAGCGTGCGACTCGTTTGCTACCGCTTCGGTTTGCGCTTGTTGGTTCGCGTACACAAACCATTCCACACCAGCCGCAATGGCAATCAATAAAAACAAGCGGAAAAGAAATCGTTTGGTTTTCACCGGAGCTGCTCCCTTCCAAAATGAGTCTTACCCCAGTGTGCCCGACTCCTGATTGCTTCATTCATCCATTTTTGCCTCTTGATCTCACCTGTTATCGATACATACTCAGCATTCCAATAGGTAAAAGTAACCACAAGATCCTTTAGGGAGGTCATTACTGCGTATGAATGCATGGAATGAAACTCTTTCTATTTTTGCTTTAGGAGGAGTATATGAAATCGGCAAAAACATGTATGGCATTCAATATGGGGATGAAATTGTCCTCATCGATTGTGGCTCGAAGTTTCCGGATGAGAGTTATTTAGGAATTGATCTGATCATACCGGACATTAGTTATCTGCTAGAAAATCAAGAAAAAGTACGTGCCTTGATCGTCACGCATGGGCATGAGGATCACATCGGGGGTATCCCATATTTTTTGCGACAATTAAACGTCCCTGTTTACGGTACCCGCTTAACGTTAGGTCTTATCGAATTAAAGCTGAAGGAGCATAATTTGCTTCGTCAGTCCACCCTCATCTCCATCGATCGTGACTCTACCATTTCATTTGGCTCGCTCACAATCAGCTTTTTTCAGACGAACCATAGCATTCCAGATTGCTTGGGTGTTGTATTTGAAACAAAAGCAGGCGCTATTGTGCATACGGGCGATTTTAAATTTGATTTAACTCCAGTGCATAAGCAATCCCCCGATTTGCACAGAATGGCTGAAATCGGGCAGAAAGGTGTATTGGCCTTGTTGTCGGAGAGTACCAATGCGGAGCGCCCAGGCTTTACTCCATCAGAAAAACACGTGGGCGATCGTCTGTTAGAAGCCTTCAGTAAGGCACAGCAGAAAATATTTGTCTCGACGTTTGCCTCCAATGTATACCGGCTTCAACAAGTCATTGATGCCGTAGAAGCGACGAATCGAAAGCTGGCATTATTGGGTCGAAGCATGGTCAATGTGGTCAAAATCGCTTCGGAACAAGGCTATTTGCATATACCAGAAGGCATGCTGGTGGAAATAGAAGAAGTGGGCGAGCTCGATCCGGCCCGTGTCGCTATTCTATGCACTGGAAGTCAAGGCGAACCCATGGCTGCTTTATCACGGTTGTCGACCTCCGGGTATCGGCACGTAAAAGTAGAACGTGGCGATACCGTCATCCTCTCTTCTTCCCCCATTCCAGGGAACGAACGAAATGTAGCGCGCATCGTCGACAACTTGTTTATTATGGGAGCCAACGTTATATATGGCTCTGGAACTGGCATGCATGTATCCGGTCATGGCTTCCAGGAAGAGTTGAAGCTCATGCTCACTCTCATGAAGCCACAATACTTTATCCCCATTCACGGCGAGTATCGGATGCTCCATCAACATCGTCAGTTGGCTGAATCCGTCGGCGTTGATTTCGAGTCCATTTTCATAATAAATAATGGGGATGTCGTGGATATTCAGGATGGTGTGGCTGTGCAGGAAAGAAAAATCCCTGCTGGCAATACCTTGGTGGATGGTTTAGGAATCGGAGATGTAGGGAATGGAATATTACGGGATCGCAAACATCTTTCGGAAGATGGCATTCTCGTAATCGTTGTGACGCGCAGTAAAACTGACGGCAAGATTTTGTCGGGTCCTGACCTTATTTCCCGCGGATTCATTCATGCCCCGGAATCAGAGGGCCTGTTGGAAGAAGCGACTCGCCTTGCATCCGAGGTGATCACCAATTTGCAGGAAGCGAATGTGAGTCAGTGGAACCGCCTGAAGCAAGGGATGCGGGAGTCAATTGGGAAATTTGTGTATGCCAAAACAAAGCGCAGACCCATGATCCTGCCGATTATTATGGATGTGTGAGGGAAAAGCCTTCTTTTAGGAGGGCTTTTCTAGCATGATATTTTCAATCTTGGGGTGATTTGAAATGGTGAAAATGGTTAGACTTTTTACGTGCCTTCTTGCAATCTTTTTTATTTTCTTTGCTTCGGTTCCAGTGTCTGAAGGGGCAGAACTCAAGGCAAATGTCATTGTAGATTCAATGATTTATGGAAGATCAGAGGACAACAACACGTTTTTTATTTATGCCCTATTACTTAATCTAGGTGAAGCAACCGCTACAAATTTTAGCTACGCAGGTCTCTCATTTGAGGGCAAAAACGGAATGGACCACTTCTACCCCGAAACTAGCCACACTGTTATCAATTCATCGTTGAAGCTAGAGCCGGGACATTTTGTAGAAGCAAAATTTGAACTGCCCTTAGATTTTATTGATTCTAGGTTTAAAAACATAAATGACATCAGAAAAATTAGTATTTTGATTCTCCGCGATAACTCTGCTCCTTATAAAGACGACTCAGCAGTGACTGTGACCGTAAATAATAAAAAGCTTGTGCAACAAACCTTTATTGAAAATGATGTCACTTATGTTTCCCTTCGCGAGTTAGCCGACGTTCTTGGTGCTACAATCCAGTGGAATGATCCTACCCAAACGGCAACGCTCATCCTGAGAGACAACTTCATGGAATACGATAGACAAATAGTCATACCGGTTGGCAGTGATCGCTTTATTGATCAAGGTCGCGAAACTACTGTGTCGGGAAAAGCGAAGCTGTACAATAACACTACCCTGGTTGTACCTTTACGAGATATTGTAGAAATGCTGGATTACTATGTTGTTTTTGAACATAAAGGGGGGCAGAAAACCATCGTCGTCATTCCGAATGATCTTCTTTATAGATGAGAAGGGAAAAGCCTTCTTTACTGAAGGCTCTTCAAATGATGATATTTTCAAACTTGGGGTGACTTGAAATGGTAAAAATGGTGAGACTTTTTACGTGCCTTCTTGCAATCTTTTTTATTTTCTTTGCTTCGGTTCCAGTGTCCTATGCATCATTGGAGAAGAATCCTTTACTGTTCGAATTTACGGAAGTAAAATTTGTAACCAAGCCAGATGGAAGTCACTATGCACAAGGATACCTGAACTGGGGAAATCTCAGTCCTTATGAAATTATTGAACTTAAGGGAAGCATTGATTTGCTCAATAAGCAGGGACAAAAAATCAGTACGAAACCTAAATACATTGAAAGTTATAATCTCGATTCGGGTACTAGTGGTTATGACTTTTTCGAATTGGTAAACTTTGATCTTGTTCCTTCCGTTACAAATCCCAAACAAATCGAGGGTGCTTATCTAAAACCAACGTATACATTTACATTAGGAAAAAAAGCTGAACTCAGACCTGACATCGTACCAGGAGGAATAACATTTGGGCCGTCCGGGGACACTCTCTCCATCAAGACCATTTTAATTAATCACGGAGAGGCAACAGCCTCAAATTTTAAATACTCGGGAATATCATTAACCGATCAAAATGGAATGGTACACTTCTATTCTGAAACAAATCACGATGTTATCAATTCATCATTGCGGTTAGAACCGGGTCAATTTGCCCGCGTATCCTTTCAAATACCAATGAATTTTATCAATTCTAAGTTTAATAGCAGTCAAGATATATTCACGATGAAGTTTTCTTTTACGCATGAGAACTCAGCACCTTATAAAGATACAGCCCTGAGTGTGACAGTTAATAATAAAAAGCTTAATGATCTAATCTTGGTTGAAAATGATGTCACATATGTGTCGCTTCGGGAATTAGCGGATGCTCTTGATGCTACTCTTCAATGGGACGATTCAACTCAATCCGCAACACTCACTCAAGAGACCTACCCGGGAAGCGCAATTTGGATTACCATTCCAGCAGGAAGTAATCGATTCATAATCAATAATTACCCAGTTACTGCATCGGCCAAAGCAAAGCTGCACAATAATACCATTCTTGTGGTCCCGTTACGAGAAGTTGCAGAAATGTTAAACTGCGAGGTTATTTTTCACCATAAATGGGGGCAGAAATCTATCATAGTGATCCCACACGATTTCAGCGAAGAATGACCAAATGACCACTGGAAAAAAGAGAGCCCACCAGCTCTCTTTTTTCCCCCTCAAAATATCTTCTTCGCATTCTGCTCTTCCTTCAAAATCTCTACAGCCTCGCGGAAACGCATAGAGTGAACAACTTCCCGCTCCCGCAAAAACTTCAAGCTGTCCTGTAAATCAACATCATCGGTCATGTCAATTAGCCATTGATACGTCGCGCGGGCTTTTTCTTCCGCTGCAATATCCTCGTAAAGGTCGGCGATTGGATCGCCCTTGGCAGCGATGTAGGCAGCCGTCCACGGCACACCACTGGCATTGTTGTAAAAGAGCGCCCGATCATGATTGGCGTAATGGTCACCCAGACCAGCTTCCTTCAATTCTTCTACCGTCGCGTCTTTGGTCAACTTATACACCATCGTGGCAATCATTTCGAGATGCGCAAACTCTTCGGTAGCGATATCCGTTAATAATCCGACCACTTTATTCGGGATCGTATATCGCTGGTTCATATAGCGCAGAGCGGCTGCCAGCTCTCCATCCGCCCCTCCGTATTGTTCAATCAAATATTTCGCCATTCTCACATCGCACTTACTGACACGAACCGGATACTGCAGTTTTTTTTCATAGATCCACATCGGTTTCGTTATCCCTCTCTTCTAAACTTGCCAAGGCCATGGATCATCATTCCACTGCCACGGATAGCCTGAATAACTACGGCCAAGATTTTGCAGAGGCCCGTACAATTTCTCATATTCGTTTGCCAAAACCCAGCGTTGCTCCGTTAAATCATTGAACTGCTGGAGCGCATTCTGATCGGTTGGATGCGTATCTAAATAAAGATTGAGCTCTACTAGTACAAAATCGATCGCTTGTAGCTGTTCAAGCAATGCGTAATATTGGTCGTCGCCAAATCTATTTTCAGCTGTCATGAGTGCCCCCTCCCCAAATGACTCAGTCTGGGATCATAGGGGCTAAAAAGTGCCGGCCATAACGTACCTAATTTCAATGCTTCCATCGGGCTATATTGTGGTAAGTTCTCCGGCTGAAATGTCATGAACAGCTGAGGGGGGACCTGGTACGTCTTCACCCGAATTGGCGGACAAGGATCGAAGGGACCAACGTACGGAAAGTAGTCGCGTGTTTGCGAATGCAATGCCAATATCCTCCTCCAACTTGCAATGTCTGTTCCTTCATGACTACACTATGCAGCCCACCCAGTAGGCGTGATTGCTACCCCAAAAAGAAAAACGCTCGCATAAGAAAGGCATTTTCCTCCCCCTTTGCTTCAACCTGTCACTTGCAAACGCCCAATCATACCGCTTTCTTTGTGTCCCGGGATCGTACAATAAAATTCGTAGGTTCCTTCCTCCAATGCCTTCCACACTGTTTCAACAGACTCTCCCGGTTTGGCGTGCAAATGTACAACGTCCTTAGCCATTCCTCCATGACGATGTTCGCTGCTTGATTCTGAAATCGTTACAATTTTCCCATACGAGACAACCTGAATATCGTGCTCTACATTGCCATCATTTTGAAAGACGACTTTGATCTCCGTATCTTTTTTAACGGTAAATTGGTTCGGTTTATAAGAAAAGTCGACGGCTGTGAGGTTGATTTCTGTCGTGCGATCACCAGCAAAAAGAGCCGGGGATGGAAACGGTAAGGATTGATACCAGAAGAAGACAGCGAGTAGCAATATAGCTGGAGTGCTTGGATGATGAAAAAAGGAGGACCACTTCGTTTCTTTTTTATGAAAATCAATCAGCTTGGCTACGAGCAGTATACATACGGTAAAGAGCATGACGAAAACAAACAGGAGAGACTCTACTTTTTCACTGGGTACCATCTCTCCCAGCATGGCACCCATCATCCCGCCCATTACGCCCGATAAGATGCCTTCTACCATACTCAGGATCGACAGAGGAACTCCTAGCAGAAAACCAGACAGTCCACCTGCCAGCATTCCCCACATGGTGGATACATATAGATCTCCCCTGTAAACATCGCCGAAGATCAACCCTCCGATCAAGCCAATCGTCATACTGACAGACATCGTGCTCATCATACCTTGCATATGATCGATACCCTGCTTTCGTTGCCAAATAAACCATGTGAAACAAACGTAAGCGAAACCGACGTAGATCAGGATCTGATACACCGCGTTCAAGATACCACCCCCGAGTATATTCCTCTCCTTGTAAAGTATGTCCTACTCCAACTAAATAGGACAAAACGAACGCGAAAACCCTCTGACTACTGTCGAGAGGGCTCACACTTTTTCTTATTTTCGCCATTATAAAAAAGCTTCATTTCTGAAGCTTTTATTTCATCAGCTTATTCATCGTGGTTAACAGCTCGTCAATGACTGTGTTGTCCCCTTCTTGGATGCGTTCAATCACACAGGATTTCATATGTCCTTCCAAAAGGATACGTCCTACTGAATTTAAGGCGGATTGTACCGCAGCTATTTGATTCAAGACATCATCACAATAAGCATCCTTCTCCACCATGCCTTTAATCCCGCGAATCTGTCCATCAATCCGATTAAGACGGGCCTGCAAGTTTTGCTTGGTTTTTTCCGAATGATGACTGTTTCGATCAGACGTATGACAAGACTGTACAATGTTCAATTCTGCACTTGACAATGAGATTCCTCCTCAACTCTTTCTCGCAAACACCTGTCAGGAAGATAGACCCAATTCTTTTCGGACATTTTCCAATCCATATCGCTCGACAAACTTGAAAAACTTCTCTCTCTTTTTCCCTTGCGTCTGATACAGTGAAATGATGCTTTGGACGATGGAAGATAATTGTTCTTCCTTCACCTGCTCGACCAGGAGCTCGGCTGTTCTGGCCTCCATTGTTTTCGATTGGCCTCCGACGTAGATTTCAAAGGTTTCTTTTCGCTTGACGATCCCGATATCTTTTACCAACGGCTCTCCACAGGCATTTGGACAGCCCGTATAACCGACTCTCATCGTAAAAGGAACGGCCATCCCTGCTATCGTATCATTCAAATTTCTCGCTGCCTCTAGCCCTTCAATCTCTGCTCCTTTACAAAAAGAACAGACTGACAAATTCTTCACAACAGAACCCGTTTCGTACACGCGTAAGCCTTTCTCACGCAGCGCTTTTTTGGCTTCCTCAGCTTTCTCTTCATTCATCTCGATAATCAGCTGCTGAAAGATCGAAAGTTCAATTTGTGCATCCTCGCCAACGATTTGACCGATCACTACCATTTCTGCTGGAGTAAGCACAGAACCGCCGACACGAATTTCTGAACTTACGGCAAACTGTACACGCTTCAAAAGGCATTCCTCCTAGAGTGATTGAATTCGTAATATTCGGTCAATAAATAGGTGTAAGAAAGGCTGCCATTCTACAATCACAGCCCTTCCCGCAACTTTTGCTTAAACGACATCGTATCCTTGATCTTCAATCGTCTCTTTCACATTGTCCAGCGAAACAACGGATTCATCAAAAGTCACGCTTACCTGATTGTCAGCAAGGCTTACCGTTGCTTTGCTAACCCCGTCTAGTTTTTGAAGAGCACCTTCTATGGAAATGACGCAGTGATTGCAGGACATTCCCTGTACGTTCAAAGTGACATTCATTTTACATCCTCCTTTGTTTTTGGGAAGCTTAATTTGATTTTATTTTACAATACCCCTGTAGGGTATGCAATACCCGATTTTACATTTCCTGCTGTGTATCTGTAAAAAAACTCCCCATCGACAAAAGACAGGGAGTTTTGCTTACGCTTCTTGGCTGAAATGCGTTCTTATCGGAAAAAAAACGATTGCTCCACCTCATTCGCAGATAATGGGCGACTGTAATAGTACCCTTGAATTTCGTTGCAATGATTTTCTGTCAAAATATCCAACTGATCCTTCGTTTCAATGCCTTCAGCAATTACATCCAAGTTCAGATGCTTCGCCATCGAAATGATAGTGGCCACAATGGCTTTATCGTTTTCATTTCGAGACAGGTCTGTTATGAAGGAACGGTCAATCTTTAGCTTGTGGATCGGGAACTTTTTCAAATAGCTCAATGAGCTGTAACCGGTTCCAAAATCATCCAAGCTGATTCTCGTTCCGATTTTGTTTAACTCATGAAGAATGCTGATCGATACTGCCGGGTCCATCATCATGCTCTCCGTAATTTCCAATTCCAAAAAGTGCGGGGCAAGCTTGGTTTCCTCGAGAATATTTTTGATGTACTGGACCAGGTTCCGTTGGTGGAATTGATGGGAGGACAAATTGACAGAGACGGGTATTAACGGCCCCCCTTTATCATGCCACTGCTTCATTTGCCTGCACGCTTCCCGAAGCACCCATGTACCGATCTCATAAATCAATCCTGTCTCTTCAGCAATAGGGATAAACACTCCTGGTGAAAGCATCCCTTTGGTTGGATGATTCCACCTGACGAGCGCCTCCACTCCGATCATGCGATTACTTTCCGAATGAAATTGAGGTTGGTAGTACACCACGAGCTCTTTTCGTTCAATTGCTTTTCTGAGATCACGTTCTATTTCAATATTCTCCAGCAATTGGGCGTCAAAATCTGTCGTGTAGAACAGATGACCATTTTTCCCCTGTTTTTTCACCTCGTACATGGCTGTATCCGCTTTTTTGAGCAGCGCGACAGCATCCGTGCCGTGATCTGGGAATATCGCCGTTCCAATACTTGCGGATATGTAAAATTCACTGTCTTTTAGCGTGAATGGCTGTTTCAATGCTTCAATGATCTTATCGGCTAAACTCGCTGCTTCCCTGCCATCCGCTCCTGTTTCGCAGAGGATGGTAAATTCATCTCCACCCATCCGGGCAATTGTTGCGTGGTACCCTTTGGCACTCTTTGAAATTCTGTCGCTGACCCCCTGCAAAAAGATATCGCCGTAGGAGTGACCCAAGGAATCATTGATCATTTTGAAACGATCGATGTCGATAACCATGACGGCAAAGCTCGATGAATCTTGGCTGCTTTTTTCAATGGATTGATGAAGAACTTGATTAAACTTTCTTCGGTTCGGTAAGTCGGTCAGCTCATCGTGATAGGCCAAATACCTGATTTTTTCTTTCACGCGATTCTCTTCGGTAATATCCTTCACAATGATGTGATTCCCAACCACTTCTCCCTCAATCTCAACCGGGACATTGAGTACACTCAGCTCAACGCGATTTCCGTTCGGATGAAAGATGGTCGTCTCAAAATTATTTCGATTGGGCGCAAAAGACTGGGCGAAAGAATCTTTCGTGAGTTCCCTTTGCTCCTCAACAATATGCATGCGAATTTTCGATACATGCTGGTTGATGAATTCTTCCTCCCGCAGTCCGCCAATCTTCGTGACAGCTGGGTTCATTTTGATAATACATCCACCTGTATCTAAGGAAATAATGCCGTACTCATTATTTTTATAAAGGGAACGATACCAGCTTTCACTTTCTTGAATGACCGTATCCTTTTGCGAGAGTCGTTTGTTAATAAACAAGCCGAACAATGTAATGCCGATCAGTAAAAAAGTGGCCAAGACGATGATATAGGCCAAGCTCTCCGGCTCAATCTGCGTCCCCACTTGTTTTGTCGGTTGTTCCGTTCCGTAGAAATGCGCTGCAACCATCCCGGTGTAATGCATACCCGCGATTGCTGCCCCCATAATGAGTGAGCTGCCCAATTTATATAAATACGCGTATTTCGACTGATCACGGCGAAAGTAAAACAAGAGCCATAGTGCCGCTGCCGAAGCAGTCGCTGCGATCATAATGGATAAAATGACAATCCTTGTATCGTATGTAATTTCGATCATCATCGCGGCCATTCCAACGTAGTGCATCCCAGATATTCCAGCAGCCATAAGAATTCCCGCGATACCTAGCTGTCTCGCATGTAAGTTGCGTTTCGTGATGGTAAACAAGGCTATGCTTGAGACGAAAATGGCAAGGATGACGGATAGAATGACATACTCCATGTCATACAGAACCTTTATGGGGAGGGTAAGTGCCAGCATTCCGACAAAATGCATGGACCATATTCCAAGCCCCATCGTTGTGGCACCAAACATCAACCAGAGTAGCTGATGCTTCCCTTTACTTTTACTCACTCTGGCTGCCAGGTTGAGAGCAGAAAAAGAAGCTGCAACCGCGATTAAATAAGATAGTATCACAAGGAAACTATCGTACGTCCCATGTATCTGGTGATCCAAGCTCCTTCACCGCTTTCCTTTTGTTAATCTCGATGGTCTCACTTAAACCATGCTGCCTGATTCACCATAACGATTTACCTGCAAGAAGGAATCGATTTCTTTCGTGGGCAGCGGTTTACTGTAAAAGTACCCTTGGACTTCATTACACAATTGTTCCTTTAGAAAATCAACGTGTTCATGTGTTTCTACACCCTCTGCAATAACAGCAATTTTCATGTTATGTGCCATATGGATGATCGTTTTAATAATCGCTTGATTCTGTGGATTCAAATTTCTTAGAAAGGATTGGTCGATTTTGAGCCGATCGATCGGGAATTGACTCAGATAGCTCAAAGAACTGTAGCCCGTCCCGAAATCATCGATACTGATGCTAACCCCGAGAGCTTTCAAGCGATTCAAAATTCGAATCGTATAGTCTACGTTTAGCGCCATGCTTTCCGTGATTTCCAGCTCCAAGTATTGCGGAGCTAACCCCGTTTCTTCAAGGATCGAGGTAATCATCTCAATGAGATTGTTTTGCATAAATTGGCGTAAGGATATATTCACCGCAACAGCCAGCTGTGTAAAGCCTGCTTCCTGCCACGCTTTTGTCTGTTGGCAAGCCGTTCGCATTACCCATTCTCCAAGCGGTACAATTAAGCCTGTTTCTTCTGCGATCGGAATAAATTGAATAGGCGGGATGAGACCAAGGTCTGGATGGTCCCACCGAATCAGCGCCTCCATACCAATAATCTGGCCCGTCTGCAAATGAATCTTCGGTTGGTAGTGCAGCGTAAACTGTTTCTCATCCAAAGCTTTTCGCAGCTCTCTTTCAAGCTGTAGTTTTTTCGCTAAAACCTGATGCAGCTCCTCCGAGAAAAATTGATAATTATTTTTCCCTTGCTCTTTTGCCAAATACATGGCAGCGTCTGCATGTTTTAGTAGCGCTTCAATATCGTCTCCATCATCCGGATACATGCTGATGCCGATACTTGGTGTGATAAAGATTTCGATATGGTCTAACGTAATCGATTCGGACATGCTCGTGATGATTCGTTGCGCAATTTCACCAGCCTCCCTGTGCGTGACTCCAGTGAGAAAAATGGCGAACTCATCTCCACCCAGTCGAGAAACAGAATCTTCTTTTCGCAAACAACAAATAAGACGATTTGCTACTGCTTGTAAAAGGACATCCCCAATGGAGTGACCCAGCGTGTCATTGATGTTTTTAAATCGATCCAAATCGATGAACATAACGCCGATTTTCTCATCTTTTTGTTTTGCTTTGCGCATTGCCTCTGCGAGTTTTTCATGAAAAAGCGTTCGATTAGGCAGGTTGGTTAAGGAATCGTAGTGGGCCATGTAGCGAATCGTTTCTTCCGCTTTTTTTCGCTCAGTGATGTCAATCATGGAGCCTACCATTTCCACGATTTCTCCGTTTTCCTCAATAGGTGACAACGTAATGTAATAATCATTTCCGGATAGCTTTAGTTCGAAGGTGACAGACTCGCCAGCAAATGCTCTACGAAAATAGCTTTCCATTTGCTCCGCTACCTCATAAGGAAAGATTTCATACGACGTTTTTCTCAACATCCTCTCAGACGTTAGCCCGAGCGCTTCGGCAATTTTCCCTTCACACAAGGTATACGTGATGTTCCCTTTCTGATCTGTCACGATCTTGAACACACAGTTTTGCAAGTTTTGGACCGTCCTGCGAAAATCGTTCTGCAAGGCTTCTGCCAAAGCTGCCTCTGCTTCAATCCGGTCGGTAATGTCCGTACGGATTGAAACATATTGATACGGAACCCCCCGGTCGTCTAGAAATGGCACGATGGTCGTATTCATCCAGTATTCAGTGCCATCTTTGGCACGATTCTTCACTTCGCCCTTCCAGACACGTCCTTGCTTGATCGTTTCCCACATTAATTTAAAAAACGACTTGGAATGATAGCGAGAGTTAATGACCCGATGTGTATTTCCAACTAATTCATCCACTTCGTATCTGGAGATTTCACAAAACTTGTCATTTACATAAGTAATGACGCCTTTGTCGTCTGTAATCGCTACAATCGAAGATTCATCCAGTGCATTTTTGATATCGTGCAAGTCCTTCATCGTTTTTGCAAGAGACTCTTCCATCAGCTTTCGTTTCGTGATGTCCGTCCCGATTGCTACATACTGATAGAGGAATCCACTATCGTTCATGAACGGAACTAATGTCATGCTAAGCCAATATTCCGTCCCGTCCTTTCCCCGGTTTTTCATCTCACCTTTCCATACTTTTCCTCGGCTGATGGTATCCCATAGCGATTTAAAATAGTTTCGCGGGTGGAAACCGGAATCGACGATGTTATGGCTCTTTCCGATTAATTCCTCTCTATTAAACTTGGAGAGTTGACAAAAGTTGTGATTGACGTAGGTGATGATTCCTTTTTCATCTGTTATCGAAATAACAGATGACTCTTCCAATGCAGATAATGCAAACTTTACATCTCTGATATGATTAAACACATGGCACCCCCGCCTGTTTTCGCATTACAATTGAAACTTCCGGATGGAATGCTGCAGCTCTTCTGCCATTTCGGCGAGTGTGCTAGAAGCGGTTGTAATCTGTTCCATAGAAGCTGTTTGTTCGTGTACAGAAGCAACTACGCTTTGCGTGTTTTCCGCTGCCATTCTTGAAACATGCGCAATTCCCTCTATAAATTCCACAACGGAAACCGTTCCGTCATTTGCTTTATTGATTTGTCCTGACATTTCTTGTGTTCTTTTCGAGACTTCGTCTACTACCCCCAAAATCTTATGGAAGGCAACCCCAGCTTGTTCGATCATGATGACTCCTTCTTGAACAGCTACGTCCCCTTGACTCATGACGTGAATCGCCTTTTCCGTATCTCTTTGAATATCCCCAATGATGGAAGCGATCTGCGAAGCGGCTTGCGCGGATTGCTCTGCTAATTTGCGAACTTCATCTGCGACGACCGCAAAGCCTCTTCCCTGTTCTCCCGCTCTCGCCGCTTCAATCGCTGCGTTCAACGCTAATAAATTCGTTTGACTCGCGATTTCCGTAATAATCGAAACGATTGAGCCAACTTCTTTTGATTTTTCGCCGAGCATATTGACCACTTCGGTAGAAGAGCTCACTCTTTGATTAATCTCATTCATTTGTTCGATTGATTTGGCAACCACTTCATTACCTTCCGTTGCTGTTTTGTTCGCTTCAACGGATGAGCTGATCGCATGCTCCATGCTCGTTGATACTTGCTGCATAACCTGCGAGATGCTTCAGCAAGCTGTGTGGCATTCTCTGCATCATTTACTTGCTGCTCAGCACCTGCTGCAATACCTTGGATCGATTGGGATACGTGCTCTGCTGTCTGATGTGTTAGTTCGGAGCTGGCTATCAATTCCTCGGAGGATGCGGCTACTTGTTGTGAATGAAAGGAGACTCGTTCTAATAAATCTTGCAAATTGTGCTTCATTTGGGTAAAATGGCGGGCAAGTTCGCCGATTTCGTCACGATTCTTGATCGAAATATCTGCTTGTGCCAAGTTCCCTGCGGCAATTTGTTCTGCGGCCTGCGTGATCAGTAAAACGGGATGAGAAATGGCACGTCCAATCATGAAGGCGATACCGACTCCTGTGAGAAGCGCCAGCGCGCTAAGCAAGACAACCAGGAGCTTCGTAGATTGAATGCCACTTTCCAGTTCCACTATATCTTGTTCCAATAGCTTCTGTTCAAGAGCAACAAATTCCTGGGCTTTTTGAATAAACAATTCGCCGACTGGCGTACATTCATCCCTGACCAAGCGCGTGTACTCTTCTACTTTGTTTTGTTGTTTTAATGCGACGACCCGATCAATAATTTCCTCGTGTTGGGTATGTAGCTCGTTCATCTCTGTAACGAGCTTTTGCCCTTCAGATGTCATGCCCAAACGGAATAGTTCTGCTGTGAGCTCTTTATAACGGTCGTTTGCTTTTGAATACCCTGTCAGGTAGCTGCCATCGCCTACAATGACATATCCTCGTGCATACTTTTGTCGTTCACTGACACTGGCAATAATGTCCTTGGACAACATCTCCTTGTGGATTCTGTCTTCAATTATCCTCCCATAACGGGAGTCGATGGAAGAAATCTGAGAAAAACCAATCCCTGCTACTGCCACTAAAAGTAATAACACGGCCAAAAATCCAAAAAAAAGCTTTCTCCTTACCGTCAACTGCATAATAGTTGTTTCCTCCATCGTAATTCTACGAATGATTTCTTCTTTCTGTGAAAATGCAAGTAATTTTATAATCCCTTTCTCTTATATAACGGCATTTTATATAGGACTTTTGACCTTTTTTATCATATAACATCGTTCTGTAACATTTCTAAAATTCTTTTCGACAAGGAAAAAGCCCCGACTGCCAAAGCAGACGAGGCTTGCGTTTCCATTTATGCGGCTCATGTTCCTTACATGTCTTATCGTTTTGGCGCTCGAAAACCTGCTTGCTGCGCTTCTGCCTCCGTCGCAAACCACGTTTCCGCATTTGTTTGCTCATAGCTAGCGGAGCCAGGAACGTGATAGATTTTCTCGCCCTTGCTATTGATATTGCCCTTGATCGTCTTGCCTTCTGGTGGTGCAGTATCTGCTACGGTATTATTATTGGACTGTTTTTTTGGCTTGGCTTTTTCCTTAGGAGCCTCTGCCTGCTTCCCTTCTAAAGCCCACAATCCGCGATTCTGCTCCCGCGCCTCTCGCTCTGCTGCCAAGAACAGCTCGGCTTGGGCTACATTTGGTGGGATCGTCATGATTCGGGCGTAGCCGTCACGAACGAGCTTTTCATTGACAAAGGTACCGTCTTCCAAATATACGTAAGCAAGCAAACGCTTGTATTTGTCATAGGGCTCGACATCGAACTTCAGCTTAACCTTTTTGCCCGTTAAAAGCTCTTTGGAGTAATTGCTCGCTTCTTTCCCATATGGTTCGACTGGATGGTTGGGTTTCACTGTCTCCGGGGTATCTACGCCAATCATACGGACTTTTTCTCCGCTATCCAGCTCGAATGTATCGCCATCAACCACTCGTTTGATCAGAGCATCCATCTCTCCGTTAGCTTCTGGTTGGCCGGACGCTCCACATGCCGTTAGCAAAAGAGTAAGTACGAGCAGATACATAGCAAATCGTCTCATTAACTTTCTTCTCCTCTTCTATGTTGCATTGTTTTCCAGCGTAGTGGATTTGCTCGCGCAGGTCAATAGGAGAGAAAAAAACGCATCGCCACGGGAACTGCCACCGCGCGAGCATGTTTTGGATAGCGAAGTACATTTTGTGTAACGAAAAAAACGACCTTCGCCCAAGGTCGTTTTGTCTATACGTCCAGATTTTAATCACGATCGGCACTAAACAAGAACAACAGGACGACCACGACAATAATAATCCATATAAATTCCTCGTTTTCGCGATCAAAAAAACCGTCGAACAGACCCATGGTGGAGTCCTCCTTTCCTTCTCGTTACAGCCTATGCAGAAGGCTAGACACGTGTCAGTAGTTGGAAGAGCCCAAAAGTGAAATTCGTGTTCGAAAGAATGTATTACGAACAAGTAGACAAGATTAAATGCGTATAGGTACCTAGCTGTCTTACTTCATTCGTAAAACCAAGATGAACAAGCTCCTGTAGCAATCGGGAGCGATCTGCATAACAGCGGTCCTGAATATCTGCTATCACTCTCGTATGTCCTGCTTCCTCTAGGGCTTCCAGATGAGCTTGTCTATGCGTCTGATCCTCAAACATCAAATCGGCAATGACCAACCGTCCCCCTGGTTTTAATACCCGGCGACATTCCGCCAAGGCAAGCTGCTTTTGGTCATCCGTCAAATGGTGCAAGGCGTAACTCGTAGCCACAAAGTCAAACCGATTTTCTAAAAACGGAAAGGCGAAAAAGGTTCCCAGCTTCGTCTCGACCTCCGCGTGCTTTGCTCTGCATTGCTTCAGCATTTGCGGAGATTGGTCGAACCCGCTCATCTTGGCTCCTTTTTTCACGAGACGCCCTGCGAGGTTCCCAGTTCCCGTTCCAGCATCCAAGCCGCACTCTCCTGGATTGACTGCAACGGCTGCTACCACCTCATCCAGTACGTTCTCGTACGATTCATGACCATTCCCGCCATGTACCCATTCGTCGTAGCGGTCCGCCCATTCATTAAAATTCCATCGATCCACCCAGTTATCCCGCGTCTGCTTCAATCGCTTGTTCGCCTCTGCCAATGTAAACAGCTCTGCTGGATCAATCGATTCCTTACCCTTTACCCGCTCAATCATCGCTTCTGTCGTTTGGATGACCTTGCTCATTTCTACCCACCTTGTATACATAAACGAACGCTGCAGCTCTAAATAATGGAGAAGAGTGCCTTCCTGATCTTTCATTTGAATCAGAAGCTCCCGTATGTCTTCTACCGCCATCCCGACCTCGCGCAGAGTAATGATGGTTTGAAGCCTCCAGACATCTTCCTCCGTGAACTGGCGATACCCGGACGCATCTGCTTTTGATGGCTTGATCAGCCCTTTTTCTTCATAATATCGAATCGCACGCGGAGTTATTTGCAAGCGATGGGCCATGTCTTTGATTTGCATGGAACTCTCTCCCTGTTTCATTCTTTCCTTATCATAAACCTTGACGCAGCGTGAATGTACAGACAGAAAGAAAAAAAGCTGCCGGATTCCTCCCGACAGCTGATTTCTATCTTATTAATGTGGCGCTGGCTCAGAAATTTGTTGGAGAGCGTCACTCGCTTCATCGTGATGGACTTGACGAACAGCCATGTCTGCCAACGCCACAATTCCAACCAGCTTGCCATGCTCGACAACAGGCAGGCGACGAATTTGATGCTGAGCCATAACCCTTGCCGCTTCATCAACCGTCATCCCCGGCTGACCGAGAATAATGTCTCGGGTCATGACCACCTCGGTGGCAGTCGATCCTTCATGCTTTTCAGCCAAACCGCGAATCACAATATCGCGGTCTGTAATGACACCGATCACATCTTCTTTTTCATCCACAACCGGAATGACCCCTACATTCCAATCGCGCATTTTGCAAGCCACTTCATACACATTATCCTTAAGCGTCACAGTAGCGACATCTTTTGTCATAATTTCACGAAGGGTACGATTTTCCAGCTTTGCCATTTCATTCTCCTCCTTTTGCTAATCAACGATTGTAGTTTGTCCGCTCATCTATCGTTTCATTCGCAAGAAAGAGTATGATATATTGCGCTTCTTCCAAAAACAGACTATGATTAAATGAGTGAATATCTCACCCATTTTTAGGAGGAAAAAGAATGGTCATTAAGGACACGGGTATTGGCACGAAAGAAGTCTTTTTCGCCGATCTGGAGCATTATATGAGCGAACTCGGCTTTGATCGCGGCGCTTGGGATTACAAGCATGCTACATACGATTATAAAATCCAAGATAAAGGCAACGTCTTCTACCTGCGCATCGAAGCGAACGTGACGCAAGGCAAGCTTGAGGATACGCACGCAGTACTGAAGCTCGAAGATCCTTACATGGGCAAACACCTTTTCCCACACGGGCTGGACTACGATTACCCAATGCCAGACTCCGTTGTAAAAACAGCGAAGTTGAAGCTACAAATGCTGGGTGAAAAGCTGTCCTCACATTAAAAATTGAAATGCATGGTGTGCAGAGAGGAATCCCCTCTCTGTTTCACGTAGAGGGGGGTATTTTTTATGAAGACGAGGGGCGTACCTGACTTCTTGCTCCTGTTTTTGACCGCCCTACTTGTTGGGTTTGGGATAACCATGGTGCTCAGCTCCAGCTCCATTTTCGCATTGACGAGCTTTACAAGCGGCGGCTGTGATTACTGTGGCGGAGATGAGCTTTATTTCGTGAAGCGTCAATCCGTTTTCTTGCTGCTCGGTGTCGTTGGGATGCTGGTTGCCATGAACATTCCCTTCTCCTTTTATAAGAGAAACTTCTTATTGATTGCGCTCGTCAGTTTCTTTTCTTTGCTCCTGGTTCTTGTTCCGGGTATTGGTAAGGAAGTGAACGGAGCTCGATCATGGTTTGAAATCGGTTCTGCAACTATTCAGCCTGCGGAGTTTGCCAAGCTTGGTCTTATTCTGTACTTGGCAGCGATCATCTCCAAAAAAGGGAACGGGATACAAAAGCTGAAATCTGGATTGATGCCCCCACTGATGGTAACGGGGATGTTTTTTATGATGATTGTCGTCCAGCCTGACCTCGGTTCTGCTGCCATCCTGCTTGGGTGCGCTTTGATTGTCATGATCTGCGGTGGCGCCAAAATCCGTCAACTGGTTGGTCTCGGTGCACCAGCTGTGACTGTTGCACTATTGGTATACATCACAGCAAAGCCCCATGCCTTGAATCGGATTTCTTCCTACCTCGATCCATGGAGTGATATGAGTGGCACTGGCTACAACATTATTCAATCCTGGATTGCGATTGCACATGGCGGCCTGACTGGGACAGGCTTTGGAAAAAGCATTCAAAAGTATTTGTATTTGCCCGAGAGGCATACCGATTTTATTTTCTCGATCATGACAGAAGAGCTTGGCTTTATCGGTGCCTCTGTGTTCCTTTTGATTTTCTTGCTTTTCCTGCTGCGTGGCATCCATATTTGTCTGCGCGTAAAAGACACCTTTGCCAGTCTCGCAGGAATCGGTGTGGTCAGCATGTTCGCCATTCAGGCGATCTTAAACATTGGCGGAGTAACGGGTTTGATTCCATTGACAGGTGTACCATTGCCGTTTATCAGTTATGGTGGTTCCTCCTTACTCGTATGTCTGCTCGCTACAGGCTTTTTGCTCAGTATATCGCGGGAAGTCAGTCGCCAGAAGGTAGAAGAGCAATTACAAAAACAGCCATACGCCATGTAAAAAACAAGCATAAGGGATACCGGATGAATCCAGTATCCCTTTTTTCCTACTCATTTCGAAGGAGTTCGATTGTTTCCACCCGTACATTCACGGCTTCCACATAAAGACCCGTCAATGTTTCTACCGCTTCTTTTACTTTTTCCTGTAGGACATGACAGACGTGATGAATCTGCGCCCCATAACGGACGGACACACGCATGTCAATGGTGACTCTGTCTTCTATTACGGATACGGTAATGCCTTTCGCGCCGCCATTCAGCTTTTTCGCCAAATCTTGATAAATTCCGCTTGAACGGACTGTGACTTCCAACACTTCTTCTACAGCAACGCCAGCAATGATTGCGATCACCTGATCTGCTACTCGGATTTCGCCAAGTCTGTCAGCCATCAGGACGCCCTCCTCTTCGCCCGTTTCTTTCTTCCCCCACTGGTTTCATTTGCCTTTTCTTTCATTATAAACAAATCATGCTTGGGCTTGGAAGGAAATTTGTTTTTTTCTCTCCGTTAGTGTCGGAGATGTGCAATGAATGTCAACGAGTGTCAACTGATCTGCAGCAAGCGCCTCCCGCAATACAGGCTCCAGAGCTTGTACTTCTTTAACAACCTTGCTACTGATCCCGCAAGCTTTCGCCAATTGTTGAAAATCTGGATTATGCAATTTCACTCCAAAAGGGATCAAGCCCGCCTGACTCATTTTGACCGCTTCCAATCCTAATGTCCCATTGTTCACCACGAGAATTACAATCGGAAGCTGGAGCTGGGCCGCTGTCATCAATTCCGCCAGATTCATTTGCAATCCCCCATCCCCGGCAATGCAGACGACCTGCTTCTCAGGATAGGTTAACTTTGCAGCCACAGCGGCAGGCAACCCGAATCCCATTGTTCGCCACTTTCCAGAAAAGAGTGGGGTCTGTTTTTTCCCACGGAACGCACGATTAAACCAGATCGTGTGCTCACCCGTATCCAGGACGATAATCGCATCTTCATTGACCACTCCCCCAAGCGTATGCATCAAGGTTTGTGGCTTTACTTGTTCACTCGCTTGCTGAATGACAGCTTGCTCTGTCTCCTCGCCAAACTCACCATGCCAACGCTTGATTTGTTCCTGCCACGCATCGTCCTGTCTGCGCGATTGCAAACGTCTCATCCAGATCGGCAAGACATCGTCCAATTCGGCCGTGACAGACTGAAGGTAGGGATGTGCATGTATCGATCCAGGCTGATGATCTACTTGAATGACGGACAGTTTCTTTGGCAAAAAAGCGCGAGGGAACCAGCTGGCTCCCAAAATTAGCAACAAATCAGCTTCCGCTAAAGCATGTAAAGCTGTTTCGCTGCCCCCCTCTCCCCATCCGCCGATCACAAGTGGATGTGTTTCCTCTATCGTTCCTTTTGCTCCGAGCGACAGCAACACGCCCGCCCCTAGCTGTTCCGCTAGCTTCACACACAAATCCGCCGACTTGCGGGCACCGATTCCAAGTAGAACGAGAGGCTTTTGCGCCTTTGCAACCTGCTCGGAAGCGAGCTCAATCTCCATCCGATCCGGATAAATGGCATGTGGAATGCGTGGAAGTGCTGCAAGGACAGCTTCTGAAGTCGTTTGGGTAAAGACGTCCTTGCAAATGGCGAGATGTGTCACTCCTTTTTGCTGCATAGCCGTGACAAATGCTTTGTGCAGAACACTTTGGATTGCATCTGGATGCGTAATCGTCGTCGAATAAAAACTGATGGGACGTATCATGTCTTCTTGAGAGATAAACTGCTTGTACGCTCCACCCAGCTTGTATGTCTCTACTTGACCTGTAATCGCAATGACGGGTACACGATCCGTATGCGCATCTGCAAGTCCATTCAGCAGATTGACGAAACCCGGCCCCATCGTCGCGGTACAAACAGCTGGATTCCCTGTCAGCTTTGCTTCCGCACTTGCCATCATGGCCGCAGCAGATTCATGCTTGCAAGCAACGTATTGGATGTCGGATTGCTTCGCGATCTGATCCAGCCAGGCAAAGATTCCGTCACCTGCCACCCCATATATTCGTTTTACTCCCCAACGAATCAATTGTTCCGTCAAATATTGCGCGACCTGCATCAAAATCTTCCCCTTTCAGGACAAAGTTCAAATACATGTACTCGTAGTCTACGCATTCTCCAATATTTTACTAAATCCAAAATGACGGAAGTTGGAGAACCTAACAATAATCAACTGATATTCAAATCCATACCCGAAGGAGGGTAAGAAATGAAACAGCCTGTCAAATGGCTGCTAGCTGTAGTAGTATTCGCACTTCTGGTTACAACGGCGGTTATGGTATCTCCCTTACGATCAGATGCATTCAGTGAACAGATCGTTAAAGTAGGAGAAGAAGGCTCAGACGTGCGTGAGATGCAGTATCGCTTGAAGCATCTTGGATTTTATACGGGAAAAGTAGACGGCGTATTCGGGTGGCGCTCTTATTGGGCGCTGCGTAACTTTCAGTATGAGTTTGGCTTACCCATAGACGGTGTCCTTGGCGCGCAGACGAAAGTAAAGCTGTACAACGCAACGAAAAATTATAAGCCCACTGCTTCTGATCTCGGGGTGCCACAAACCGCAACCCCTGCACCATCGACGCCTTCTACACCTTCGACGCCTTCTAAACCTACGTATCACGTAGCCGGAATATCGGAGAACGACCTGCGTCTGATGGCGAATGCCGTGTACGGAGAATCGCGTGGAGAGCCCTACATTGGCCAAGTGGCAGTGGCGGCTGTTATTCTAAACCGGACGAAAAACGCGTCCTTTCCCAATACACCAGCGGGCGTTATTTTCGAACCTCGGGCCTTTACGGCTGTGGCGGATGGTCAGATTTGGCTAACTCCGAACGAGCAGGCAAAAAAAGCAGTGAAAGACGCTCTCAAAGGCTGGGACCCAACAGACGGAGCTATTTATTATTTCAACCCGGATACAGCTACATCCGGTTGGATTTGGAGCCGCCCTCAAATCAAAAAGATCGGCAGACACATTTTTTGCCGCTAGCATTCCATAAAAAACAGGCACGACAGTCGTAAACTGCGTGCCTGTTTTCCTTTTCGAGTTTTCATTTCGAACGTTGTGATTGCATATGCTGGGCCATTTTGACGAATCGCTCTTCCGGTTCTGTGGTCCCGCAAACGCCACATTGTATCATGTAGTGCTCACCTTTGTACGGCTGGTGAAACATATCAAGCTCTTCTTGATGGAGTTCTGCTACGACTTCGCCTGACTGTGGGTCCAGTCTTATATAGCGAGGGGTCTGCTCAATGACAGTGAACCTCATCCGATTCGATTTACACGTCGGGCACAACAAAGGCTGGGTCATAAAAAAACACCTCACTTTTCTAGTTCATGGTTAGTTTTGTCCAGAACAGGAACTCTATACCTATGAGGTTCTAGGGATGAGTAAAAATCGTAGAGGTGATGAAATGAACTTGAAACTCTTTTTCTCATTAGTAGGTGGGAGCATGGCATTAGCTGTCTACGCCCACTATTTTTCTGGAAATGAAATGCTCCAATTCGTCACAGCTTCACTGGCCATCATTTTTTTGGCGGCTTGGCTCGGAAAATCGACAGAGAGCGTCGCCCATTATGCTGGAGACCGAATCGGGGGCTTTCTTAACGCTACCTTCGGAAATGCCGCAGAACTTATTATTGCTTTTTTTCTGGTGAAAGAAGGCTTGTTCGATATGGTCAAAGCCTCTATTACGGGTGCGATCATCGGAAATATGCTATTGGTTCTTGGCTTGAGCACGTTACTGGGTGGTCTTAAGTACAAGGAACAAACCTTCAATAGCAGGCTGGCCAGTCACAATGCTTCGTTGATGACTCTCGCAATCGTCGCCTTGTTCATTCCGGCTGTCTTCATGTTCGATCTGCCCGTGATCAAGGTGGAGATCATCAGCATCGTCATCGCCAGCCTGCTCATCATTGCCTACATTTTGTGGCTCATCTTTTCCATGATTACACACAGTGATTTTTTATCGGATATTGAGCCGCAAGAAAGTGATGCGGTATGGCCAAAGGGTGTCTCTCTCTTGATGCTCGCTGTCTCTACCTTTTTCGTTGCGGTTGTCTCGGAATGGCTGGTAGAGGGCGTACAGCATGTCTCCGAATCGTTAGGATGGTCGGAGTTATTCGTCGGGGCTTTTGTCATTGCGATCATCGGGAATGCCGCAGAGCACAGTGCTGCCATGCTGTTGGCATTAAAAGGACGCATCGGCGCAGCAGTCGAAATCGCGATCGGCTCCAGCTTGCAGATTGCCTTGTTTGTAGCCCCGACTTTGGTCATCATGAGTCTCTTGCTAGGCAATCCGATGGACATCGTGTTCTCTACCTTTGAATTGGCTGCGATCGGAGTTGCTACCTTTATCACGATTTCCATCACACGGGATGGCGCCACGAACTGGTTTGAAGGCGTCCTTCTATTGACCGTGTATATTATTTTGGGTACGGTCTTTTTTTTCGCGTAGGGCACTGGAACAAAACAAAGGCTCCGCCATCTTAAAGTGGCGAAGCCTTTCGTTGTTTTACCAGAAACCCAGCATTTGCAGGAAAACGGCAAGAATCGCGATAGGTGCTACATATTTAATCAGGAGAAGCCAAATGATAAACATGCGTTTGCCCAGAGAAGTATGCGCCCCCAGCTCGTTTATCAAAACCTCACGCTTCATTTTCAGCGGAACGAAGATCGCAATGAGCAACGCTCCCAACGGCATCAAGATATTACTGACCAAAAAGTCCATCGCATCAAAGATAGATTTTCCGAACAGCGTAACCTCGCTCCATACACCGAATGACAAAGCCGACGGAACACCAACGATAAAAATCAGCAGACCAATCACCCAGGCAAGACGCTTGCGCTTTGCTTCGTCCCCCTTTGCAAGAGATGCAACGATAATTTCCAGCATCGAAAAAGCCGAAGTCAGTGTAGCAAAAAGGAAAAGAGCCAAAAAGATTAACAGAAAAATGTTACCGAAGGCAATTTGTTCAAACACAGAAGGCAGTACGATAAACAGTAATCCCGGCCCTGCTGTTGGCTCTACGCCAAGGGAGAAGACGGCAGGGAAAATCGCCAAACCGGCAAATAGCGATACGAGCAGATTCAAACTGACAATCGATCCAGCAGAACGAACCAAACTTTCGTTTTTGGCAAGGTACGAGCTGTACGTGACCATGACGGACACCCCGACGCTCAGCGCGAAAAAGGATTGACCCAATGCGTAAAGGATCGATTGCGCACTCAGCTTGGTAAAATCCGGACGCAGAAAGAAGGAAACGCCCTCCATCGCCCCATCCAATGTCAAGGAACGAACCATCAATACCATGAATAAAAGGAACAAACCAGGCATCATGTATTTGTTGGCGGACTCAATTCCACTCGATACGCCTCTCGCGACTACCCATGCGGTAATGAGCATGAAAACCAACTGCGCAACTACTGCACCAACAGGATCACCGATAACGTCACCAAACACTTTGTCATAAGCTGGCCCTTGCAATTGACCAGTAAACCCGCGAAGAAGATAAGTAAGAATCCATCCTCCCACTACACTGTAAAAGGACAAGAGCAAGAAGCAAGTGGTCACCCCAAGGCGACCGATCCAATGCCAGAGTGAGCTGGGCGCAATTGTTTTATACGCACTGATCGCCTCTTTTTGTGTACTACGTCCGATTGTGAATTCCCCTAACAACAGTGGAAGACCAATTGCTAGCGTAAAGATAATGAATAGCAGAAAGAACGCTCCTCCACCGCTCGTTCCGACCATGTATGGAAATTTCCAAATGGCCCCCAGTCCAATTGCCGAGCCTGCTGCTGCCAAGATGAAGCCGAGCCTGCTCGTCCATTGTTCGGCTTGTTTCATAATTTTCACCCTCCAAAGATATTCTTTTCATTCTTAAAAATGGATACAAAAAAACCCGCCCCAAAAAGGGACGAGTTATTTATTTCTCGCGGTACCACCCTACTTAGACATCCCTGATAGGGAATGCCTCGCTTCGTCATTGATAACGGGTATGACCCGGACTCTCCTACTGGCGGCGCCTGCGTTCAGAGGTCAGCTCAAGAGTGAATTCAACGGGGCTTACATCAGGCTACTCTCAGTCTATGGCAGCCTTCCCTGTCATGCAGCAGGTCCGTTTACTAGTCTCTTTCCTTGCTTGTTTCTATGATTCAGTTGTTGGGCTTTTCCGAAATAAAAAAAACCCGTCCAAAAAAGGGACGAGTTATTCGCGGTACCACCCTGATTAAGTGCACGGGATACAGATTCCCTACGCACTTCTCTCCATCATTGATAACGGGAATGACCCGATTCCTCCTACTAGGCAAACTGCCATTAAGAGGGCTGCTCAGGAGGGAATTCTACGGGGCGCGCTTCAAAGCTGCTTTCAGTCTAAGGCAGCTTCTCCCTGACAAGCGGTGATTCCGCATACTAGTCTCCGTCATCGCATTTGAAAATTAATAAAAAATTATAGACTTTAATTTAATATAAATACGTGAAATAGGCAAGTATTTTTTCTCTCAATAAAATGAAAAGCGAGGATAATCGCCGCTCTCCTCGCCTTACCTTTGATTAAACAGTTCATGAAGATGGGCCAATTTACGCTCCAATGAACCCATAATTTCTCGACCAATGTCGTCGCTAATCAGTCCTAAGCGGACCGCATACTCTACTTCACGAGAAAGCCCGAACATTTGGGTATCCAGCACTTCTTCATACAGTGGGCACTGCGGCATGGTCAGGTTTTCCATCTGTACGTCGATCAGCTTGTAAATTTTGTCGGCGTCTGCTTGAAGCAACGCTAGCGCTTTTTGTTCCAGATCGGGAACCTTAATTTCTGTCAAAACCTATCCCTCCGTTTGCCTCCATCCTTATCATACATAGTACGCGATTCTGGGCCATTTGAAAAGGGGAGAAGACAGATCAACTGCAAGAAGCTAAAAGATACCAAGCTTCCACTCTTTTGAGAGCAGCTCCAACAGCTTGACACCGGCTACTGAATTTCCTTTTTCATCCAGGGACGGACCGAACACACCAATCCCCATACGCTGTGGCACGGTTGCCATAATGCCGCCGGCAACCCCACTTTTCGCGGGAATTCCTACGTCAATCGCAAACTCCCCAGAGGCATTGTACATCCCACAAGTCACCATGAAAGTCTTGCAGATTCGCGCTACCTCTTCTGGAATCACTCGCTCACCCGTATTCACGAGAATTCCGTCTGCTGCAAGCACCATCCCTAGTGTAGCTACTTCCTTCGCTGTCACCTCTATCGAGCAATGGCGAAAATACAGATCAAGCGTCTCTTCTACATCCGTTTCCAGTATGCCACTGTCCTTTAGAAACCAAGCGAGGGCACGATTTCGATCAGCCGTTTTCTTTTCCGAACAATAAACAGCTTGATTGATAGAAAGATGAGGATTCCCCGTCATTTTCCGCATGAAAGCCAGCACAGCATCGAGCCGCTCGTCCACGTTGGCACCACGAATCATGCCCGCAACTGCAATGGCTCCTGCATTGATCATCGGGTTCAGTGGTTTATGAGATTCGGTCGTCTCCAGTTTTATAATCGAATTAAACGGGTCTCCCGTTGGTTCTTTCCCCACATGCCGAAACACGTAGTCCTTCCCGTTTTGGCATAAGGCGACGATCAGAGAGAAAATCTTGGAGATGCTTTGCATCGAGAATGGCACATCTGCATCTCCAGCAGAAAGGATCGTCCCATCGGGCAAGCATACAGCTACTCCCAATTGATGTCGTTCGACTTTTGCCAATTCAGGGATATAGGACGCTACACTCCCCATGTATGTAAACTCAAGTGATTGGTTGCGTATTTGCTCCAATTGATCGGACGCTTGTTTCAAATCCATTGAAAATCCCCTCAGTCTATTACGTCGATGTATACAGATTCGATTGTAGATTTCTACATGGGACATGTCAAATGATCCCTACTTATGAACAGCGTGCTCCAATCGTTCCATCGCTTCGACTAGAATCGATCTCGGGCAAGCAAAATTAATTCGCATGAAGCCTGCACCATCTGGCCCAAACGTCGTGCCATCGTGCAAACCGAGCTTTGCATCTTCGCGAATGAGCTTGTTCAACTCCGCCTGATTACATCCTAACTGTCTAAAATCCATCCATCCCAGGTATGTCGCTTCTGGAATTGCCATGGATACCCCCGGAATACGAGTCGATAAAAACTCATGTACAAAGGCTGCATTCTTTCGCAAGTAGATCAACAGTTCTTCCAGCCATGCTTCTCCATGTTGGTAGGCTGCAATCGTTGCTTCCATCCCAAACAAATTTAGGTTCTCATAGCCCATTTTGGATGCTGTGACCTGGAAGTTCCGCAATAACTGCTGATTTTCTGTCATCAAATAAGAAGTGTACAGACCAGCCAAATTAAATGTCTTGGCAGCTGATAGAAAGGTAACGCTCTGGTTGGCTAATTCCGGTGCCAGCGAATAGTAAGGCGTATGAACATTTGGCTCATAGACCAAATCTGAATGAATCTCGTCGGCAACCACGAGGACGCCATGTTCTACACACAATCTTCCCAAGCGCTCCATCTCTTCTCTGGTCCATACTCGTCCGATCGGATTATGCGGTGTACAAAGCAGCATGAGCTTCACCCGCGGGTCGCTCAGCTTTTGTGCGAGATCATCCCAATTCATTTCATAACGGCCGTCACGTTCCAAGAGTGGGCTGGTAACGACATGACGTCCGCGGTTTTCGACTGCATGATAAAAAGGATGGTACACAGGTGTCTGGATCAAGACACTATCTCCGTGGGCTGTGTAAGCCTCTACCGCTACATGTATGCCGGGAACGACTCCAGGTATCCCTGTCATCCAGCTCACTTCTACCTCTACACCAAATCGTTTGTGTATCCACTCTTTCACGCTCTGATAAAAGGCATTTGACTTCAACGTGTATCCGTATATTGGGTGATTCGCTCGTTTGATCAATGCCTCCGTGATTTCAGGAGCGCAAGCAAAATCCATATCCGCCACCCACAGCGGAAGCATCCCTTCTCCGTTCACTTTTGGATTCTGAATCTCCCATTTGACACTATCTGTCCCTCTGCGTTCGATGCGCTGATCAAAATCGTACACGTTCGTTCCCTCCCCGTAGTCCCTTCCCTTACATACACAGCATAAACCGTTTTTTCCAATTGTCCAAGCTCTCTTGCCAACGAAAAAAGAGCCACTTCGATGAGTGGCTCTCAGCTCTTCATTCATGCATCTTTTAGCGAGCGTATACACCGGGACCGAACGGGAGATCCAGGAAGTACCATGCTGTCAATTGCAAGATCCATACAACCAAGAAAACGATCGCAAATGGCGTCATGGTAGAGAAAATCGTTCCCATCCCTGCATTCTTATTATACTTCTGATAGAAAGCCAGGAAGAGCGGGATGTACGGATTCACAGGTGAGATCGTATTGGTTGCAGAGTCTGCAATCCGATAAGCGACTTGGATAAATGCCGGATTGTAATCCAACAGCATCAGCATTGGCATGAATACAGGTGCCAGGATCGCCCACAGCGCTGAACCACTCGTGATAAACAAGCTACAGATACCTGTGAAAAGTGTGAAGGCAATAATGATTGGCAAGCCTGTCAGTCCCATGCTTGTCATGTATTCTGCACCATTGACAGCCATCAAAATCCCAATATTGCTCCAGTTAAAGAACGCGATGAACTGTGCTGCTGTAAACGCTAACACAATAAAGCCGGACATATCCTTGATTGCTTCGGACATGTAATGTGGAATGTCCTTCGATGTTTTAATCAGTCCCATTGCTCTACCGTACACGAACGATACGGTCACGAAGAACAGCAGGATGACGGGAATGATCCCTTTCAAAAACGGTGAGGTCAAGAAGTCTCCTGTCTTTGGATCGCGCAGCAATGAACCTTCTGGAATGACCAGCAATCCTACCATGACTACGAAAATCAACGCTGCGATGCCAGCTTTGCGCAGTGCTTTGTTTTCTTGCGGAGTTACTTCTTCGAATTGTACGTTTCGATCTCCGTGATACGTACCAAGACGTGGTTCGATCATTTTATCGGTAATCCATCCTCCAAAGAAAGCAAGGATCACAACGGAAGCTGACATGAAGAACCAGTTATCTACCGGTGTAACCATTGCATTTGGATCAATCGTTTTCGCTACTTCGGTACTGATCCCTGCCAAGAGAGCATCTGTACCGGCAATGAAAAAATTCGCTGTAAAACCGGAGGATACACCCGCCATACCAGCTGCAAAGCCTGCAATCGGGTGACGCCCCATTGCCAAGAACACGAGACCGCCAAGCGGAGGAATAATAACCATGGCTGCATCAGAAGCAAGATTTCCTAAAATACCGACAAAGACAATGGCATAACTGACAACCGCTGCCGGAATGCCTGCCATCATTTTGCGTAGAACTGTCGTCAAAAGGCCGATTTTTTCTGCCAGTCCAATTCCAAGCGTCATCGCCAGAACGAGACCAAGTGCTGGAAATTCAATAAAGTTTTTCAGCATACTCGTTAAAATCCAGTGAATACCTTCGACGCTAAGCAAGCTCTTAACGGCAACCTCTTCGCCTTTTGCAGGATGTATGACCGAAAAATCCATCGCTGCGAGGATTGCAGAGACTACCATCAATACGCCACACAAAATAATGAACAATACAAATGGGTGCGGGAGCTTATTCCCTACCGTTTCAATCCACTTTAGGATACCTTTTTGCTTCATCAGATCTGCTTGCACATTCGTGCCTTTCGCCATCGTTTTGCCCCCTAAATCGTTTGAATTCCCTGAACATTTACGCGACCTTGCAATAATCCTCGGGATGAATGATGTGGCCGTTAACGCTTTTATGAAAGCCCTTTCAAAAATGGAAAGGCTTGTACACAATGCCTTATCTCTGCCCCCAGCTTTTATGATTATATAATCTATAAAAAGCATGTCAATAATTTTTAGACTATTTTAAGAATTTTTCGCTTTTTGGATAATTGCTGTCATTTGCGAGTCTATAGTAATATAGAGATTGATTATGAATGACCACGGAGGAATGACGTATGTCTGATGTTATCGTGTTCAAAGGGGCGATTTCTTTCCCTATTACATTGGATCCAACCGTTTGGGTTTTTGATGAACGTAAATTCGATCTGAAAACATACTCAGGCGAAGATGATAGCTCACTGGCTACGCAAGCAAAGTATTTGGCTGGCACGGGAACGCAGTGGGATAAAGAGTTACGCGAAGGGGCTACGCTTCCTTCTGAGAGAAAAAGCTTAGCCGAAGAGCGTAAAGTGCTCGAAGGCGAGTACGGAATTCGGCTTGATCCCTTCATTACAAATGCTGAGCCCCTACCAGAGGTGACTCATGTCCGCCTTCACCGCGAGGATCAGGAAGCGATCGTTCTTCCACTTGCTGAGGCAAGAAGAGCCATCCTCCAATTCTCCAAAGACGGCAGGCCTATTAAAGAGGACGGCCCTGTGTATTTTTATTTGCCGGAAGTGTTGCTTGCCAAAGAAGAACCGATTAAAGGAATTACTGCTTTTGAGTTTATCACGGAGTAAGCGTAAGATAACAAAAGCCATCCTCCTTCGAAAAAAGAGGATGGCTTTTGCCATATGTTCGTATGTGTGATGATTTTGCTCTTAGGCGCTGAACTGCGTGATACGGATATTCCGATGCTGTAGTTCTTCGCGAAGCAATTCGATAAAAGCTGCATCTAGTTGAAGGTCGACAGCTCGATGATATACTTCTATCAACATTTGGTCGCTTAAGTATTTCACCTTCGCTCACCTCCATTTCTAATATGAGCCCATTGTACCAGATAGGTTTGTATCGAACAACCGTTCGGATATCCACAAGCAATGTGGACATCTTGTTGGTAACATGTGGGCAAATTGTGCGTAACTCATAAGCATCCAAGCATTTCCTTTGTGGATTGTTTTTTTCCTTTTATCCACAGTCAGTCGAAATTTGTCGAACGAATGATGCGACTATTCTGTCATAATGACCCCACATAAAAAAGCCACCCTACACAGGATGGCTTATCTTGTTGCTTTTATTCTGTCACGTGCAGAACTTGCTTGATGCGATCAATTGCCCAATCCAAGTCTTCTTTGCTGATAACGAGTGGTGGTGCAAAGCGAATGGTTGTCTCATGTGTTTCTTTGCACAGGAGTCCCAGTTCTTTTAGTTTTTCGCAATATGGACGAGCTGCTGTAGTCAGCTCCAAGCCGATGAACAGACCGCGACCGCGAATTTCCTTGATGATCGGGTTATTGATTTCTTTCAATTTCTCCATGAAGTATGCGCCCATTTCCAGGGAGCGCTGTACAAGACCTTCGTCAGCCAATACATCCATAGCTGCAACCGCAACGGCACATCCGAGTGGATTTCCGCCAAAGGTAGAACCGTGGGAGCCTGGCTCAAATACGCTCAAGATTTCTTTATCTGCGGCTACTGCGGAGATCGGGAACACGCCACCACCAAGAGCTTTCCCCATGATGTACATGTCTGGTACTACATTTTCCCAATCGCTGGCAAACATTTTACCTGTACGACCGAAGCCCGTTTGGATCTCATCGCTGACCAAGAGTACATTGTTTGCTTTACATACCTCTTGTGCCTGCTTCAAGAAGCCCTCTTGCGGAATGATGATCCCTGCTTCGCCTTGGATTGGCTCTAGCATGAATGCTGCTGTATTCGGTGTAATCGCTTGCTTAAGCGCTTCGATATCGCCATAAGGAATGATTTTGAAACCAGGTGTGAATGGTCCAAAGCCACGTCTGTACTCTTCAGCAGAGGAGAAGGAAGTCACTGTGACAGTACGACCATGGAAGTTGCCTTCACAAACGATGATTTCTGCTTGGTTTTCTGGTACTTTTTTCACATCATAAGCCCAGCGACGAACTGCTTTGAGAGCCGTCTCTACTGCTTCAGCACCCGTGTTCATTGGCAGGATCATTTCTTTTCCTGTCACGGCAGAGAGCTTTTCGTAGAATTCACCCAGTTGGTCATTGTAAAAAGCACGGGAAGTGAGCGTTACTTTATCTGCTTGATCTTTCAGAGCTTGGATGATACGTGGATGACGATGTCCTTGGTTCAGCGCAGAATATGCACTCAGCATATCCAGATATTTATTGCCCTCCGGATCGTGTACCCATACGCCTTCTGCTTTGGAAATAACGATCGGTAGCGGATGATAGTTGTGCGCACCGAATTTTTCTGTTTGTTCAATAACCACGTTTGTTTTACTCATGTCGTTAGCCTCCTTCAAGATCACTTGCTAAAATTATCTAGCAAGAACGATGCCAAACAAGAAACCCCCACAAAGTCGATCCAATCCCATCGAATGAGCAAAAAAATTTTGCATCTCGCATTCATATTCTTTTGCAGTGCATAATGTTTTTGCACTCATTCCCTTTATGCTATGATACCCTCATAAGGAAAGGCTGGTGACCATAGTGTCGTCTTCTACGCATAATTCTTCTGCTGACACTCTCTTGCGAATTTATGAACATATTTTGGACAGAATGAATGAAGGTGTACATGTCATCGATTCGGACGGGACAACGATTGTCTACAATTCCAAAATGACCGAGCTAGAATTGATGACCAGACAAGACGTTTTGCACAAACCTTTGGCAGAGGTTTTTCAGTTCCCTTCTGGACAGGAAAGTACCTTGCTTACATGCTTGCGTACCGGAAATAGCATTCGCAATACACGCCAAACGTATTTCAATGACAAGCAAAAAGAAATTTCAACCATCAACAATACGTACCCCATCATTGAAAATGGCAAGGTCATCGGCGCGATGGAAATCGCAAATGATGTTACCAAAATGGAACGATTGATCAGAGAAAACCTGCTGCAAAAAAACGGGTCACGCTACACATTCGAGCACATTATCGGGAGAAGCGGTCCTATTCTCGATGTCATAGAGAATGCCAAACGCGCAGCACGCACCTCCTCATCCGTATTGGTAGTCGGTGAAACTGGTGCCGGGAAAGAATTGTTCGTGCAAAGCATTCATAATGCCAGTCTGCGTGCATCTGGCCCCCTTATCTCACAAAACTGCGCTGCGCTTCCAGATAGCCTGATTGAAGGGCTTTTGTTTGGAACGGCTCGTGGAGCATTTACCGGGGCAGTAGAGCGACCTGGATTGTTTGAGCAAGCGGAAGGCGGAACACTCTTTCTCGACGAAATCAACTCGCTTAGTATGCCACTACAGGCAAAATTGTTGCGTGCTCTGCAAGAGAAGTCGATTAGACGTATTGGTGACACAAAGGATCGAACGATTGATGTACGAATCATTGCGGCTATCAATGAAGATCCTGTTGAAGCAATTGCCAATTCGCATTTGCGAAAAGATCTGTACTATCGTCTCGGAGTCGTCACGTTATTCCTTCCCCCGCTTCGGGATCGCAAAGAAGATATTCCGATGCTGGTCAGCCATTTTATCGAAAAATACAATGAACTGTTCCAAATGGAGGTACGAAGCATCAGTGACGAGGTTCTGCAATTTTTTATCCAGCATGACTGGCCTGGCAATGTGCGTGAACTTCAGCACTTGATCGAGGGGGCCATGAATCTGATGATTGACGACGAATCAACCATACGTTATGAGCACTTGCCCTTACACTTTCTGCGTCGGACGCCAGCCGTTCCCGTAACAATCGAGCAACCCTCCCCTCACACGTTGCCATTTTTGGATGAAGGAAAGCCGTTGAAGGAAACGATGCAAGAATTTGAAACTGCATATATTCACCATGTTGTGGAACGCTATAACGGAAATATTTCAAGAGCAGCCAAGGAATTGCAAATCAGTCGTCAAAGCTTGCAATATCGTTTGCGTAAGCTGGGGATTAAGGGATAAAGCATATGAGTCAACATAGTGGAGGAGAAGAAAAAGCACAGATCTCTTCGACTCTGACACGCCCGCAAGGGTGATTCACTGCTCGTCTACACTTCAAAAAGGGGACCGTCGAGCCAAAGCCACCCTACGGGCGGACGCTTCTCAGGAAGAAGTGTTCGACAAGCGTGGTCCCCTTTTTGAAGTTTCGACTGGGGTGGCTTTGTCAAGGTCTACGAGCCCTGCGCTTTTTCTTCTCACTAGCTTTATTGGTTGATCGTTACCTTCTAAAAAACTTGCAAGTTCATCTCTTGAGATGTTTTCTTTCAGTCCAATTTTTTCCTTATCATTTTTAATAAACGCCAAGAGATTTGGCGTTTTTTTAATTATTTTGCATCTACATGCCGAATCTTTTTGCGCTTTTTGCCAGCAAATCCCTCAAAAATAATATTTTCATAAAGTATTTCATTTGGTATCATTCTTGCAGAGCATATATGGCTATCGCGCTGAAAACGCATACATCCATTTAACATACTCGCGTGAAGGAGAGGGTTATATGTCCCAAAGCAACATGGAACAGCACAATCAATTGAAACGCACGATGAACAGCAGACACCTCTTTATGATTTCTCTTGGCGGCGTAATCGGAACCGGGTTATTCCTCGGATCAGGTTATACAATTAGTCAGGCAGGACCAGTTGGTGCCATTCTCTCCTATTTAGTCGGCGGCTTTATCATGTATCTGACTATGCTATGTCTGGGCGAGCTGACAGTTGCCATGCCAGTGGCCGGTTCGTTCCAAACATATATGACTCGCTTTGTTAGCCCATCACTTGGGTTTGGTGTAGGCTGGTTGTATTGGCTTGGTTGGGCCGTGACCGTTGCTTTAGAGTTGTTGTCATCAGGACTGCTGATGCAACGTTGGTTCCCTGACTCACCTGTTTGGATGTGGTGTGCGATCTTCGGTGTAGTGCTCTTCTTATTAAATGCTTTATCTGCTCGTGCGTTCGGTGAATCTGAGTTTTGGTTTTCCAGCATTAAAGTAAGCGCTATCATCTTGTTCATCATCTTGGGTGGAGCGGCGATGTTTGGCTTCATTGACCTGAAAAACGGTCAGCCTGCGCCAATGCTCACCAATTTTACAGAAAGCCCGCTTCTCCCCTTTGGAATTACAGGCTTGCTGATGACGATGATCACCGTGAACTTCTCCTTCCAAGGTACCGAGCTAATCGGGATTGCGGCTGGAGAAAGTGAGAATCCAGAGAAGACGATTCCGAAGGCCATTCGTACGACGGTTTGGCGTACACTCGTGTTCTTCATTCTGGCGATTGCCATTGTTGCTGGGATGATTCCACACCAACAGGCGGGTGTGATTGAAAGTCCGTTTGTCGTCGTATTTGACAGCATTGGGATTCCTTATGCAGCTGACATTATGAACTTCGTTGTCCTGACAGCACTTCTGTCTGTTGCCAACTCTGGTTTGTACGCAGCAACTCGTATGCTTTACTCCCTGTCCAAAGAAGGAATGGCTTCGAAAAAGCTTGGGGCTGTAAATGGAAAAGGGATTCCGATGAACGCTTTGTTGATTACGTTTGCAATCGCTCTCTTGTCTCTTCTCTCCGGTATTTTTGCCGAAGATACGGTGTTCATGGTACTGTTGTCTATCGCTGGTCTCGGCGCACAGGTAGGATGGATCTCCATCTCCGCTTCGCAGCTCGCATTCCGTCGTCATTACCTGAAAAACGGAGGCAAGCTGGAGGATCTGAAGTTCCGTACACCTTTGTACCCTATACTGCCTTTGATTTCCTTGATCTTGAACTTGCTCGTTCTCGTGAGTCTGGCATTCGATCCAGAACAGCGCATCGCCTTGTACTGCGGGGTTCCGTTCATGATCATTGCGATCTGCGTGTATCAATTCCATTTTAAAAAGAAACTCGAAGCGTAAATCAAAAGAAAAGCTTGCAACCCCCTTTCAAGAAGGGACTGCAAGCTTTTCGTGCTTTATATGCGATGCGTTAGGCTTGGCAATGCTACAATGAGATTCGGACAATTTCCGTAACGACTACCATGGCAAAGACTGCAAATCCAAGGGAACTCGTTACCAGCAACATGCGCTTCAGCTTTTTCATATCTTCCATAAAATTCCCTCACTTTCTTGCGCCAATCATCTCTATCGTTATATACGTATGAACGATGGAAAATGTTTCATTTCGCCCAAAAATATTTACGATCGAGCTATTTTCTTTAGATCATTCCCGATTTGTCCGGTTTGTTGTTCCATGCGATGCAGCATCCAGGCCACCCAAAACCCGATGACCAAACAAATGGTCCACGGCAGCCATGGCGTTTGCAAACGCAGCCCGACATCGTATACCCATCCTCCCGCTACCTGTCCAAATGAACCCCCGATGGCAATCGAATACCCGTTGAAGCCGTAGTAGGCGCCCACCAAGTCCTTGGGAGCAAAACGGGGAACGACATCCACCAGATTCGGAACAGCAATCATGGTACCTAGTGCAAAAAGGAACACATCCAAGAGAATGAGCCACAAAGAATCGGCAAACGTGAACAAAAATAGTCCCACGCTCATAAACAACGTCCCGATGCCAATCAAGGTAAGCCTTTGCGGATAACCCTCCAGCAATTGTGTCACTTTCATTTGAAATAAGATCACAAACAGCGAAAGCGCAGAAAGCACGATCCCTACATTCACCTTGCTATGTGTAACATTTTCAACAAACAGTGGAATCGTTAAAAACACCTGCATATTCAAATAATAATACCCCATCAAAATAAAGGTATATCGTACAAACAGCTTGTCCTTCACTACCGTAGACATACTTTCCCATATACTATGCCGTGTATTCGTGGCGCGAATCGGTGGGAAGAAAAAGAAGATCACGATGGTATTCACTCCGAAAACGGCCCCTGCAAACAGCGAGATGTACGTAAAATCAATAGCCGAGAGTGCTGTCCCCACGATTTGGGAACCGACAACCGCAATATTGCCTAGCACATTGCGAAGGGAGAATACTTCTTTTCGAATGGCCTCAGGTGTAATAATGGCGTAGGCAGCAGAGCAAGCAGGCTCAAACAACGCCCCACCCAAACCGGAAAGAATCGCGGCAACAAAAAAGTGCCACGTCTCGGTACAAAAAGCGAACATCGCAAAACCAACGGCACGTACGCCCAATCCGAGGAACATCGCCCCTTTGTATCCAAAGGCATCCGCGATCACACCACCTAAAAAGGCAAGACCTTGCTGGGAGAACTGTCTGACACTCAGGACAATCCCTGCCATCGCCAGGGTCCAGCCGATGCTGCCCGTCAAATACAAAGTGAGATAGGGGATTAATGCATAAAAACCCATATTCATCATAAAAGATGTACTTAACAAGAGCTTCACTGAAAAGGGCGTTTCTCGCCACCATTCCCACTTCATTCCAATACCCCTCGCTCTCCCGATAGCCCACATGAAATAAGGATATCCCCAGCTTAGCGAACAGGGTATAATTTGGGAAACGAACATTTTTGTATATGGTAATCAAATATTTAGATAAGAGGGATTCCAACTGTATGGACTTCGAACAATTACGCGCTTTCTACACATTGGCCCAAACGAAAAATTTCACCAAGGCTGCGGAAATGCTCCACTTAGTCCAGTCTACGGTGACAATGCGAATCAAGCAACTGGAAGAAAAAGTTGGCAAACCTCTTTTCATTCGTGATAAAAGAAGTGTTGAAATTACGCAAGCGGGCTTAACCCTATTACCGTATGCAGAGAGAATCCTCAAACTGTCCCATGAAGCCCTAAATGAAGTTGCTTCACTCCAGCCTTATGAAGACTATTTATCAATCGGCAGCTTAAATGCGATCTGGACTTCTACCCTCGAGCCGATCTTGAAAGAGTACCACTATCGGTATCCACAAATTGCGATCAGCACAAAGACAGGCCACTCGTCCGATGTCATCCAGTATTTGCTGGACAACGTGATTCAAATCGGAATTGTATACGTTCCCCCATCCTTACCCAACTTTGACGTCATTCCAACGTGGGATGATGAAATCGTCCTAGTGTGCTCTCCAGAGAGCCCCATTGCCGCATCTACACAGGTCAATTCGCGCGAGCTGCGTAATCTGCCGTTGCTGTACATGAATTGGGGCCCTCCGTTTAACGAGTGGATTAGACAGACACTGCCGCGTAATTACGTACCCAAACTAACCGTAGACAAAGCAGAGCTCGCCATCGATCTGATTAAAGAAGGTCTCGGCGTGAGCTTGTTGACGCGCTCTACCGTCAAAGCCGATCTTGCGGCTGGTACCTTGAAGGAACTGATCATAACAGGCAATAAGCCTCCCAAACGCTCGGCGTACATCGTCTTGCCGAAGGACAAAAAAAATAAACCCAGCGTAGAAAAATGGCTGAGTTTAATGAGTGAATTAGGGTATTCCACCTAGCTTCATGATTATCTGGAATGAGGTACGGGGTCGACGACTGTGCTTCGTCTCCCCATCCTTTCTTCATAGCCAAGACAAAGGAGAAAGTACCAGCACATCGATAGGAAAAAGCCGGTAAGCACATCACTCAAATAATGAACGCCCAAATACACACGGCTGAACGCGAGCAATGCTACAAAAATAAAAACCGCAAGCTGCACGAGCGACGACCATCTTTTCTCCGCAAACCATTGGGCAATCCAAAATGCGACCATGCAATAAAAGGCTGGTCCAATCATCGCATGACCACTCGGAAACGAAAAGGACTCCGGCAGCTCAATCAGATTGACGCCACTCGGTCTAGGTCTGGCAAAGACCAGCTTTAAGATCTCATTTGCAACTTCACTGACACCGAGGGAAATGAGAACAAACATTGCCTCCACACGATATTTCTTTATGTATAGGACAGCGATTATAATCACCGCTACTGGTACAAGAAACATGCCTCCGCCCAGATTGGTTACCCATCGAAAAAAAGCAGTCCCAATATCCGAGCGAATCGACTCCGCAAATGCAATGGCAGCTTGATCCATACCGGCCACTTTCCCCGCTGCATAGAGGGCAAACATGATCGTAGCGAGTACCGCAAATATAAGTGCTCCGCTTACATATCTATTTTTTCTCGTTGTCGGATTCATTTTTGATCTCCTCTTTCCATCAAAAAGCGTAAGGACTCCGCAAATCGCTGATCGTCTTCACGCGTGCGAGCGGCAGGCCCCTTCGTACGACCTCCTCCGCGCCGATATCTCGCTTTTTCATTTCGTTCTTCCAAATGAAACGCAATCCGTTCTGGGTCAAAAACCATCCCGTGTGGTGTCAGGGCATGGGCCCTCTTCCCGAGAATGAGCGCCGCCAAACCAATATCTTGCGTCACCACGACATCCCCTGAGCTCGTTTCATTCGCGAGCTTCATATCTACCGCTTGTGGGCCGGCATCTACCGTCACATGATTTGCGTTGCCAATTTGATGATTATAACTGGCAAAGGTCAGACAGATCCAGTCGAGCTCTTTGCACAATGCTTGGGCAGTTAAGAGTGCCTGGCGCGGACAAGCATCCGCATCGATAAGAACACGTCCTTTTGACATGGTTGCTCCTTTCGTGTGTATTTCTCTCCCCGTACGGATTCATTTTTGGTATGATGGAGGTGGAGAGGAGTGAGTTCACCTTTGCGCTATCAATTTATCCATGATGAACGGCTAGGTATACGGATTCCCGTGCTGCATCTGGAATGGGAAGATTATTCGACTGTAGAAAGAGCGGACATGTTGCTAGAATGGGAAGAAATCCGCGCGTCCATTCCAGATCAAATACACCGGGTAGAGAAAGTTATCATTGAGAAAACCAACCAAATGTCCGAAGAAGAAAATTTCGTCAGATCTTGCGAATTGAACAGCGAGATCCACGAATTGGCCAGTGTTATTAACGATCTTAATATATGGTTCCGTGTCCAGCAAGACCATGAAACCAAAATCCATCAATAATTCGTTTGTAAAAAGCAACAGCTCCTTGGCTTCATTTCTAGCCTCGGAGCTGTTTTTTCGTAGGATCGCTATGCTTTTTTTCGCTTGCGACCAATTTCTAGCGCCTTCAGCCCTGCTACATGTGGCGCAGCCATCGAAGTACCATTCAGCTTTTTAAACTGATTGCCCGGCCACGTAGACAGAATATCAACTCCAGGTGCCTTCATATTTACGCCCTTGCCTCTCGCACTGAACGATGCCAATTTTCCCGTTTGATCAATCGCACTAACCCCTAAGACACCATCGTACCGCGCTGGATACTCCGCTTCTCCCCCTCCGTTGCCTGCCGAAGCTACCAGTACGATTCCTTGTTGATGGGCCCGACCAACTGCTCTTGCCATTGCCTCGCTATATTGGGGCATACCAAAGCTCATGTTGATCACATCCATCTTATTGGCAATCGACCATTGCAGGGCCTGCAAAATGGTCGACAAGGATGATTGGCCATCATAATCAAAAGCACGGACGTCATACAAATGGGCCTCTGGAGACACTCCGACAATTCCTCTTTGGTTCATCTCAGCTACGATGATCCCTGCGACATGCGTGCCGTGTCCATTTTGTTTGCCGCGGACAAGCTGGATGCCGCCTTTTATTTGATCCTTCAAATCAAAATGATCGCGGGAGATTCCCGTATCGATGACAGCGACCTTGACGCCTGCTCCACGCCCCTTGCGCCACAATCTCTGTGCCCCGACATATCGCACGCCCCACGGGATTTCATCCTCCCCTTCCGCATGGACGCTTACGGTAATGTTCTCCTCCACCATCGCTTTGTACCTTCGAAAAAGCTCCTCATGCTGCTCAAAAATCTTTTGTTTGACACATAAGCAAGAAAGGTCATCATAGCATCGCCATGGAAGTCTCTCGGTTTTCGTCAGAACCTTGGTTTTCAAATCTGACAGTATCTCGGTAAACGGCGTATCCCGATGAAAGCTGACAATTTTCAACCCACTAGCCTCCTGTCATGCATCGTTCTGACTCATCCTATGTCACGGCTCCCCCTATGGGTTTGGGCCATTGCACAACGTTAAGCAAAATAGGCGAATAACGACGTGAATCTGTCCAAGCGAACCCCCTTGCTTTTCCATATAACTGCATAGGGCAGACGTATTCTTTTGGAAGGAGCGTTGCATCATGGCAAAAGCAAAAGGAAAAGCAAGGGCAAAAGTCAAGCTCAAAGCGAAGGGCAATCCACGTGATTTATTGAAATCCATTAACAAGAAAAGCAAGAAAAAATGGACGATGGGCGATGTCCGATCGCTGGCAAAAGACTTCTCCATGAAAGACTTGAGGGACGACAAGAAATTAAGCGAGCTGATTAAAAAAGTCAGCAAGGCGGTCGGTGTCAAATTATCCGACCAGCAAATGTCCAGTGTAAAAAAACAAGTTCACGATCGCCTCGGATAAGATAGGTCTCCTCCTTGGCTTCGCCTCTATATGGCGAAGCTTTTTTTTGCAAAACAAAAGAGAGAGCGAAAAATCGCTCTCCCTTCTGGCGAAGCTACCTAGTGTTTTCGTTAGTCGCAAGAGCAAGCAACGATAACGAGCAATACGAACAACACCAGTATTAAAGCAAAGTCGTCAAATCCTCCGTTGAACAGACTCATTCGCTTTCCCTCCTTTGCCAGCAACTAGTCATACTGTATGTGCGAATGCTCAAGGATGATTGGACCTTCGCCTATACACGACCGTTTTTCCCGTATTTTTACACAGGTACTGGCAAATGGGGTGGAGATTAGCTCGCTTGTCTTTCAACTGGCTCTGGCAGACCGTACGGCTTTTTCATAATTTGCCGCCAAAACGGAATCGTCCGTTGAATCATTGGTCCCGTTAACAGCGCTATTAGGATCGTGCCAATTGACACAGGTCCGCCCAAAGCAGCGCCTGCAAGCAGGACGGTTACTTCTATGATGAGGCGGACTCGCTGAATACTCCAGCCAAGACGCTCGTTCATCGCCAGCATGAAGCTGTCGCGCGGACCCGCTCCTAGAGAAGGAGACAAATACATCCCGATTCCGACAGCCAAAACAACAACACCTGCGAGAAACATCAAGACTCTCGCCCAGATTGATTGCACCTCAGGAATAAAATCCAACCATAAGATAAGATCGAGAAAAACGCCAAAGCAAACCATATTTAAGAACATTCCAAAATTGGGTTTGATTTTTGCCACCAAATACGTGGCGAAAATGACAACGACTCCTACGATCTGAGACCATAGACCAATCGTTAATCCAAATGTTTTTTGCAGGCCGATGTGAAAGGTTTCCCAAGGGGCTACGCCTAGATTTGCTTTAATGGCCAGTACTGTACCGAATGCACCAACAAACAAACCAAGGACAAACATCATGTAACGAACTGCGATCGACCGGTTGAACCCTCTGCCAGACACGACTACTCATCTCCTGACGATGTGTGTGTTTTACTTCCAGCCTGCAATGACTTCGTAAAAAAGTCCGTCCTTCCGGTAATACGCTTCGGATTTGGAGAAGTTCAGGTAGGTCTGTGCCTCTGCAAGCTGCTCTCCCGTCAAAATGACCTGGCGCTGCTTGTTCACATCGTCTCGATATTCGACGACGAGGCTGACTTCTTCTGACTGACAATGTTGAATGAGTTCTTCTGGTGTAGTAAAAGTAATCCGCTTCATGCTCCTCCACCTCCTCCATCGTGATCATTCATTATAGCAGGGATTATTGCTTTCTCCCATCGTTCCTCTCTCGCTTTACAGAAATGCTTCCAAGATCATCAGCCAATTGGGTAGCTGGGAAAATTTGCTGTGCCTCTGCCAACAGATCCTCCATCGAAAAATCTCCGTCTTCATCTTCATAACGTGGACTAAAGTGAGTCAGACACAGTTCTTTCACGCCCGCCTCTTTGGCAATTTGAGCCGCCTCGCGTGCTGTGGAATGTCCGCTTCTGGTCGCCAGCTCCTTGTCGTGATGGGCGTAGGTCGCTTCATGGACGAGCAAATCGGCCCCTTTTGCCAGCTCCAAAACCGCTTGGCTCGGCTCTGTATCTCCACTGAAGACGATTTTGCGTCCTGGCTGCGGCTCTCCAACGAAGTCCTTTCCGTCCAGAACACGACCATCCTCGAGTGTGACCTGTTCTCCTCTCTTCAAGGCTCCAAATAACGGCCCTGACGGCACACCAGCCTGCTTTGCCCGCTCTACTTGAAATGCTCCTGTCTTTTCCTTTTCCATCACGGCATAAGCAAACGAAGGCACGCGATGTTTCGCCATTCGGCAGCTCACCACGATCTCTTCGTCCTCGTAGATTACGCCCTCACTGACGATCTTTATTTCTAATGGATATTGCAAATGAACCGGACTTGCCTCCATGATACCTCGAAAATATCGGTCGAGCCCCGGTGGTCCGTACAGCTCTAACGGAGTCGGTTCGGTATTGCGCAAAGATCGACTCGCAAGCAGTCCGATCAGTCCGTACAGATGGTCCCCATGCAGATGAGTGATAAAGATTTTATCCAATTGACTAATTTTCATCGGGGCACGCAGTAGCTGGTGCTGAGTCCCCTCTCCGCAGTCAAACAACCACCACTTTCCTGCCTGTAAAAATCGCAAGCCGATCCCACTCACGTTTCTTCGCGTAGTGGGTGCACCTGATCCGGTGCCTAAAAATGTAACGATCACGCTATATCCATCTCCTTTGTGGCCTTCCCTCATTATGTGCCTGTCTCTATCTCTAGGCATTCACCCTTTTTTGTCTGGGCGCATAGCCTACAACATACAAAGCCTAGCAAGGAGGGACTCCTAATCATGAAACGATTTTTGGCGCTGGGGCTGGCCGCTTTTTTCACAATGACGGCCGTCTTGACTGGCTGCTCCAGCACTCCCGAAAAAATAAGAATTGGTGAAGTGACTCGTTCTTTGTTTTACGCCCCGCAATATGTCGCACTTGAAAAAGGATTTTTCAAGGAAGAAGGGCTGGAAGTGGAGCTCTCCACCATACCCGGCGGAGATAAAGTGATGTCAGCTCTGTTATCTGGCGGCATCGAGGTCGCGCTTGTCGGCTCCGAGACCAGCATCTACGTCTCTCAGCAAGGAGCTGCCGATCCCGTTGTCAATTTTGCGCAGCTTACTCAGACAGACGGTACCTTCCTCGTCTCCCGCACCAAAATGGATGACTTTACTTTCGACAAGCTAAAGGGCAGTGTCTTCTTGGGGCAACGGAAAGGCGGCATGCCGCAAATGGTTGGAGAGTATGTACTCAAAAAGCACAATATCAATCCGCAAGGCGACCTGGAACTCATTCAGAATATCGAATTCAAAAATATCGCGTCTTCCTTCGCATCTGGTACCGGAGCGTATGTACAGCTGTTTGAGCCGGAAGCCTCCCGCTTTGAACAGGAAGGAATCGGCCATGTCGTCGCCTCTTTTGGCAAAGAGAGCGGAACCGTTCCTTACACGGTCTTCATGACAAAACAAAGCTATATCGACAGCAACGCAGCAGCTATCCAAAAGTTTACCAATGCGGTCTACAAAGGGCAACAGTGGGTTGCCAGCCACAGTGCAAAAGAAACGGCTGATGTGATAGGCAAGTACTTCGAGCAAATCGATCCAAAGATTCTGGAAACCGCTGTACAGCGTTACTTGGAACAGGGGTCCTATGCCACAGATCCCATTCTGGACGAAAAGGAATGGAACCAGCTACAGGATATCATGGATTCCGCTGGTGAATTAAAGCAACGCGCTGAATACAACAAGCTGGTAAACACCACTTTTGCGATCCAATCCAAAGAAGGGAAATAGGCCCTCATGAAGCAGATTTCTTCTACGCCGGCAAAAATAGAACTCGGCCACGTGACCCATCTTTATTTATCCACGACCAGGGCGTTCATGGCGGTCCAAGACATTAACCTGCGCGTGGAGGAAGGCGAATTCATTTGTCTGGTTGGTCCCAGCGGTTGCGGAAAGACGACGCTACTCTCCCTCATTGCAGGGCTTGAGAAGCCGACAGCAGGCAAGGTATGGATCGACGGAAGAAAAGTCAACGGAACGTCCAGGCAAGTTGGCTACATGCTCCAGCAAGATTATTTGTTCAACTGGCGCTCCATCGAAGACAACGTGTTTCTCGGACTCGATATCCAAGGCATCCGTACCAAGGAAACAGAAGAGTACGCACTGCATCTGCTGGATGAAATGGAGCTGTCCGATGTGCGCAAATCCTCTCCCTTGCAGCTGTCGGGTGGCATGCGGCAACGGGTTGCCCTCGTCCGAACACTCGCCTGTCAACCTGATGTGCTGTTGCTTGACGAACCATTTTCGGCATTGGACTACCAGACGAAACTCAAGCTCGAAGACTTGATCTTTTCAACACTGCGTCGACATAAAAAAACGGCAGTCCTGGTGACACATGATCTCTCCGAATCGATCGCGATGGGCGATCGCGTCTATATCTTTTCACGCAACCCAGGACGCATCAACAGCGAAATTGTCGTACCCAATCCCATCCGGGATGCTCTGCCATTCGACGCCAGAAATCATGATGGATTCCAAGACTTGTTCCATCGCGTGTGGAAAGAGATGGAGGTAGTGTCTGATGCAGCCAAAGGAAATTGAATCCGTCCACCGCCGCTACTTGCAGCTAGAAAAGCGAATGAGCTTTTCCGTCTTTGCCACACAACTGTTCCTCTTTCTCGTTTTTCTCGGCTTATGGGAGCTATTGGCTCGAACCAATACCATTAATGCGCTCATCTTCAGCTATCCCACCAAAATTTGGGCTCAATTTTGGTTGCAGCTGCAAGATGGCAGTCTTCTCCCACATGTCGGCTTGACCGTATGGGAAACGATTATCGGCTTTCTCTTAGGAACCATTCTAGGAACCGTCATGGCTACGATCATATGGTGGTCCCCTTTTCTCTCCCGCGTACTAGAGCCTTACCTGGTCATAGCCAATAGTATGCCAAAGGTAGCGCTCGGTCCGGTTTTCATCGTCTGCTTTGGTCCAGGTTTGCTCTCCGTCATAGCCATGGGATGCGCGATCTCAGTTATCATCACCACGATCAACGTTTACACCAGCTTCAAGGAAGTCAATCAAAATTACGTCAAAGTCGTGCAAACACTCGGAGGGAGCAAACGGCAAATCTTCACGCTCGTCATTTTGCCCGCTACTATCCCAACCCTCCTCGCAACACTGAAGGTGAATGTCGGACTTTCGTGGGTAGGCGTCATCGTCGGAGAGTTTCTCGTATCCCAGCAAGGCTTGGGGTATTTGATCATATACGGCTTCCAAGTGTTTAATTTCACTCTGGTCATGATGAGCTTAGCCATTATCGCGGTCATCGCTACCCTGATGTATCAAGGCGTAGCCTATATAGAGCGGCGGCTCACCAGCCAGTTCAAATAGATGGCTTCTAAAAAAACGGTGCCAACCATCAACCGGGGATGATTGCACCGTTTTTTCATGGACTAATATGTTCCAAGGAGGTTAGGGAGCCACGATCTCGACCTTTATTCTATCTGGGTCCTCGAAAAACAATGCATAATGCCCCTCGCCTCCAGCATGGGGATGCCGATCCGGATAGAGCATAGAAATACCGCGACGAGCAGCTTCCTCCCGCAGCTTTTCCACATGTTCTCGATCCCGTGCGTAAAATGCCAGATGATTCAAACCGACACGACATCGGTGATACGGAATGTCGAGGAATCGCTCTTCTGCCTGGACGAATACCAGATAGGTGCCATTCTGCTTCCAACTTACTCCGCTGGCCCATTCCTGATACCGCGTATAACCCAGCTCACCCTCCAGCAACCAACCCCAAAAATCTTTGGAGCGCGCCAGATTGGACACATACACTTCCAGATGATGCAGCAAAGCACAGTCCCCCTTCTTACAGAAAAACGCCCGACAGCGAAATGCCGGGCGCTCTAGTTATCAAATTACTTCCAAAACTTCCACTTGCTCTTTTTCGTCATCGGGTCGTCCATTTGGCTCTCGACGACTTTCTGTTTGGTGGCTGCTTCCACTTCGAGTGCTCCAGGTACCCGATTCAGGAAGTGGTCGATCATTGGCTTGTAGTTATCTGGCAAATGCTCTTGCATGTTTCGAAGGATGTCAATTGCCTTTTCCATTTGATCGGTCGCCAGCAGAGCGTTGGCATAGTTGAAGCCCGCATACGGATACGGGAAGTGCGGCGTCCAGAACTTTTCACAAATCTGAATCAATTGATAGACATATCCTGCTTGTCCCAATTCTCCAGTCACAGTCATCACGACCTCAAAGCGGTCCTTCGCTCCTTCAATCGCTACCGTGTACCACTTCATCGCATTCAGGAGGTCCTCCTCCGTCAAGGCAATACGAGCCAGTTGAAGCTGTGGTCTCCAAGCGCCTTCTTTACTTGCCAGCGCCTCCAGTTGCCCTTTCAGCTCATCCTTTTTCCCTCTTTGCATGAAGCTCTCGACAAACATGTTCAAGCCATTTTCTTGATTTGGGTCTTTGTGCAAACCTGTATGTAGGGTCTCGAACGCTTTTGGCTCATCTCCCTCAAACGCGAAGATTTTTGCCAAATTGGTGCAAGCCGTACCCGATGACGGGAATCGTTCCAGACAATCTGTCAGGATTTTTTTAGCGCTTTCAAACTCTCTCGCCTGCATATGAACGACTGCACGGAAAATGAGAGCAGACTCAATTGGCCCGTATAATTCGAGAAGCCTGTCGGCAGCAACAGCCGCTTGCTCGTGAAATTGACCCTTCACCAACTCCATCGCAAAATCGCGAAGCTTATCTTTTTCATCCCAGTACTTATCCAGATTTTGCGGAATTATTTTTTTCTGGTAATCCTCTTGGGACATATCGATGGTTTGACCAAACTCATTGGTAAACGTCACAAATTCAGACATGAAACAGCCTCGCTTTCATTTCCTCACAAAAGTTTCAAATGCTTGTATCGCCAATTAGATCCATGCTTTGATATTTACTTTACGGATAAATTCCTCCATTGATTCCTTCGCGGGTTCGTCATTTGCCTCTTCTGCATCTTCCATGCCCATCAGTTGTCGAAACAGTGCTTCGTTCCTTGTCGCCAATGCAAAGTCAAGTAATGCCTCATGCGAGATGCGATTAGCTTCTTCTTCCAGCAATTGCTCCTCCAAGGCGATATCCTCTTCTACAACGGCGATATGCTTATCAATTTTTGGAATGCGTAAAACCCAAGAAAATGCGCTGTCCGGATTGCGGTCACGAGCAATCAGGTATCCGTATTCACCCAAAGGCAAACCCTGCTCGAAGGAGTCGGCAACAATGACGACGCGTTGTCCAAGCTTGAACATGAGCGTCAACTCCCAATAAAGATTAATTCTAATCATACTAAATTGTATGTGTTCTTGGGAAGAGCAAACCCCCAAGGATAGGAAAACGCACAAAAAGTTTGTTGCCCGAACCAAAATAAGGTACAATTTTTACTAATGATGGATATTGGTAATGAGGTGTACAAGGTATGGGTGAAATGTCTACAGGGTTTTCCCTGTTTATCGTTGGCTGGACCATTGTTCTCGTAAGTCTGATGGCGATTGGCGGGTATTTCATGTTCCGCAAATTTCTCAAGTCCATGCCCAAGCAAGACGGAAAATCTGACTTGGATTGGCAGGACCATTACATTGATCAGACACGTGCGCTCTGGACAGATGAGGGTCTGACCTTGCTCAATGAACTGGTTGATCCTGTGCCACAGTTGTTTCGTGATGTTGCAAGACGATCCATCGCAGCGAAAATCGGCCAGATCGCGTTGGAAGAGAAAGCAACCACCATTACAACAGATTTGATTGTAAAGGGGTACATCGTAGCAACCCCCAAGCGTGACCACAAATGGCTCATCGCCCACCTGAAATCCAAAGAAATCGATTATACGCCCTATGAGAAATATTTGAATGCCGAGGGATAATTGAAACTTCCTGTAGAGTCGTCCGTAGAAAATGGTAAGACCTTTTTGGCAAGGAGAAGATGTGGATGTCAGTCCTACTCACGATTTTGGGAATCGGTTTCGTTATTTTGATCGTTGCGATTGTCATCGTGGCGGTCCTCTTTAAGAAAGGCGCCCGGTTCTTATGGAAAATGACCGGACGTGGCTATCACAAATACAGCAGCAGCAGTGATTACCGATATCGGCCCTCATGGAAGACGGGGCATCGAACATACGGTCATCGTCACTATCGTCGCAAATATTCCAGCCATAGTTCATTTTTTAGTAGCTAACGTTAATAGAATGAGAAGGCACTCCAATTCGTTTGGGTGTCTTGCAACAAACCTCCAAAACCACAAGCTTAGTGGGGTCGGAGGTTTGTATGATTTTAAGCATCGCCGCTTTTTTTAGTTACGTTTTTCTGCCCTCCGGATACCCCACCTGATACCAGAAATGCCATGACTTCTGAGCTTTCCGTATCGAGAAGCTGTACCTGATCGCTCGGGAACAACAGGAGATTTCCTGCAAAATTGTACGACTGCGGCAGATAGACTGCTACGTGGTCTGTGAGACCGAAAGAATCGAGGCTTTCCTTTGTAATAAACCCAATGGCCTTTGCATTTCCATCCTTGGATAGCGTCACGAGCACCGGCTTGTCAAAGCTCTTCTTCTCCCCTACAAACGCTCCGATCAAATCCTTGATGGACGTATAAATGAGTTTGATAAACGGCACTTTCTCGAAGATGGTGGATACGAGCGAAAGCACTCCGCGTGTCAGAACGTTGGATGCAAGGAAACCGATAATCGTGATGCCAAGTATGGTCAAGAGGACACCCAGTCCTGGAATTTGGAGATTAAACCACCTATGGACCAGCAGATAGAACCAGTTATCCACGGTTGTGAAAATCCAATACAAAATATAAAGCGTCACTGCCAAAGGAATGACAAACAATAACCCCTCAAAAAAATAGCGAATGAAACGCTTCATCTCTCTCCTCCTCTCTCCTAACCACAATACCGTAATTATTGTACCTGATTGGATTGCCATCTGCTATGATGAAGAAAAAAAGAGAAAGTAGGGAGATTCATGCAAGCACTTGTCACACCTCAATGGCTCAAAGATCATCTGAACGATGAAAATTTGGTGATCGTCGATTGTCGTTTTGCTTTAAGTGCTTCTGAAGCAGGTGCAGAGGAATACGAGAACGATCACATCCCGGGAGCCCTCTACTTTCATCTGAACCGTGACCTTTCTGGCTCCAAAAGCGAGCATGGTGGACGTCATCCTATACCAGATACGGATCTGCTAGCTGCCCATTTTTCAAATGCGGGAATCGATGCCAACACCACTGTCATCGCCTACGATGATCAGGAAATGGCAATGGCAGGACGGCTATGGTGGCTGCTGCGATATCTTGGTCATGATCGGGTAGCTGTACTTGACGGCGGATACGCTGCTTGGAAAAAGGCTGGCTATGAGGTAACAGCAGAAGTACCTACTGTACAAGCTCGTCAGTTCGTCCCCCATGTCCGTCACGACATGCTGGTTGACATGGAAGGTGTCAAAAAGCGCAGCGAGCACACTGTATTGCTCGATTCTCGTGCGCCAGAACGCTACCGCGGCGAGAACGAACCGATCGACGCAAAAGCAGGTCACATCCCCGGGGCGCACAATTTCTTTTACAAGGACAACCTCGGCGCTGATCAGACGATGCTTCCTGCAGATGAGCTGCAAAAGCGTCTCGCTCCTTACGCTGATAAAGAATTGATCGTCTATTGCGGCTCAGGCGTGACGGCTTGCTCCAATTTGCTCGCTTTCCATGCTGCTGGTCGAACCGATGTGAAATTGTATTTGGGCAGTTGGAGTGACTGGAGCTCGTATCCGGATAATCCGGTAGCTACCGGCGAAGAGTAATTCCATAATTGGAATGGCGGCGATCGCTTCCCCTACGATACTAGGGAGCGGTCGCCTTATTTTTTCTTCCTCTATCATTTTCGTCACCATTCATAGATAATAATTATCATTATCACAAACGTGTACACGTGCCTGAAAAGGTGGATGGATTCATGAAGCATAACGAAGAATACGAGCCTAGACGCCAAATGTCACTCAGCGAGGTTCGCTCATATATGATCTGTAACTTCGATCGTCCGTTAAACGTAACTACGTTGGCAGCGATGGCGAACTTGAGTCCGAGCTATTTTGGCGATTCGTTCAAGAAGGCTTACGGACAAAGTGTCATGGACTATGTTACGAGTCTGCGTATCAATCATGCCAAGCGATTGTTACGTGAGACGAATATGAAGCTGCGGGATATTGCGAAAACAATCGGGTATAGCGATGAGTTTTACTTTAGTCGGAAGTTCAAGAAGGAAGTGGGTGTATCCCCTTCCGCGTATGAAAGAGCATCCCAGCGCAAAGTTGCCGTCTACTCCCCTTCCCTGCTGGGACATCTAGTCGTACTGGGGATAATCCCAGTCGCTGCTCCCCTGGATGCGAAGTGGACCCCCTATTACTATCAGCAGTATCAGCAACAGATCGCGGTTCATTTAAAAGCAGTCGAAACACCGTGGAACGATGACACTCAGGAAAACACGCTTCTTTCTGCCAAGCCGGATGTTGTCATTAGTCAGATAGAGCTTCCCGAAACTACCAGGCAACGCTTGTCCGCACATGGCATAGACGTCTGCTCTCTCCAATCTTCTGGCTGGAGAGAGCAATTACGTGAAGTTGCCAGCTACACGGGCAAAGAAGCAGCTTGTGACTCCTGGATCGCTTTTTATGAAGCAAAAGCGGCTACCGTTCGCGCAGATCTGCAATCCGTGCTCAAGCAAGATAAATTTGCGATCATTCGACTCTATCGGGATGGCATCCATCTCTACAACAACAAGGGAATGAAGGAGCTTCTGTGCGATGATTTGCAGCTTTCTCTTGTGGAAGAGGAAACGGAACCTTGCAATCGGCCAATCACGCTCGAACAGCTCGCAAGCTATGACCCGAAGCGAATCCTGTTGTTCGTTTGTCTGGATGAGTCGACACGCCTAAGCTGGCTGACTCTCCAGCATCATCCGCTTTGGAGAGGACTTCGCGCTGTTCAACATGGATATCTCTACTCCTTGCCCTCTAACCCATGGTACGAGTATTCACCGGTTGCCATGAACCGAATGCTGGATGAGATCATGCTGATGATAACAGGGAAAAGTCCAAATGCCATTCAAGGTGGTGTCCATGGAGCCCCTTTCTTGGGTGAATTATAATGTTTTCCAGTGAGAAACATTATCATCGAGAGGGGATTCCACTTTTATGACAAAGAAAACTAACCTTGCGCTGATGCTGACCACGGCGATGCTCGTTGCGGGACTGGCAGCAGGCTGCGGGAACCATGCAAACAGTGAGGCAGTAGCGCAGAAGGTCGATTCGTCCGCGACTGGGAATGTCGCTGAATCGGCAAATAGCTCTTCTGACCAGCCTGCCTACCCGCGGGTACTAAAAGATGAAATGGGTAACGAGGTGACATTGCCTGCCGCACCTGCCAAAATATTCGCTCCCAATCTGGAAGATACTTTGGTCGCACTGGGCGTTGCTCCGGTCGTGCAGTGGTCATCTGGCTCAAGACCGAAAATGTATTTGCAAGATCGACTAAAAGATGTGCCGTCCATTGCCTTCACAGGCGGATTGCCTCCAGAGCCGGAAGCGGTTATGGCCCATGAACCAGACCTCATCCTCTTGCACAATGCCAACCATATCGAGAGCGGCGTGTACGATAAATATAAGATGATTGCGCCGACGTATGTATTCAAGCAAGCAAATGCTGATCTTGATTCTTCCGTACGAGTGATTGGCGATCTGTTAGGCAAGTCGGCGGAAGCTGAAAAAGCTTTGCAGACATATAAGGAGCATGTCGAGGCAGCCAAACAGGAGCTGGCCCCTCATATCCAAGGCAAAAAAGCAGCGATCATTCGCTTCAATGGCAGAGGGATGTTCTTCATCAAGTACGATTTCTTCAGTGGATATGTACTTACCAATGAGCTAGGCTTTTTGCCAAGCCAGGTTGTATCGGGCGGTGACATCCATTTATCACTAGAGAGCTTACCTGATCTGGATGCGGACTATATTTTCCTGATCAATGACGCTGGTACGGGGGATGCGTTCGAGAAAGAATTAACAGGGAGTCCTGTTTGGAAAAGCATGCAGGCAGTGAAGAACGGTCGTACGTTTAAAGTAGAGGGAGATCACTGGTTAAGTGGTGGCCTAATCGCACATAGGAAAGTCATTGACGATGTGAAAGGATTGATTGCAAAATGAGAATGATAGAGAAAAACAGCTACTCCCCTCATAATTGTGTGGAGTGGACACTGCAATCAAGCCATGGTCGTGACTATCGGATTATGATTGCGATTCCGGAAGCTGAGGCCCCTCCTGAGGGGTATGCGGTTATTTATGCCGTGGATGGCGATGCGATGTTCGGAACAATTGCGGAGACAGTAAAGTTGCAAACCCGCAAGCCCAAGGGCTACAACCCAGCCATTGTTGTAGGAATTGGCTATCCCTCACGACTACCATTTGACATGGACCGCCGTTGTTACGATCTGACCATGCCTGTGGACGTAGCTACACTTCCTGACCGACCGAATGGGCAGCCTTGGCCCGAGCATGGTGGAGCTGATTTGTTCCTCGATTTCCTTGAACAGCAGCTGCTGCCAGCTATTTCTTCCGAATGGCAGGTAAATCCGAATAAACAGGCGATTTTCGGCCATTCCTTGGGCGGTCATTTCACCCTGTATACGATGTTCTCGCGCCCGAAGCTTTTCTCACACGTCGTTTCAGGCAGCCCTTCCGTCTGGTGGGGCAATGACGAGGTATTGAGAGAGCAGGAACGCTTCATCGCCGAATGGAAAGGCGATCATGAAATAAGGCTGCTTGTCATTGTTGGCGGCGATGAGCTCACCTTCATGGTCGAGGGTGCACAACGGGTAGTCGAGCGTATGGAACCACTCTCTACCAACGGTGTTCAAGTGAGCTACATCAAATTCGAAGAGGAGGGCCACGTAAGCGTGCTGCCTTCCGCTATTAATAGACTTGTGCGGTTTGTGCTTGCGGATTAGCCCTCTGAAACTACTTTCGTAAACGTAAAGGACAGACAAATGATACGATATATGCGTCTATTGCTTCATTTCGGCTATCAAGAAGCCATGTCTTGCTTGTTTCCGGTCTTTATTTTTGGTTCGCTCGCCTTGTCCAAATTCGTCACCATTCCTGGTTTGCCAAGGTATGACCTCCTGCTGTTGCTCTGCCTGCTCTTCCAGATTTTCATGGTGAAAAGCGGCTTGGAGTCTCGGGACGAATTGAAGGTCATCACGGTCTTTCACGTGATCGGGCTGTGCTTGGAAATATTCAAGGTACATATGGGATCTTGGAGCTATCCAGAGGATGCGTACAGCAAGGTGTTTGGCGTTCCTCTGTACAGTGGGTTCATGTACGCTAGTGTCGCGAGCTACTTATGTCAAGCGTGGCGTCGCCTAGAGGTTTCTCTCTCTGGCTGGCCGAATCAGATTATCGCCACCATTTTGGGCGCAATGATCTATCTGAACTTTTTCACCCATCATTATATTGGGGATTTGCGTTGGGTTCTGATGGCAGCTATTTTCATTGTCTTCTGGAAAACACGTGTTTATTTTACCGTCGCGAACGAGCGGCATTTCATGCCCATCCCTCTTGGTTACTTTTTGATCGGTTTTTTCATTTGGATTGCGGAAAATATAGCGACGTTTCTTGGCGCTTGGAATTATCCGAATCAAAGAGCAGGCTGGGAGCTCGTGCATCTCAGTAAAATCAGCTCGTGGTTTTTGCTCGTCATCGTGAGCTTTATTATCGTGGCGGAGTTGAAGCATGTAAAATCCAGAAGATCCCAATCCCAAGATAGCAAGAAACACATGTAAAAAGCCTATCCACTCTTTCGTACGAAACGTCAAGGGGTGGATAGGCTTTCTCTTCTTTATTTCATAACGTTGCTGAGTACATTCTCAATCATTTGACGATTGGCAATAACCCCAGTGTATAGCCAGCTAGAATCTTTCGCAAACGTATACGCATTGCCATTCTTCACAGCAGGGATATTCGTCCATACTGGATCCTTTTGAAGCTGTTCCACAGCAGTCGGATTACTGTTTACGATAAACAAATACTCGGCATCGAGTTCAGCCAATTTCTCCATGGAAATCGCGTTCCAGTTTGCATCTCCTGACTTGGAGATTTCCTGAACGATGGCAGGAACCTTAAACCCGAGGTCCTTGTAAAGCACGTCTCCGCTAGACAAGTCCTGACGTGCTACGTACACATTTTTCCCCGTCATCCACAGTGCTGCCGCTGATTTTTCCCCGATCGCTTTCTGCAGCTTTTGCTTGGACTCGGCTGCAAATGTCTCATAATCCGCTAGCACCTTCTTCGCTTCTTCCCCCTTGTTGAGGACTTCTCCTACTGTCAGAAGCTCTTTACGCCAATCGCTGTTCTTTTCTTTCCCAATGGTATAAGTAGGAGCAATTTTCGAGTACTGGCTATACTTGTCCCCTTGGACTAGGGATGCGCTCTCCAAAATAATCAGGTCAGGGCTGTGGCTCATCACGACCTCTGGCGGCAGATCATAAGGAATCGCTGGAATACCCCCCAGCTCTTTTTGCAGGTAGCCTTGTACCTGGCTGTTCCCTACTGACCATTGAGCAACTGGCTTCACTCCCAATGCTACTAAATGATCCTCCAGATAAGAAGCGATCACGCGCTGCGGTTGAGCTGGGACAGTTACTTCATTTCCCATCGCATCCTTCAGTACCCGTGGGGCTTCAGTCGCTGGTGTCGCGGGCTGGCTGTTGCTCGCTTGTGTCTCTGGACTCGCAGCGTTCGGCTGGCCAGAGCAAGCACTCACGATTGTAACGAGGCTTGCCAATACGACACTGGCTATCGAAAGTTTGGCTGTTTTCTTCATTGGTTCGTTCCTCCATCTGCGTCATGCCTTCAAGCAGCGAAAAATTGCCAACTCGACTGCACTTTTAATTGAGAATAATTATCATAATCACAATGGGTATTATAGCCGATTATGGCAAGATGCTCAACTTTTTGTTTTATGGAAACAAAAAAAGACCCCCTGCTCTCTTAGCAGAAAGTCCTTATCCTCTTAGCGTGGAACCCCGCTTAACAAAAATCGATGCAGTCCCCCGATCAGGCAGACACCCGCGGTTACAAAAAACGCAATGAAGTAGGAATGGTGCCAATTCCCCAGCAAGCCTGCCAATACTGGGCTCAATACCGCTCCGATCGACAATATCGCTGAGTAAATACTAAACACGCTACCGTATTGCTCTCTCGGTGTATGTACCGTCAAAATGGTCGCGAAAGCTGGGAACAGCATCCCAAAGCACGCACCGAAGAAAAACATCATGACGTGAATCGGAATCGCCAGCCCGATTGCCAGAGCGTACAGAAGAAGGCTGAGCACACCCAATCCAGCAAACGTTCTCGTCTCAACGGGGACCCGATGCAGCCAAAACTGGCACAAAATCGCAAGTGCCCCCAACCCTTTCAAGCTGAATAATATGCCAGTAACAGCAGGGGACATCCCTTGTTTTTGAATGAGCAAAGGCACTTCATAGATGATCGTTCCTTGTGCGTAAATGATCGCAAATCCCCCAAGAAACGCAGGATATAGCATTCGATTTTCCAGGATGGTAGTTAGGCTCTGCTTGCCCTCACCTTTGCTTCGTGGCGTAGACGACGTGCTTCCCTCTACTCTTTCGGGCAACATCATCCAAGCGAAAACGCCAGCAATCATCATCATGTAGCCGAGAATCACAAATGATTGGCCATAGCCAAACTGCACCGCCAAAAAGCTACCGACTGCCGGGGATACGATACCTGCCGCGGTAAGGACCAATCCCTTTTTCCCCATGATCTCGCCCTGCTCAAGTGCCGTCTTCCCTGTTTCTCCGAGCAAGGCAGAACAAGCAGGAGATACAAACGCCATCAAAAACCCGAGCATCAGCCGAAAGGTAAAGAAGCCCGCAGTATTTTGCACGATGCCTTGACCAATCAGCATCACGCCAGCCAAAATCAATCCACCTGCGATAAACCATTTTTTCGGATAGCGATCAAGAAAAGGGCCAGCGAGCAGGTTTCCTGTCAAATTGCTGATCGCATAACCGCCGAGCACAAAGCCGATCATCGCAGCGGATACACCCAATACGTTTAAATACGGCGCAAGAAGAGGCGTCTGCGCGTGCATGTCAAAGGCAACAAGAAACAAAACCACTAACAAGAGAGCCCTCAAAGCATTCCCTTCCTCTCAAACGGCCTGTCTTTGTCCCAGTATATGAAGGGAATGGTACAAGTAGGATACAAAAAGAAGAAGGAAGATTCGGAATAAAAGTAGCAATTATTTTTGTATTACCGTAATATTTACTGTAATACCGTAATTACTTTTTGAGCAGGAGGTGACTTTTTGGAGCACGTTTACAAAAAAATACGAGCACTTCGTATCCAGCAGGAGCTTACTTTAAAGGATTTAAGTGAGAAATCAGGATTCTCCGTCAGCTTCTTATCACAAGTAGAGCGCGGCAACAGCTCGCTCGCGATTACTTCCCTGCAAAAAATTGCGGAATGTCTGGGTGTCCCCATTACGTACTTCTTTGAAGTCGAAAAAGATGTCACGTACCACACGCCCATTGCAAAACGGAAAACGTTGCAGATTGAAGGGTCACCGGTAAAGTACATTCGAATCGGTGGGAATTTCCCCGACAGGGCACTCGAGCCCCTCCTCAACGTATTACCACCCGGACAGACGAAACATGTCGCCTTTCAGCATCCCGGTGAAGAGTTTTACTACGTCGTTAAAGGATGTGTCACCATCGTCGTCGACGAAACCGAATACCATCTCGAGCAAGGAGACACGATCCACTTCCCTTCCTCTCTCCTACATACGTGGTACAATCCTTCCACTGTTGAAGAAGCCGAGATCCTGTCCGTTTTGACACCTGTCATTTTTAGAACCTAGCGCAATGTGTCTCATCCGCATGTCTACCAATAAAAAAGGGTGATCTGGATGCAAGAAAGACTGGAAAAGCTGCACGCGTATATGGAAAGCAGGAAACTGGACGCATTGCTGATTACGCATCCCAAAAACGTGTACTATTTTACCGGATTTTTGACAGAGCCACATGAACGTTTTATGGGTCTCGTCTTGGTGAGAGGCGAGTCCCCCTTCCTCTTCGTTCCACTGCTGGACGCTGACAAAGCACGGGAGGCTTGTCCTGCCATTATGATTTACACGCATGACGATTCACAGGATGCGCTAACGGTGCTGAGGCATTTGCTGCCCACCTCCCTCTCTCACATTGGTGTAGAGAAGAACCATTTGACAGCGAAAACATACGAGGCACTCGTATCGACCGTGCAGGTTACAGAAGCAGTGGATGTCGGTGACTTGCTATGCAGTATACGCGTGGCCAAGGATGCATCTGAAATCGCTACGATCAAGCGGGCTATTTGGGTCATGGAGGAATCTCTACGCCGTACGCTCCCGCTGATATCAATAGGGATGACGGAACTGGACGTCGTCGCAGAGCTGGAATACCAGATGAAAAAGCTAAAAGCACAAGGCCCTTCCTTTTCAACGATTGTGTTGGCTGGAGAAAAAGCAGCACTGCCCCATGGCGACCCGGGTGATCGGGTGATTCAGGCAGGAGACGTTTTGTTGATTGACGCAGGCGTGTATGTCGATGGGTATGTCTCGGACCTGACTCGTACTTTTGCTGTCGGTCAACTGGGTGCAGAATTGCTGGACATGTACGATACGGTCTTGCAAGCGAATCGGGCCGGGATACAGGCGGTTCGGCCAGGGGCTCCGATCGCAGATGTTGACCTAGCTGCACGAGCTGTCATTGCGGACCGGGGCTATGGAGAATTTTTCATCAATCGTGTCGGGCACGGAATCGGACTGGAGCTCCATGAAGCGCCTTACGTTCACAGCCAAGCAGCTGGAGAGCTCATCCCAGGCATGGTTTTCACGATTGAACCGGGCATTTATAACACGAGGATCGGTGGCATCCGCATTGAAGACAATGTACTCGTCACGAAGGAAGGCGTAGAAGTATTGACGTCCTTTCCTAAAGAGCTGCAAATTATCGGATAAATGATAAAAGAAAAGGCTGGTGTCGTTCCTTTGAAAGTGCTGGAAACAGATCGTCTCATCCTCCGCTGGCAAACTGCCGAAGACGCTGATTTTGTTTTGAAACTGATGAATGAGCCTTCTTGGATTCGTTTTATTGGCGATCGTGGTCTTCGTACGACGGAAGACGCCCGCAACTTTATTTTGAATGGCGCAGTCGCGATGTATGAAAAGCATGGCTTTGGCCTGTATTTGATAGAGCTGAAGGAAGGAAATGTTCCGATCGGTTTATGTGGACTAATCAAGAGAGATTCGTTGGAGGATGTGGATATCGGCTTTGCCTTACTACCCACATACTGGGGCAAAGGCTACGCCTATGAGGCAGCCTCTGCCGTTCTCGCCCACGGAAAAGAAGTTTTTGGCTTAAAGCGCATCGTGGCAATCACCAACCCCGATAATGCATCTTCTGCCAATCTTCTAAAGAAAATCGGTCTGCAAGAAAAAGGGATGATTACCCTTCCCAATGCTACGGAAGCGGTCAGGTTTTTTGAAATCGAGTTCTAACTGCGTCTCCTGAGCCAAACTACTACATTTGCCTCCTCAGGAGGGACAAAAAGGGCCTCAACCGTGATCGGGAGGCCCTGTCATTCCATTTTTAATTAAGAATGTACGGATTTCAAACCAAGTGAACTGTCGTGGAACTTGATATTCGAGTACTTATCCATTGCGACACGCAGCTGGTACTCGCTCTCAAACAGCATAACCGGACGGCCATAACGGTCAGAAACGGTTCGGTTCTTCACAGCATCGAGGTCTGCTTTCTCCCCTTCGAGCCAGCGAGCGATTTGATACGGCATACGAGTCAGCATGATGTCTACCCCGTACTCGGCTTTCAAACGGTATTCTAGTACCTCGAACTGCAGCACACCTACGACACCAAGAATCAGCTCTTCCATCGGATGGGTACGGAATAACTGCACCGTCCCTTCCTCGGTCAACTGCATGATCCCTTTTTGGAATTGCTTGTGCTTCATCGCGTCCTTCACCATCACCTTGGAGAAAAACTCCGGCGAGAAGTGCGGCATTTCTTCGTACTCAAACGATTTTCCGACGCAGAGTGTATCGCCGATCTGGAAAATGCCCGGGTCGAAAAGACCGATGACATCTCCCGCGAACGATTCATCGACTATTTCGCGGTCCTGTGCCATAAACTGTACCGGCTGCGCCAATTTGATGTCTTTGCCAAGACGGACGTGCTTGACTGCCATCCCCCGCTCAAACTTGCCGGAGCAAATACGCAAGAAAGCGATCCGATCTCGGTGAGCTGGGTTCATATTGGCTTGGATTTTAAAGATGAAGCCGGAGAACGCATTCGTATACGGATCAATCAAGCCTTCTGTACTCTTCTTCGCAGAAGGTGCTGGCGCCATTTGCAGGAAGTTATCCAGGAATGTTTGTACACCGAAGTTATTGATGGCACTTCCGAAGAAAACAGGCGTCAGTTGCCCTTTGTTGATCAGTTCCGGATCGTATTCATCTCCCGCAACATCCAGCAGCGAGATTTCGTCCTGCAATTGCTGCCACAGTTCTTGACCGACACGATCGCCGATTAGTGGATCTTCTGCTCCCTCTACAGGGAAAAAGGAAATCTCTTCGTGCTGTGTATTGCTTTGGTACAGCTCGACACGGGACTTCATACGGTCAAATACGCCGCTGAAATAGCTGCCCATCCCAATCGGCCAGTTCATCGGATAAGAACGAATACCCAATACGCGCTCAATTTCTTCCAAGAGCTCGAATGGATCTTTACCGTGGCGGTCCAGCTTGTTCACGAACGTAAAGATCGGAATACCACGCATGCGACAGACCTTGAACAGCTTGATCGTCTGTGCCTCTACCCCTTTTGCTACGTCGATAATCATCACAGCAGCATCAGCAGCAGTCAGCGTGCGGTACGTATCTTCACTGAAGTCCTGGTGACCAGGTGTATCCAAAATGTTGATGTGGTGTCCGTTGTATTCGAAATCCATCGCACTGGACGTAACAGAGATTCCACGCTTTTTCTCGATCTCCATCCAGTCGGAGGTGGCATGCTTGGAATTTTTGCGCCCTTTGACCACCCCTGCTTCACGGATGGCTCCGCCGTAGTAGAGCAGCTTTTCCGTCATTGTCGTTTTACCCGCATCCGGGTGGGAGATGATGGCGAAGGTACGGCGTTTTGCTATCTCATTTTCCCATTGGGGATTGGATTGACTCATCTTCATTCTCCTGTCATCGCAAATAAGTAACACATTCGTTTCCTCTACGATTATACCGACAAATGCTTGCCGCATCCACCTAGTAATTTTTCGTTAAACCGATATAATATTCAGTAGTAAAAATTTTTTGACTGCATGACTTACATATCCATTACCAGAACATGAAAAATTTATGGGAGGAACCCTATGTCAACGACTGTAGAAACACGTGCGGCAGAATTCCGTGACTATGTGAAGAAAATAACCAGCTACACGCAAGCACTGAACGTTCTTTATTGGGACAAGGCTACACAAGCGCCTCGCAATGGAATGGATGCCCGCTCCGAAATCATCGGGACTTTGGCTGGCGAGCAATTCAAGCTGGCGACGTCTAAAGAAATGGAAGCGCTTTTGGCAGAGCTGAGTGAGCCATCTGTCCTCGAAACATTGGATGAAATTACCCGTCACAGTGTGCTGGAATGCAAAAAGGAATTTGACCGTAACAAGAAAATTCCTGCTGACAGACATCAAGAGTATGTTGTACTGACCGCCAAGGCAGAAACGGTGTGGGAAGAAGCTCGTGCCAACAACGATTTTTCCATGTTCCAGCCATACCTGGAGAAAATCGTGAACTTCCAGCTCGAGTTCATCGAATATTGGGGTCATGACGGCAAAAACAAGTACAACACCCTCTTGGACATGTACGAGCCTGGCATGACTGTCGATCAGCTCGACCCAATCTTCGCCACCTTGCGTGAGAAAACCGTCAAGCTGGTAAAAGCGATCGCAGACTCTCCGAACAAGCCAGACACCTCCTTCTTGACGAAAAACTTCCCAGTGGCAGACCAGGAAGCATTCAGCCGTTATATCCTCGAGAAAATCGGATACGACTTCAAGTCTGGCCGCATGGATCGCAGTGCGCATCCGTTCTGCACCACCTTCAACCCTGGAGATGTCCGCATTACGACGCGCTACGCTGAAAATGATTTTAATTCTGCGCTCTTCAGTTGTATTCACGAGGCTGGCCACGCGATGTACGAGCAGAACATCAATCCAGACCTGCTGTTCACGCCTCTGTGCGATGGTACCTCCATGGGGATTCACGAATCTCAATCCCGCTACTGGGAAAACATGGTCGGACGCAGTCTGCCATTCTGGAATCACTTTTTCGCGGACCTGCAAAAAGCGTTCCCTACCCAGTTCGAAGGCGTATCTGTAGAAGACCTGCATCGTGCAGTTAACGCTGTTACTCCTTCCTTTATCCGGACAGAGGCAGATGAGTTGACGTACAACCTGCATGTCATGATCCGCTACGAAATCGAGAAAGGCTTGATCAATCAAACCATTCAAGTGGCTGATCTGCCAAAAATCTGGAACGAAAAAATGAAAGAATACCTGGGTGTTGAGCCACCGACAGATGCATTGGGTGTGCTTCAGGATGTACACTGGTCAGGCGGAATGATCGGTTACTTCCCGACTTACTCGCTGGGTAATGTGTATGCGGCACAATTCGTCCACGTTATGGAGAATGAGATTAACGGCTACGAAGAGCTGATCGCAAAAGGCGATTTCGCGCCGATCCGTGAATGGCTCAAGGAAAAAATCCATCAGTACGGTAAAATGAAGAGCCCTCGTGAACTCGTTCAAGCGATTACAGGCGAAGGTACAAATGCAACATACTTGATGAATTACCTCGAGAAAAAATACACAGACGTATACAAGCTGTAAGCAGTTCCACCCTTACTATCCAATGTTCTCCCTACTCAGGGAGGACATTTTCCTTTATGTAGTTACTTTTCGTAACCTACGTACATAAAAGTGCATCCTTCCCTCCGAGGATAAATGCTAGTACACTGCACAATATACATGAGATTCCTATTGTCTTGAAAAAGGAGTGTTTTTCTTTTGGCTATCGAACTAAAAGGTAAAACCGCATTCATTACGGGTGCAGGTAAAGGTATTGGCCGCGCAATTGCAATCGCCCTGGCAAAGGAAGGCGTGCATCTCGGTCTCTTGGCTCGCTCTGAGGAAAGTCTGAAGCAAGTCGCGAAGGAAGTAGAAGCATACGGCGTCAAGGTAGCGATTGCGACCGCAGACGTATCCAATTACGATGCTGTTACAACAGCTGTTGCTTCTATCAAAAATGAACTGGGTCAGATTGATATCCTGATCAATAATGCGGGTGTTGCCAAATTCGGCAAGTTCATGGACCTGGAAACAAGCGAATGGGAGCAAATCATCCAAGTGAACCTGATGGGCGTCTATTACGTGACTCGCGCAGTGCTCCCAGGTATGATGGAGCAAAATTCTGGTGACATTATCAACATTTCTTCTACGGCAGGACAAAAAGGTGCTCCTCTTACCAGTGCGTACAGCGCATCCAAGTTTGGCGTTCTTGGTCTGACAGAGTCTTTGGCTCTTGAAGTACGCAAACACAACATCCGGGTCACAGCGCTGACGCCGAGTACGGTAGCTACCGATTTGGCTTTGGACTTGGGTCTGACAGACGGAAATCCAGAGAAGACCATGCAGCCTGAGGATATTGCTGAGTTCGTGGTTAGCCAGCTGAAGCTGAACAAACGCATTTTTGTGAAATCCGCTGGACTGTGGTCCACCAATCCATAGAAATGACATGGCAAAAAAGCGAAAAGAGTCCGCTCGTACAGACGGATTTCTTTTCGCTTTTTTGCGAAGTCCTGTGAAATCGCTTCATTTTTGTTCACTTTCTATCCACCATTTCTTCACGCCTTATTCACACCTGCCCAACCAAAACTGCCCTCAACTGGAGTATGATGAACATGTAAAACATTTCCACAAAGTGGAGGGTATCCTTATGATACAAATGCTGTCGAATTGGTTGTGGGGGAATGAAGAACAAGAAGTCGTTCCATTCGAGACGAAAAGATACGTCCGGAATGAAATGGAGCAATTCACGTTCAATGAGCCACAGCAAGTGCTGCCGTATCCGCTTCCCCAGTTATAAGATCCAATACTTGAGCCTATATAGCTTGAAGCTGCCGAGTCCGGCAGCTTTTTTTGCTTCTTTCTGAAAGCGCTCACTGATGTGCTACAATGTGGTAAACAGGAGGAGTTCACTTTGGTCGAGTTCACAGAAAAATGGTTGCCCACGTACATTCGCCGTGATTTGGCAGTTTTATTTTGCGGTATCAATCCAGGACGTATATCGGCTACAACGGGTTTCCACTACGCCAATCCGGCCAACCTGTTTTGGCGCGGATTGTACGAAGGCGGCCTGACACCTCACAAGCTCTTGCCCGAGGAAACGGCTACCCTCTTAGACTACAACTATGGCATTACCGATCTGGTCTCACGTCCTACCCGCTCTGCAACAGACCTACGCAACGAGGATTACGCCGCAGGTGCAGAGCTGTTCGTCCAAATGATCCAGACTTACCGACCTCGTGTCATTTGTTTTAACGGTATTACTGCTTTTCGTCACGCGACTGGCCAAAAGAAAGAGGCAATTTCACTGGGGCTGCAACCAATCAGGTACTTTGGAACAGAAGATTGGTCTGGCAGCTATGTGTTTGTCGTCCCTTCTACCAGTGGGGCTAACGCATCTTTTACACGTGAGGAACGCATCGCCAAGTTTACAGAGCTGAGTCATTTTTTACGCGAGATGAATTGGCACCCTCTACCCTCGCCTGCTAAGTAGAGCCCTTCGTGTCAACCACATCTCTTCTTCCGTACAATACTTGTAGCTCTGTACGCAGGGAGGGGCATCAGCAGTGGACGACCTCATCAAAAAAATCCAGAACAAATACGACCTGACTGTTTTGCAACACAAAACCATTCGAGATACACCCAAGTCACTCGTCATTTACTTGGAAACAACCAATGGCAAATTCATCGCAAAAGCTTTGCCTCTGGAAAAGGAACGTTTACATTTCATCCTGAATGCAGAAGCGCATTTGCGTAAAAACGGCGTACACATCCCCGACATTCAACGCACCAAAAATAATAAGCGCTACATCACGCATAAAGAAAGTCTTTTCGTTCTCCACCAAAGGCTCTCCTGGCCAAATATTGCGTATACTTCCCCTCTTCGAATGGAACGCATCGGCACGGTATTAGGCAAATTTCATGCGAAATCGCTCGGTTTTTCCTCCAAGTACGGCAAACTTTACAATGGTGCAGAGAAATGGTCTGTGGAGTACAAAACAGATTTAGCTGCCCTTGAGAAGTGGGAGCTTCAACACACTGGGAAAAATGATCGAAAATACACTACTGTCGCGGAATACCTTCCTTTTTTTAAACAAGCAGGGGTGACAGCCAAGGAACATTTACTATCCTCTCCATACTTCTCGACATGGAAAAGGGAGCCATTGACCAAGCACTTCCTCTGTCACGGAGATTTTAACAATGGGAATTTGCTCGTCAGTAATCAAAGAATTGCGATCATTGACTGGGAGGACGTTCGCTACGATTTTCCGTCCAAAGACATTACGCGTGTTCTCTCCCTTGCTATGAGAAAAAATGACCAGTGGAACGAGGAATTGTTCTCTCATTTATTGCGTGGCTATCTCCGAGAAAATCCCCTCTCGATTAGGCAACTGCATTTACTCTTTGTCGATCTCGCTTTCCCGCATATCATTGAACGTTTTTTACGCAAAAAGCAGTATGACCAGATGAACCTTGCTGAGATTCAACAGTTTTGCAATCGAGAAGCTCTCAAAACCGCGTTTATGCTAGACGAAATGAAGGCCCATGTGTATTAGACGCAAGGCTATAGCCTGTCTATACACATAGGCCTTCCCTATTTAACTGGCGCAAACCGTTACGTTTGAGCCATCCTCACCAAAGAGCTTTGTTGGCGGGTATATTGAATGAGCTCTGCCGCCATCTCGTAATAATTAAAAGGTGTAATCAAATAGATGCCATTGAAGTAACGAACGGCCGTATCGACCAATTCCTTCGCGATTGCGATTCCTTCCTGTCTGGCGGCTTCTCCCTGTACCTTTTTCATCCGTTCTAGAGCTTCTGTCGATAGCTTGATTCCCGGCACTTCATTATGCAGGAACTCCGCATTGCGCGAGCTGGTCAGCGGCATGATCCCGATAAAGACAGGAATGCCGATATGCTTCGTCGCCTCGTATACATTCCGAATCGACTCCGCATCGTACACAGGCTGCGTCATAATGTAATCCGCGCCTGCCTCGACCTTCTTTTCCAAGCGGGCAACGGCAGCATCCATATTTCGGACATTCGGATTAAAGGCTGCGCCCACGATAAACTGGGCTTTTTGCTTTAACGGACGTCCTGAGAACGAAACACCTTCGTTCAACTGCTTCACCATGCGAATCAGATCAAACGAGGTCACATCAAATACCGAGCTGGCCCCTGGCAAGTCACCAAAGCGTGATGGATCGCCAGTAATCACCAATATTTGGTCAATCCCCAAAGCGTGTAGGCCCATTAAGTGCGATTGCTGTCCAATCAGATTGCGATCCCGGCAAGCAAGGTGCAAGAGCGGATCGATTCCATGTCTGCTCTTCATGAGGGCCCCGAGAGCCATGTTGCTCATGCGCACTGTCGCCAACGAGTTATCTGCCAACGTGATCGCGTCTGCTCCTGCTTTGTGCAGCTCACAGCATCCGTGGAGGAATTGGTCTGCATCCAGATCACGTGGCGGATCAAACTCGACAATGATCGTCGTTGCTGTTTTTACGCGCTCGACAATGCTTGGTTTCTCCCTCTCCCTCGTGTTCTGCACAGAAATCGTAGGACGATCTCCAGCAACGATGGTCGGGTTCACACGCGCTTGCGGCTCAAGAGACTCAAGTGCATCCGCAATCGCCTTCACATGTGCAGGTGTGGTTCCGCAGCATCCACCAATCAACCGAACCCCCTGCTCACGCAAGCGAAGCGCACTTTGTCCAAAGTATTCAGGTGATGATTTAAAAGCGTATTCTCCGTCAGTCATCCCCAGACGCCCCGCATTCGGGAATACGGATAAGAGTGCATCTTCTGGAATCACTGTATTTTCAAACGAGCGCAAGAGTTCAGCGGGACCAAGTCGACAGTTTAGTCCGACCACGTCAGCGCCCGCTGCTTTCAGCTCGGAAAAGGCATCTGTCAAAGCGTAACCATCACGTGTGCGCCCTACTTCCAAAGTGGCTAACTGCGCGATTACAGGGACATCTGTGAGCGGGCGAATTACCTCGATCGCCAGAAGCAGCTCCTCCAAGTCCAAGAACGTCTCCAGAATCAGTCCGTCTACCCCTGCATGTAACAGGGCAATGGCCTGTTCCTCATACTGGTCACGGTATTCATCCAAAACCTTTTTCTTCACCCGTCCAGCCAAAATCGATCCAATGCTCCCAGCTACATAAGCATCATCCTGTGCGGCTTCCCTAGCAATGGCGACTGCAAGCCGGTTAATCCGCGCTACCTTATGCTCCAGACCGTAACGGCTTAATGCATCTCGGTTGGCAGAATACGTATTTGTCTCTAGGAAACGCGCACCGGCCTGGTAATAAGACGTATGAACTTCATGCACCAAACGAGGGTTGGACAAACACAGCTCCTCAAAGCTGACGCCAACCGGGACGCCCAGCCCGTGCAGCTGGGTCGCCATTGCACCATCACCTACTAGGAGATGGTCTTTCAAGTAGGCTCGTAAATCTCTCTTTCTCGTCGTCAACTCAATCCCTTCTCTCCCATTTTCATTTATTTTTACACTTCAAAAATAGATGGACCTGCGTTGAAATAACGCGCTTCTGGGTGAGCAAATACCATCGCCGATACGGAAGCCTCTGGCTCCATCATGAAGCCCTCTGTCAGCTGAACGCCGATATCCTCTGGACGCAATAGACGGAATAACTGCGCCTGATCTTCCAGGTTCGGGCACGCAGGGTAACCGAAGGAGACTCGAATGCCTTGATATCTAGCTCCGAAACGTTCTAGCATTGTCATCTCAACCGGATCCGGTATGCCCCACACGTCGCGCATGACGTGGTGAATTCTCTCAGCAAATGCCTCTGCCAGCTCCAATGCCAAGGCTTGGAGGACATGAGAGCGCAAGTAGTCACCACGCTCCTTGAGCTCTGTTGATTTTTCGCGAATCCCGCCCCCAGCCGTTACGGTCAGGAATCCGACATAATCCATTTCCTTGCTCTCCACCGGTCGCAAGAAGTCGGACAGGCAGAGATGAGGTTCTTCCAGCTGACGTGGGAACGAAAAGCGCTCCAGCAGCTTGCTGTGGTCTTTTGGATCATAGACCAAAATATCGTTGCCATCTGACTGAGCCGGGAAGAACTGATACACACCGTGTGTCGTAATGGTTCCTTTTTGCTTCGCTTCATTTAATAGCTCTTCCACAATGCCGTACAGTTCCAGTACCTTCTCGTCGCCTTCCTCTATCAATCTATCTACATTTCCGCGTACACCGAGGTGTTTTCCGAGGAGCATCCGCAGGTTTAAATACGGTTGCAGATGGCTCAGCGGGTATTGTCGCAGAACATGTCGTTCACAATCGGGCGGCAGATGGATTGGAACGGTTCTGCTAATGGCTGAACGAGCTGGCAAAGGTGCTTTTTTCTCCTCGACAACAGGCTGAGCCGTTGCGACAGCTTCCAGCAGATGCTGCTGTTCCTCTACCAAGCGATCACGTTCTTCCGGATTTTGTAGACGATTCACGAGGTCCAGACCATCCATGGCGTCTTTTGCGTATAAAACAATTCCACGGTATTCCGGTGCGATCCGATTCGATGTGAACTTGCGCGTCAACGCCGCACCGCCAACCATCATCGGGATATCAATGCCTGCATCACGCAGGTCTTGTGCAGTAATGACCATTTGCTGCGCGGATTTTACCAAGAGTCCAGACAGACCGATGGCATCCGGCTTTTCTTCTCTGCATGCGGCAATTAGTTGCTCTGGCGGTACCTTGATCCCCAGGTTCACGACATTGTAGCCGTTGTTTGACAAAATAATTTCCACGAGGTTTTTCCCGATGTCGTGTACATCGCCCTTGACTGTCGCCAACAAGATTTTCCCCTTGGCAGCAGCATCGCTTTTTTCCATGAATGGCTCTAAAAACGATACGGATGCCTTCATGACTTCCGCGCTCTGCAATACTTCTGCCACGATCAGCTGGTTGCCGTTGAACAGGCGACCGACCTCTTCCATCCCCGTCATCAACGGACCGTTGATGATCTCGAGCGGTGCGTATTTATCCAGAGCCAGCTTCAGGTCTTCCACCAGACCATCCTTGGAGCCTTCGACTACATAACGGGCCAAGCGTTCTTCGAGCGTTAACGAGGAGACCTCCACACTGACTTCCTTTTTCTTTTGGCGATAAAATTCGGTGAAGGCCGCCAATGTCTCATCATTTGTCTCGAATAGAAGAGCTTCTGCCAGCTTTCTCTCGTTTTCTGGAATCGAAGCGTATCGCTCCAGCTTTTCCGTGTTGACGATGGCGTAATCAAGCCCTGCGAGAGTGGTATGGTATAAGAAGACCGCATTCAGCACTTCCCGCCCCGCAGGAGGCAAGCCGAAGGAAACGTTACTGACACCCAGGATCGTCTTGCAAGCCGGCATTGCTTGTTTGATCAAACGAATGCCTTCTACGGTTTCCTTTGCAGAGCCGATGTATTGTTCATCCCCTGTCCCTACTGGGAAGACGAGTGGATCGAAAATAATATCCTGTGGCTTTATTCCATACTGGTTGACAAGAATGTCGTACGAGCGTTGCGCGACCTCCAGCTTCTTTTCGCGAGTGATCGCCATACCCGCTTCCTCAATCGTTCCAACGACAACAGAGGCACCGAACTTGTGAATAAGTGGAACGACTTCCTCAAATCGCTCCAACCCGTCTTCCAAGTTGATTGAGTTGAGAATAGCCTTTCCTTGCGAATAACGAAGTCCCAGCTCCATGACCTTGGCATCTGTCGAGTCGATCATGAGGGGCGCTTTTACTTTTTTCACGATGAACTGTAGGAATTTTTCCATATCTTCATATTCATCACGGTCGGGGTCAGCCAAGCATATATCGATGACGTGTGCGCCGCGTTTTACTTGAGCCCGGGCAATATCAGATGCTTCTTCATAGTGACCGGCTGCAATCATTTCACGAAATTTTTTGGAACCGATGACGTTGGTCCTCTCCCCAACTAGCAAGGGACGATTGTCATCTTCGACGTAAACGACCTCGATCCCGGAGACCGCGCTCAGCGGTTCTACAGCTGTACTGCGTGGCTTGCAGTCTTTCAAGGCTTCTGCCATCGCTTGAATATGGTCAGGCGTTGTTCCACAGCAGCCGCCAGCGACGTTTATCCAGCCCTGTTCAGCGAATGCTCGCATTTTCGAAGCAAGTCCCTGTGGCGTTTCATGGTAATGGCCGTTCTCGTCTGGCAAGCCTGCATTCGGATAACAGCTGACCGCACATTGGGCAATTCCTGACAGAGTCCGCAGATGATCGCGCATGAACTCGGGGCCTGTGGCACAGTTCAGACCGATAGAGACAGGCTTTATATGCTCCAAGGAGATGTAAAACGCCTCGATGTTTTGGCCCGCCAGCGTCGTGCCCATCGGCTCAATCGTACCTGACAGCATCACCGGAAGCTCCTGTCCAAGCTCTTCAAAAGCTTTGCGAATCCCGATTCCGCCAGCCTTGACGTTCAACGTATCTTGCGAGGTTTCCAGAAGAAGAACATCGGAGCCACCGAGAATCAGACCTTTTGCCTGACGATAATACGCCTCGACCAGCTCTTCGAAAGTGACACCGCCTGTCAATGAAAGGGTTTTGGTCGTAGGTCCCATTGCACCTGCTACAAAACGTGGCCACTCCTCCGTGGAATAGGCATCCACCGCTTCTCTGGCCAAGCGCGCTGCCGCTATATTGATCTCAAGGTCCTTCTCTGCCACATCGTACTCAGCCAAAACAACGGAAGCAGCACCAAATGTATTTGTCTCGACAATGTCTGCGCCCGCCTCTAAATATTTCTCATGAATCGAACGGATCACATCTGGTCTGGTCAGGTTCAGGAGTTCATTACAGCCATCATAGGCTTCACCGCCGAAATCATCAGCGGTCAGGTTCGCCTGTTGAAGCATGGTGCCCATTGCACCGTCCAGAATCAGAATTTTCCGGGAAAGCTGTTCGCGAAAAGTTGGTTTCATTGACGTGCCCCTTTTCTCCCTTGCATCGGCTTATTCTCCATAATTGGGTAAATAAAATAAAAAAATCCTCTTCTTTGAAAGAAGAGGATTTGTCAGCAGATACGAAAACGCCTGAGACATCCTCTTATCTTTCAAAGCACGTAGCTTTGCTGGAATTGGCACCGGATTTTTACCGGTTGCCGAGGCTTCATCAGGCCAGTCCCTCTGCCTCTCTGGATAAGAGTCGTACACTTGTCATTTAGTTAGTTTGCGAAATGTCTTGAATGTTTGCAAGTATCTTAACACCCCCTTTGTCTCCCCGTCAATTGTGAATTGTCTATTTTTTACGGAGCCTCCCCTCTTACGCGCCCATTTTTGCCTAAGCTGGGCATCCGCCCAGTCCAATATCGGCATTCGTGTATAGACTGGAGTATAACGGAAAGGAGGGGAAACAAAGATGAGTACATCTTTCTGCGGTAACGGATTCTTCGGTGACTGCTTCGCAATCGTGCTCGTGCTGTTTATCCTGTTGGTTATTATCGGGTGCTCCTGTGACGACTGTTAGATACGTGTAAAAAAGGCTATCCCAAAAGCCATCAGGAATGGCTGCGGGATAGCCTTTTTTTCTTGTTATTTGGTGATGATCTTGCCTGTCACGGCATCCAGGGTAATGTATTTGAACGCCAGCTTTTCGTCACTCCACGGCACATACGCCAGCTTTGGTTGAGCTAATTTTTGCCCATCCACATCTCTCCTCAAATAGACCAGCTTTAAAGGCATGACTCGTAAATACGCCTCAACAGCCTTGTCTTTCGAGACGATCTCGTCGGATCCTGGAAGCTCCACCAACTCGTGCGTCTCTCTGTAGTTTTCGAACTTTGTCACTTTGCCAGAAGACGGATCGACTGTTACTGAATAAGCCGCTTTCGGCCAGCGATCCTGTACTGGAATGCCATCCTTGCTCATGAGATATCTGAATTCCCATTCGCCCGAAGACACAGGATTCGTTTCGTCTGGCTGTATGACTTGCGCCAATTGCACTTCTTTTATGCCTGGATCAACGTATTTAGGCAGAAAGGCAAGTGCAGCCTCTTCCGCTTGCTCGCGTTTGACTGTCACTGCTGTATCGGATCGCGGTGACCCCAGCCCGACGACACTGCCTGTTTCTGCGAGAACTTCTACGCCGATATACTTGTCATTTTTATCATTCCAGACGTATTCCTTGCGTCCGTCACGGTTACTCTCTCTATAGGTCGAGTCATCCACTTGTATGCCGAATTCCGCTTGCAGCAACACTTTTGCCTCATCCTTGGAGCGAACCTTGACGTATTCCTTTGGAGATTCGATCGGATGTGCTTCCTTCGTATTCAACTGATCAAAAGCAAGCCCGTTATCTCCCGTTCCATACACCATCTTGCCATTGGTCGCATCGATATACCACTCCTGACCATCTTCACGTCCTCTTTGCATGAAGGAAACAGCTGGTGTGTACTCCAGAATGGGCTGCCACATATCCCCTTGATTTGATTGTGGCTGTATTCTCGGATTCTGCACGTACCGAAGCTTCATATGCTCGCTCAGCTCTTTGATGGCTACCTCTTCTGACACAGCAGTCGATACATCCGGGTACTGCGACGGCTCAAATGATTCGAGCCCCTTATTGAAATATTCGAGGTGGCCAGAGTCGGTTGTTTCGATGCTTATTTCATCAGACAACACCGGCATCCCGTTATAGTATCTCAGGTACAATCCCGGATGGTTGGCGTCCAACAACTGATAGTTCTCGCTATCAGCCCCGAGCAGCTTGTTCAGGAACTGTCGCTCTTGCTCCAATGCTTTTGCTCCTTCTGCTCTTTTCTGACTCTTTGCTTCCTTTTCATCCTTAAACAGAAGCCTATAATGTTCCAATGCTTGACCATTGCCAGTGATCACAAGAGAAACTTCATGACCCTCTTTGTTCGTTTTCCCCAAAATGAATGACATGCCATCGTGGTTCTTTTCTTTATCCAAAAGAAGAAGGGATGGGCTCAAATCGGGCATGGCATCTGTCAGCTTGGTGAAAAAGGCTTGTTCGCTCTTGTTCAATCGCCCGAAAAACGCGACTTGCTCACGTTCGTCAATTCCAACCGACAATACGTCGAACGGAACGGGCTGGCCGTTTTCGATCCGTTGATAATTCACGCTCATCCATGGGCCTTTTACCATATGCTCGTCGGTGTAGATCTGAGTCTCGACGAGCTGATAGGTCTTACTTTCCTCCCCTAAAAAAGCTTGAAGAAATGCGCTTGCTGCGTTCTCCGCAGTCTTGGCTGATGGCAATTTCTCTTCCTTCTGTTCTCCTCGATCACCATCAATTGTAAAGCTCTCAATTTGTCCTGTCTGTGTATCATAGACAACATTGGCACGCGCAGTATCCCCTTCCAGTAAAGTTAGTGCACTGAATCCATAGCTTGTACGATCCACTCTTATTGTCATCTTGCTCAAGGCTGGAATCACTTTTTTCAATGGTAAGACGGCATCTTCCGCCGACACCATTACACTGTTCTGATTTGCCTCTTTATTATTTGTTTTCGTAGCAGTCGTTGCAATCGCATTCGTTACATTCTTGCCACTTGGCATCTGTGGAAACCAGCCTTGCTGGTGCATTCCCACAGCAGTAACCGCCAAGCAAGCTGCCAGCGAACCAGCCACGAAAATTCTGTTTCGATTCTTGTGTTTATTTTTTGCAATCGCACCTTTTATTCGTAATTCCATCTCTTTTGTAAACCTCACTTCCTCCACTGATTCCTCACTTGCGCTTCGTACTGCTTCACGCATTTGCTTATCTACGTCCATTCCAATCCCTCCTTTTCACACAATGCCTTAAAATGTTTTCGGGCCCGTGACAATTGGGTTCGTACGGCATCTTCTGAAATATCCAGCACTTGCGCCATCTCTCTTATCGACAAATCTTCATAGTAATGAAGTACCATGACTTTTCGGTACAGCGGCGAGAGCTTCATCACCTGCTCCGCTACTTGTACCTTGCTCATTCGTCCGATGACTGCCGATTCAACGCTTGCGGTGTCGACCTCTTCCGGGGGTGCTTCCTCTTTGGAGAGGTATGTAGAAAAAATCTGGCGAAAGGACCACGAACGCAAATATTTGCGGGACTCGTTGATTGCGATTCGGTAAAGCCACGTTTTCACGCTACTCTGATGGCGGAACTGATCTAGACCCCGATACGCCTTCAGGAACACCTCCTGGGTGATGTCTTCCGCGATTCCCCGATCCTTTACGATCAAGTAGGCGAGCTGCACGATGTTGTCTCCGTACTCGCTCATGAGTCTCGTCAGCTTCTCCTCGTTGGTCAATTGCAGCGTCCAGTCCGCTTCGCTACTTTTGGCACTTGCATTCACGTACTGTTCACCTCCTTGTTTCGTGTTGATATGTATTTGATCCAGCTGGCTTATTTTTGTGACAAGATTATCCAACTATTTTATTTATAATCCTTTTCCCTTCTTCCACTGCTGCACTCCGCTGCGTAGCTTTCATTGTCAGCGCACATTGCTTTTGCTATCATGAGGCTTATTGTAGAGCGAAAGGAACGAGATGACATGGATGACATGCAAGCACGTGAAAAAGACAAATTTCTGTCCTGTTTGGAGACCATAAAAGAACTATCCAAATCCGAATTTGAAACCTACTCCATCGTTAAGAATACCGAAACCGGGGAACATTATCTCCACTATTTTTTGTCCCACATTAACTTGTCCGAGGGAGGCAGAAGAGACGATTACGATCACTTCCTGCCGATTGAATCCGACGATATTTTAGCGATTATGTTTGGCGAACAGCCTTATCAGTTTCCGGAGAACTGGCGCTCGGCTTATTTGCGCAGTGGAAATGACAATCGATTGATCCCGTTCGATCCATCGGAAAATTACGATCTGGACGATGCGGCGGCTGCCGAGCTGGCCATGCTCGAAAAGCTGGAGCAGTACAAAGAGCAAATGATGAACGCAGATAACCTCAGCCCCGAAGAAAGGGAAAAGCTGACCAAGCAATATTTCGCGGAATTAGATAAGATTTTAAAAAAACCTTGATCGAGGCACCTTGCATCCTAATGGTATAAACAGCTATAATTCTAGAGAAACAAACGAATCGTTGAAGAGGATAGTACTCCTTGTGTGAGGACGAAAGCGAGTCGGGGACGGTGTGAGCCCGATGCCAAACCATGTGAGGAATCGCCCCTCGGAGATGCCGCCTGAACATCCTACGCCAGCCATTATGGGCAACGGATCGTGTAGGGCTTTGCCGGGACTGCCCGTTACAGCAGATCAAGCGGTTTTTGCCTTCCTATGTGATGGAAGGGAAAAACAACAAGAGTGGCACCGCGGGAGTATAACCTCTCGTCTCTTTTTCACAGGAGACGTAGAGGTTTTTTTACTATATCAGAAAGTAAAAACTGCACTGACATGGCTTCCTGATATAGCGGAAAAAATTCCGCTATAACGCGGTCGCTCCTCCTGGGGAGGCCTCGATAGTGTTTTTCGTATTTACGAAAGGGGATTTATCAAATGAGCTACAAACACCAAGTCGCTGAAAAGATTGCCGCTGCGCTCTCCTCGATGGGCGTAGACACACTGACCAAAGAAGCCGTATACGGCATGCTGGAAACACCACCAAACCCTGCAATGGGCGATGTGGCCTTCCCTTGCTTCCAATTGGCAAAAGCATTGCGCAAAGCTCCACCGATGATCGCAGCAGAGCTGGCTGGACAGCTCTCCGGTGCACCATTGCGCGAATCGCACGCAGTTGGTCCATACGTGAACCTGTTCCTGGATCAAGAAAATGTGGCCGAGCAAGTTATCGGAACCATCCTTACCCAAGGCAGCACATACGGAAGCAGCCATGTCGGTGAAGGACGCAAAGTACCAATTGACCTCTCCTCCCCGAATATTGCGAAGCCGTTTTCCATGGGGCACCTGCGCTCTACTGTAATCGGAAACGCGATTGCCAACATCATGGAAAAGCAAGGCTATGAGCCCGTTCGCATCAATCACTTGGGTGACTGGGGTACACAGTTCGGTAAACTGATCGTTGCGTACCGCCTCTGGGGTGACGAAGCAAAGGTAAAAGCAGAACCGATCAAGGAGCTGCTCAGCCTCTACGTTCGTTTCCACGAAGAAGTCGAGAACGATCCTACCCTAGAAGATCAAGGGCGTGAATGGTTCAAAAAGCTCGAGGATGGCGACGAAGAAGCTCAGCATCTGTGGAAATGGTTCCGTGATGAGTCCCTCAAGGAATTCATGAAGATTTACGACCTGATGAACGTAGCCTTCGACTCCACACACGGTGAAGCATTCTACAACGACAAAATGGAACGCGTTGTTACCTTGCTCGAAGAAAAAGGTCTCTTGACTGAATCCGATGGTGCAATGGTCGTGAACCTCGACGAATACAACATGCCGCCATGCCTGATCAAAAAATCTGATGGCGCTACCCTGTACGCAACGCGTGATTTGGCTGCAGCCCTCTTCCGCCACGAATCGTACGATTTTGCTAAAGCACTTTATGTCGTAGGAAACGAGCAACGCCTCCACTTCCAGCAGCTCTATAAAGTGTTGGAAAAAATGGGCTATGCGTGGTCCGCAAATATGCACCACATCCCATTCGGCATGATGCTCAAGGACGGCAAGAAAATGTCCACGCGTAAAGGGAAAGTTGTACTGTTGGAAGAAGTATTGGCACAAGCCATTTCTGATGTCCAAAAAGTCATCGAAGAGAAAAACCCTACGCTGTCCACTAAAGAAGAAGTGGCTCGTCAAGTCGGGGTAGGCGCAGTTATTTTCCATGACTTGAAAAACTTCCGCCTGAATGATGTCAACTTCTCCTGGGAAGAGATGCTGACCTTCGAAGGGGAAACAGGACCATACGTGCAATACGCACACGCGCGTGCATGCTCGCTGCTGCGCAGAGGTGGCTACCAGCCAGCAACGAAGGTGAACCTGGCTTCCGGTGCACTCGACAGCAAAGAGGCATGGGCGGTGATTACCCTCTTGAACGCATTCCCAGAGGTAATCGAACGTGCTGCCGATAACTTCGATCCGTCGCAAATCGGCAAGTATGTGATCGACCTGGCGCAAACATTCAACAAATTTTATGCGAATGTACGCATCCTGGCTGAGGAAGAAGATGTGACAGCATCCCGTCTCCAGCTCGTAGCAGCAGTCGTTGCTGTGTTGAAGGAAGGTCTGCGTCTGCTCGGTCTGGCTGCTCCAGAAGAAATGTAAGAAAGCATACGAAAAGCCGGTTGCTTCCTCTTGTGGGGGTGCGCCGGCTTTTTTGATTGTCCCGTGTCATCATCATTCTTCTGTGAGATAATGGAACGATGGTAGATGAAAGAGGTGAGCAACGATGGGAAGAAGTGTACATTTCGGCAAGACGGATTTTACCTTGCGTCTCACTGGCTTGCATACACTCTTAGCCTTGAAGAACACGATCACGATCCCTTATCAATCGATCAAGCATGTCGAGGTTGGTTCTTTTGTTCCACCAACATGGATGTTACGCATGCCAGGGACGTCTTTTGGACCTTTAAACATTTATGAAGGAAGCTTTAAGCATCGAAATGAATGGTACTTCCTTTCTTTTGCCCAGACGGATTCGTTGTTGATCCTAGAAGTAGAGGGTCATGTCAAATATCAGCACGTCATTGTACAGCTGGAAAACCCAACAGAAGTAGCGGCTACCTTGCGAAAATACTTACGCGAACAAAAGGCCCCCTAATAGCGCTCAAGCTCCATGGCAAAAAGCCCCGACATTTCAACGTTCAGGGCTTTTTCATTTGCACATGTGAAGTTTACATGGTCAAATTTTCATAGATCATCGACATTCCCATGCCACCTGCCATGCACAGCGTCACCATTCCATACTTCTCGCGTCTGCGCATCATTTCGTTCATCAACGTCACTGTCAGTTTGGCTCCAGTTGCTCCCACAGGGTGACCCAAGGCAATCGCGCCTCCATTGACATTCACCTTACTCGAGTCCAGCTCCAAGCATTTGATCACAGACAAAGCCTGGGCGGCAAATGCCTCATTCAATTCGATCAGCCCAATGTCTTCGAGGTTCAATCCCGCTTTCTCCAGTACCTTTTTCGTAGCAGGGACTGGCCCGATCCCCATCACGTCAGGTTCGACTCCTGCGCTGGCAAAAGCCTTTATTTTCACGAGTGGAGTCAAACCCGCTTCCTCCGCCTTTTCACGGGACATCATCAATACAGCGGCTGCGCCGTCATTCATCGGACACGCATTTCCGGCAGTGATCGTTCCCTCCTTTTGAAAAACACTTTTCAGCTTGGCGAGTTCTTCTAGCTTGATATCATGGCGTACGGACTCATCCTGCGCAAAAACACGTGTGCCTTTGCGATCCTTGATTTCAATCGGTACGATCTCACTCGCGAACGTGCCCGCCTCGATTGCTGCCGCTGCTCTTACGTGGCTCTCGTAGGCAAAACGATCCTGCTCTTCACGGGAAATACCGTACTGGACAGCCAGCCGTTCCGCGGTCATGCCCATATGCTCACCGGTCAGCGAGCAGATTAAACCATCGGACAAAAGAGCGTCCTCCATGGACAAATTGCCGAATTTGCTGCCCCAGCGGTTCTTCACGAGGTAGGGAACACTACTCATGGACTCCACTCCGCCCGCAATCACCACATCCTCTTGACCTGCTGCAATGGCTAGCGCACCGTTGCCAATTGCTTTCAATCCTGAACCACAGGCTTTGATCACGATGTGACCATAGACATTGCGGGGAAATCCCGCCAGCTGCGAACTGATACGTGCAGCATTGAGTCCTCCCCCATGTACGTACCCATTGCCAAAAATCACTTCATTGACTTGTTCCTTCGGCAAATCAACCTTATTCATCAAGCCTTCCAATACTTGCCGCCCCAGCTCTGTTGCTGGTACGTCACGCAGGCTTTTTCCGAATGCTCCCACAGCACTCCGCACACCTGCGACAATGACCACGTCTCTCATGCCCCAGCTCCCTTTCGTTTTTACGCCATTACAGTACACGGTTCAAAAATTCTCTCGTACGCTCTTCTTTCGGGTTGTTGAAAATTTCTTGGGGTCTAGCCATCTCTATGATCTTGCCTTGATTCATAAACGCCACCCAATCGGCCACTTCCTTGGCAAACCCCATTTCGTGCGTCACAATAATCATCGTCATTCCTTCTTGTGCGAGCTGCTTCATGGTCTCTAGCACTTCCCCTACCAGCTCTGGGTCAAGCGCTGAGGTTGGCTCGTCGAAGAGCATGATCTCAGGCTTCATCGCCAGCGAACGAGCAATGGCCACGCGTTGCTTTTGTCCACCGGAGAGGCTGGATGGGTAGGCATCCGCTTTTTCAGAAAGACCTACCTTTTGCAGCAGTCGGAGCGCTTCCTGCTTCGTTTCTTCCTTGTCCGCTTTCTTTGCAATCAGCGGTGCCTCCATGATGTTTTCCAGAACCGTTTTATGCGGGAACAGATTGAAGTGCTGGAACACCATGCCTACTTTTTGCCGTACTTTGGTCAAGTCATCCTTCTTCGGGTCGATGCTTTTTCCTTCGATATAAATCTCTCCGCCGTCCTTGATCTCCAGAAAATTAATGCATCGAATCAATGTGCTTTTCCCCGATCCACTGGCACCGATCAAGACGACGACCTCGCCCTTTCCGACTTGCAAGGTAACATCTTTGAGAACTTCCACTTTTCCGAAGCTTTTCTTCAAATTTTGCACGCGAATCATTTCTCTTTGCTTTTCCATCGTTTTTCCCCTCCGCTTTACGCCTCTCCTTTTGCCAAACGCTTCTCCATGATGTGGACCACAAACGTAAACGCCATGACAATAACCAGGTAATAGAGCGCCACAATCAAAAAGTACGTCATTTCATCAAAGGTTTCCGCAGACAAGCGGCGGGCCAGCGAGAACAACTCATCCATGGCAATGAAAGCGGCCAGAGACGATTCCTTCAAAGACAAAATAAACTGGTTGCCAAGCGGTGGGATCGATCGTTTCAACGCTTGCGGCAAAATGATCCGACGCATGGTCTGACGAGCGGACATGCCCAAAGACAGCCCTGCCTCCATTTGTCCTTTATCAATCGACTGAATAGAACCCCGGAAAATCTCTGCGATATAGGCTCCGCTGTGAATCGCCAAAGCGAGCGCTGCCGACCAAAATTGACCGAGGTCAATGACTTTGTAAAAGCCGAAATACAAGACAAAAATTTGCACGACCAACGGTGTACCGCGAATGATCATGATGTACGCATTGGCTATGAAACGTGCAACTGGAAGCTTGGATACCTTTAACAAGGCGACAAACAATCCGATAATCGAGCCTACGATAACAGAAGCGATCGTCAGCTGAAAGGTCAGCAGCAACGGCTTCCAAAAAAACGGCAATGTCCGGAAAAACTCTTCTGTCAGATGGGCAAAACTGGGCACTAGATGCCACCCCTCACTCGTAATGGAATTTACTTTTTATATCAGATCACTATTCTGCTTTACTGATGTCGCGGTTAAAGTACTTTTCGCTCAATTTGACGTAGGTTCCATCCTCCATCATTTGCTTGAGCACTTCGTTGATCTTGTTCAGCAATTCCGTATTTCCTTTGCGCACTGCGATTCCATGCTTGACCTCCGAGAGTGGCGACCCACTTTTCTTGAGCTTCAAGCCTTGGGCAATGGCAATTTCCCCTACGACGCTATCTGTAATCACGACATCGTGTTTTCCTTGCTCCAAGGCACGCAGAGCTGTTACATCGCTGTCATATGTTTTGATGTTATCCGTATACTCCCTCGCCATCTTTTCGTGTGTAGTGCCGAGTGCGACTGCCACTTCTTTGCCTTTTAAGCCTTCCAGCGTGCTAATCGTCCCATCCGGGCGAACGAACAGCTGACCACCGGACAAGTAGTACGGGTCTACGAAATCAACCTGCTGCTTCCGCTCTTCTGTAATCGCATGGCTGGCAATCGCTGCATCGTAGCGCCCTTCCTTTACCCCTGCAATAATACCGGAAAAAGGCGACGTGACTGGCTTTGGCTCAAGACCCAAACGCTTGGCGATCTCATTGCCGATCTCGACATCAAATCCGGTCAATTGATCATCCTTGAAGTAGCTGAATGGCTGATATTCACCGGAAGCCGCGTATACAAATACGCCTGCCTCTTTTGTCATCGATGATGCATTTCCAGCAGTAGCCCCACCCGCTTGACCTCCCGCACTGTTAGTGGATGCTCCTTGGCTACATCCGCTTACGAGTAGTGACAACGAAAATACGACCCCTGCGATTGTTTTCCATGTTTTTTTCATCTGTTTCATCCCCCAATTCTTTCTGTTCACGATTACATTTTTCATTACTCTACCATTTGTAAATTTTCTGAAATCATTAAAGGTGCTCCAGTATTCGTGATGACATTTTCCAAGGTGAACGGGTACATTACCTCTGTCAAAAGCAAGCCTCTTTGCGTGATCTCGATTACCGCCCGCTCCGTGATAATAAGATCGACGCAGCCCTTCGCCGTCAGCGGCAATGTGCACTCCCTGCGAATTTTAGGCTCTCCTGCCTGATTCACATGGCTCATGAGCACGATCACTTTCTTGGCGTAATAGGCCAGCTCCGCTCCTCCACCAATGCCATGAACACGTGAGCCCGGAACAATCCAGTTTGCCAAATCTCCTCGACGATTCACCTGCAAAGCCCCGATAAACGCGGCATCCAGCTTTCTTCTTCGGATCATGCCATACGCGATGGTACTGTCGAAATACGATGCCCCCGGGACAACGGTAACAGGTGCTCCACCAGCGTTGGAAATGTGCTGGTCCTCTTCTCCCTTTAACGGCGTAGGTCCGACACCCAAGATTCCATTCACCGAGTGAAACATGACTTGCCATTCATTCGGGATAAAATCAGCGACGAGCTCAGGTATCCCGATCCCCAAGTTAACAGCCATTCCGGGAGCGACCTCTTTGGCCGCGCGCCACGCAACCATATTTCGCTGATCCATTTCCAACCCCATTAGCTGTTCCCTCCACCATGAACCACGATATAATCCACAAAAATGCCAGGCGTCACGATTTTATCCGGGTCCAGCTCTCCTGCCGGGACGATCTCCTCTACCTCAGCGATCGTAATATCTGCGGCCATCGCTACTAGCGGATTCAGATTTCTTGCCGCCTTGTCATAAATAAGATTTCCGTAAGTATCTGCCTGTTTCGCATAGACGATTCCTACTTCCGCGGTCAGGGCGGCTTCAATCTGACAAGTTCTTCCCGCAAAAGCAAACGGCTCTGCTCCTTCCATTCGCTCTCCTCTCACATGCGCATCCACAACGATTCCCGGAATGCCAACACCTCCTGCCCGAATCTTTTCTGCGAAAATTCCTTGTGGACAAAATGTCACTTCCAGCATCCCGTCCATCATTTGTTGACCTGCCTCGGGATTGGAGCCAATATGTGTGGTTATTAGCCGCCTCACCCGTCCATGACTGATCAGCTTTCCAATTCCGATTTCCGGATACCCCGCATCAATTCCAATGAGTGTCAAGCTTTGCACGCCTTTGTGCAAGATCGCATCAATCATGTGTGCCGGGGAGCCTATCGTGCCGAATCCGCCATACATCAGCCGGGTGCCATCCTGAACATGCTCCACTGCCTGTTCGTGCGTCACCAGTTTTGATAACATCGCATGCATTTCCTTATCTCTTATTCTTGGATAAATCGCTTACGTCCCACTATGTAATAGCAACTCTTGTGCCAAGCCTCAAAACGGCAAGAAAACGCGCTCAAGCAAAAAGCCATTCCGATTTCCGAGTCGAAATAGACTCACTTTTGAATCGAAAAGGCAGGAAAAGTCTAATTTTTCGCTCGAATCGATTTCGACTCAACTAATTTTAAATTCGACTCACTATACACGATCAATATCATCTTGTACAATCAGTTGAAAAACCGGGGAGCTACTCAACATGGAAAAAGCTGCGGAGATACTAGCACTGTCTTCTGTTGATCGTTTAATTGACATCCTGAACACACTGGCAGATGGCATATTCATCGCTGATGCACAGGGAACTACTTTATGGTTAAACAACGCGAGTGAAAACCTGTGTGGTCTACCGAAAGCCGAACTCATCGGGCAAAACGTATCCGACCTCGAAGAAATGGGGATTTTCAGCCCTTCTGTCACCCGCTTGGTTTTGGAAACGGGAAAACCGACCACAACCATTCAGCTCGTCAATAATAAGGGGAAATTCCTAGTAACTGGACACATCATCCCGGATGAGGAGGGGAGACCAGAGCTGATCGTTTCCCACTCACGCGATATCACTGAGGCAGCCCGTGCCAGTTCACAGCTGGAAGAGACGGTCGCTTTGCTTAAGCGATACAGCGAAGAGATTCAGCACATGAAGTGGGAAGCAAGCCAGAGCTCCTCCCAAACCTTGATAGGAAACAGCCGTTCCTACCTCGCTCTGCTGGAATTAATGAAAAAAGCAGCCCCTGTCGACACGACCGTGTTTATTACAGGAGAAACAGGTGTAGGAAAAAGCTATCTTGCGGAGCAGATCCATCAGTTGAGTGAGCGAAGCAGCGGGCCGTTTGTCCACGTCAACTGTAGCGCTATTCCCGAAACCTTGATCGAATCAGAGCTGTTCGGCTACCACAAAGGGGCCTTTACGGGGGCGAGTCACTCGGGGAAAATCGGATTAGTGAAAATGGCGGACAAAGGGACGCTTTTCTTGGATGAAATCAGTGAGCTTCCCTACCACTTGCAATCGAAATTATTGCTGCTTTTGCAAAACAAAACATTTATGCCGATCGGCGGTACGAAAACATACACGGCTGACATCCGCATCATAACAGCAACCAATGCCAACCTTCAGGAGCTTGTGCGGTTGGGCAAATTCAGACACGATCTGTACTATCGTCTTAATATTTTGCCAATCAATGTTCCGCCATTACGGGAGAGAAAGGACGATATTTTCCCGTTACTCCATCACAACTTACAGCGATTCAATAGCAAGCATAACCAGAAACGTCGTTTTTCCCCGGAAGTGCTGGATGTCTTGCATCAATACGAGTGGCCTGGAAATGTGCGGGAGCTGGAAAATTTGGTAGAGCGGATCGTTATTACGTCCAAGCTGGATGAAATCCAAGTCAGTGATTTGCCGGAAGAACTGCGGAGTATTCGTGAGCTGGAGGAAGGGATTCTTTCACTCGGTTCTCTTTCTCTTACAGAGCGGATGGAGAAAATTGAGATGGAATTTATTCTGCAAGCATTGCGTACACACAAAACGACTCGCAAAACAGCAGCGGGCCTTGGTATAACCCAGTCGCTACTTATGCGACGGATTAGAAAGTATGGGATTCAGCTGGATTCTGAGGATGAGTGAGTCAACATAGTGGAGGAGAAGAAAAAGCGCAGTTCTCTTCGACTCTGACACGCCCGCATGGGGGATTCACTGGCCGTCTCCACTGCAAAAAGGGGACCGTCGAGCCAAAGCCACCCTACGGGCGGATGCTTCTCTGGGAAGAAGTGTTCGACAACCGGGTCCCCCTTTTGCAGTTCCAACTGGGTAGGCGTTGTCAAGGTCTGCGAGTCCTGCGCTTTTTCTTCTCACCAGCTTTGTTTGTTCATCGATACCTATTTAAGAGAGAGAACAGTTCCGGACATTTTTGACATAAAAAGGAGCGCTACTACCTCGCAGCGCTCCTTTTTTCTTCTATTACTCTTCAATCTTCTTTGCTTTTTTGCCAAACCATGTATTTGCTACCAGCTCAACTACTTGCTTCGGCAAAGATTGTGGTGCTTGTATTTCTGATCCAGCCTTGTCCACTGTGCGGTACAGCAAAGCTTTGTCATCTGCTGGGTCAGACATGGTTTGCAGTGTCCATTCACCGATTTGTCCGGCGTTTGTCCACTCCTCGATCATCAGCTGATATTCCCCTGGAGCCAGCTCGATGTAATCCTCCTCTGTCACATCCACAATCGCATATCCATCATGCTCGATTTCAGCATCGTATGTATTTCCGTTCGCCGTTTCGTACAGAGCGAGCTCCTCTGGGTTATTCAAGTTTTCTGTCAGATGAGTAAAATCCGCAATCGTCACCTTAATACGCTTTTTCATTGGTACCCCTCCCGTGTTGAACACATCATTTCACACTCTACCATAACATGGTCAGCCCTGCCAATTGTCTATGAGTAGACGAACATGTTTGATTTCTTCACCATGGCCCCCTTCTGAGCCTCTCGCCGTTTCCAAAACGATGGGAAGTCCTTGCAATTCGGGTGTTTGCAAAAAAGTGGCAATGGCTGCATCACCGATCATCCCTTTTCCGATAGAGGCATGCCGATCTCGAAAGGAACCACTCGGATAAACAGAATCGTTTAGATGAACGGCCCGCAGGCTCGTAAAATAATCAAGCTCTCGCATCCGATCGGCTACTTCTTCCCAATCATTCCCTTTCCACAATCCGCTGGCAAATGCATGACACGTATCCAAACAAAATCCAACTTTCTGTGGCTCAGCAAACAATTGTCGAACCTGCGTAAGCTCTTCGAGTGTCGTGCCCATGCGGTTGCCTTGTCCGGCATTGTTTTCGATTAACAGCTGGGCTTTTCCATTCCAGCCATCCAATATTTGATTGACCATCTGGATCATGATTTTGTAACCGGCAAGGACATCAGTGCCTTTATACTGGCCAAAGTGAACGACCACGCCCAACGCTCCACAAGCTTCGGCAATTTCAAGGTCATTTCGCACGGAGCCCACTGTGACGGCGAATAGTTCTTGCTCCTCGACACAAAGATTCACTGGGTATGGCGTATGAGCAATCGACAGCATGCCGTTTTGCTGACAAAAAGCACGACACCGCTCTGCATCCCGGGCATCGAATGGCTTGACGCCTAAGCTACGTGGGTTTTTCGGGAAAAATTGAAAGGATGACGCGCCTTCTTTGTATGCCGTTCTCGCCGCCTCCCCGTACCCATGACGAATACTGACATGACAACCGACTTGCAAAATAATCCCTCCTCTCACTCGCTTCTTCTCATTTTTCCCTCTGTCCTTTTTCTCAATCGAGCACTTGCACTTCCCTGTCAGATCGAATAAACTAAAACTAAACCGAACGTTCAGTCTAGATTAAGGAGCATTTCAATCATGTCAAAGCGCCGTCTCGATGGGGAGAAAACCAAACAACATATCGTAGAGAAAGCCACCGAGTTATTTTCTCAGAAAGGCTATTCAGCCACTTCCATTGAGGACATTTGCCAAGCAACTGGAGCGAGTAAGGGCAGCCTCTATTACCACTTCAAAAACAAGGAGCAGTTGTTCCTGCATTTGCTTGAAAAGCAGTACAACGAATGGGTAGATCTATGGCAGGAAAAAGAAAAAGAATTCGAGACTTCCATCGATAAACTGTACGGCTTAGCTGCTTTTTTCTTGGAGGACTTTTTGTCCCACCCTCTAAAAAAAGCAGGCGAAGAGTTCTCCGGCAGCCAGCTCGCCGATCCAGCCATTTTGGAACAAGTGCTGGAAATGCTCAGCTCCTCGTACACCCTCTATACCTCAATCTTCCAAGAAGGAATCAATCGAGGCGATTTTGCCCCATGCGATCCTGAAGAAATGGCGATGATACTAGAAGGGCTTATGAACGGAATCATTAATGTAGGTTATCAGATGGATGACGAGCGTCTTCATGCTCTGCTGAAGAGGAGCATTGACGTTTTGCTGCATGGCATTGTTGCCAAGTAGCATTTTTTTCAACTTTAATTAGACCGGACGTTCGGTATAACTTTTCGGGAGTGATATGACCTATGAAAGGTCTTTGGGGAAACAAAGTTTTTCTTACCGTCTTTATCACGGATACATTAGAAAATATCGGGATATGGATCCGTAACATGGCCTTACTCTACTACGTAATGGAAACGAGCGGCAACAATCCGACCGCGGTATCGCTTTTGACCGCTATCGAACTCGCGCCGATCTTGGTTTTTTCGATTATTGGCGGGGCATTGGCTGATCGCTGGAATCCAAAACGAACGATGATAGCCGGGAACTTGTTAAGCGCCCTCTCTGTTTTGGTCATCGTGTATTTGCTCTGGCAAGGGATGTGGATCGCTGTATTCTTTGCGACATTTATCTCAGCTGTCGTGTCGCAGTTTTCCCAGCCTTCTTCTGCCAAGATGTTGAAGCGCCATATTCCTGATGAGCAAATGGCAGCAGCTGTGTCTATTTCCCAAAGTACGGGTTCTATTTTTCTACTGGTTGGCCCGATTGTCGGTACCTTCTTCTTTGAACATTGGGGCATCTACCCTTCCCTGTTGACGATGGCTGGCCTATTCCTCGTCGCGGCATTGATTCTCTTGACGCTCCCTACCTCATCTGCCACTGCAACAGAGGAAGAAGGAACTCTCCTTTCTGAGATTAAAGCAGGTTTTGCCTATGTAAAAAAGCGACCAGCCTTGCTCGGGATTGCCATTACCTTTTCGTGTCTGGGGCTATCCTCGGGTTTTATTAATTCGCTGGAGGTATTCGTCGTCACGGATCGTCTTTTACTCTCCAAAGAAGCCATCCAATGGTTTACCGCATTAGACGGATTGGGTATGTTGTTGGGCGGCATTTTGGCTTCTGTTTATCTGGAGCGCATGAATAGTCGCTGGGTTATTACAGGTGGATTGATATTCTTCGCTCTCTCCGTCGCCGTAGAAGTTCTCTCTGTTTGGGTATACGTAACCGCAGCAATGCGCTTTTTCACCGGAATTGGGATGGCATTTTTACAGATTGCGATCAGTATGTTCATGATCAAGCTCGTGGATGAGGCGTATATCGGACGGGTGAGTGGAACGATTTCCCCCCTCATGGTCGGACTCATGATGGTCGGCTCCTTTGTTGCAGGTCCGCTCATGCAGATGACTTCGTTGATTACCGTATTTCTGATATCATCTGTCATCCTTCTGCTCGCTGCATGGGGATGTACGCGAATCAAGTGGGATTCGGCAGAAGTTACACCAGATGGGGCGAATCAACCTTTCGAACAAAAACAAGCGCAAACGCTATCGTAAGAGGCTGCGCCCAAGCAAAAAAGCTGTCCACGAATGGGACAGCTTTTTCTAGCGAAATGCTATGTTTTCACAATGAGGAGTGGTATTTTCGTACGATGAATCGTCTTAAATGTAACACTTCCAAGCAATGTCCCTGCAACCGCACCTTGGCCATGATGACCGAGCACAACCAGTCCAGCGTTGATTTCTTCAGCGGTCTGGCGAATCACAGTAGCTGGATCTCCAACTACAACCATGCTTTCAAAAGGAATCGATGCAGCCTCAAGCATCTCTTCGCAAGGTTTTAACGATTCCCGTCCCCAACCTTCGAGTGTATTCATGTTATCCCAGCCTACGCCATATACACCTGCGTATGTGACTGGCGGTATGACAACGGACAGAAGTGTATAGGATACATTCGGGAGGTGCTGACCCATCTCGATGGCTTTCTTCGCAGCTTCCATCGAATGATCGGAACCATCTACTGCAATGAGCACTTTATTCCAAGGGAAGCGTTTCTCATCTGTCTCCTCTGCAATAAGGAAGACCGGAACTTTGACATCGTGGAGTGTCGGATAGCTGACACTCTGCAACAGGAAGCCTGTGATTCGGCCGTAGCCATGTGTTCCCATTACGATGGCAGCATAGTCATTCGCAGCGTGCTTCGCAATGACTTCATGCGGCTCTCCGAACTCAATCTCCAATTCATACGTGATACCTGCTTCTTCTATGATCGACAGGAATTTTTTCAGATCCTCTCTTGCCTCATCCAATTGATAATCTTCTACGACTTCTCGTCCTAACCTTCTGACAACATTGCGTGAAGGGAATGGCGAGATAGCATGAAGCAATGTGATATCATGCTTATTTTTGGCGTAGGCCAGCGCGAAGCGGACCGCCTGAATGGACTGCGCTGAGAAATCAACAGGAACTAGAATACGGGACATAATGACACGTCCTTCCTCTTTTTCATCTGGCAAATGTGTTGGTGTAGCTCTATGTATCCATCTGCCTTGAGTTCATTGTAGCCCCGTGGGCCCTACGTGTATGTAGGGGTATTCCCTGATCTTGATAGGGATATTCCCTGATAGGGAGTCCTATTCTTTCTATGGCCTAGTCCATGACAGCTGAGATAAAAATAGTAGGCTTTTCACTCAAATCAATGTCCGTAATCTCATGATCATCGACGATCCGCCGATTCGCCTGTTGCTCTCTTCGAATGACCCGAACAACTGGGCGCGAAGGCAAGCCTCTATTTTGGTCAATGATCACACCGATCTCTCCTGTCGACAGCTTCAGCGAGGTTCCTGTCGGATACATGGCAATCGAGCGCAAAAAGTGAATGACCATTTTATGATCAAAGCGTTTCTCCGCGAGCCCCATGACTTTTTCGCAAGCCTCATACGCAGGCAAGGTCTCCTCTTCCGCTGAAAAAGGCGAGATGAGATTATCATAGTAGTTACAAATCGCCACAATCTTGGCGAAATCATGAATCTCATCGCCAGTCAGTCCTCGTGGCTGCCCACTACCATCCACCCATTCATGATGCTGCAAAGGAACGTGTGCGGACACAATGCTCATCTCATGTTTTTTTCGCAACAGATCAAAGCCCAGCCAGGTATGATGATTGGTTTTGCTGTTCTTTTTGTAGGCTGGTGCTTCCTTGTCGACTGACAGCTTTCCAATATCATGCAAGAGGGCTCCGATGGCGAGCTCTTTTAATTGAGCCGTATTATAACCTAATCCTACGCCCATTACTGTCGCCATCATGCACACATTCAAAGAATGAATGTACATCGCGTTGTCGGTCGTGCGAATTTCTCCCAGATTCAAGAGCACGCGACGATTTTTCAAGGTCTCGTCGATGATACTTCCCACTGATTTTTGAATGCCTCGGACATCAAAATTTTTTCCAGTCTGCACACACGAAATCGCTTGAGATAGATTGCGGATTGCGTCCTTCCGAGTGGTCTCTGTGACGACCTCCTGCTCTTTCACTTCATCGAGCAGAGGGTCTTTGATGCTTAACATCGTGACGCCAAACCGACGCAATTTATTTATCATTCCGACAGTCAGCTGGACACCTGCATGCAAGAGCGTCAAGCCTTCACTTGTATAAATGCTTCGAGCCAAAACGTCTCCTGGCTCTACTAGGTCTACATTCACATATTTCATGGGGTCTTTCCTCCTGATTCCATCCTCCCCTGATGCTTCTTCCCTATCTTTGCTTTGGAAAAACCTGTTTCACATGATTTTGCCGAAAAAACATCCGCGGGATCGATGTCTCCTCATTTTTCACCTGTTCCCGCCAAGACCAAGCCATGTACAAAGCCCAGAAAATTGAGTACGCGCATCTTGATAGCCTTGTCTGTAATAATGCTCCAGCTTCTCCTCTTGACGTTCAAATCCTCGTAGAAAGGTACCCTCTGGAGGTGCGATAACAAACGCTTTGCCTTCCTTCTGCATCTCCTTGATCTGCTCTATTGCCTCGTAATAGATGCGAAAATGACGAATGAATGCTTGACACAAGCGCGTACCTCTGGAAAAAAGACGCTCGACACGCGAAAGCTTGCGCATCCACTCACTGGGCGGACAAGAAGACGTAAGCACAATAATATGCTTTTGATTGCCATCAAGCATGGACTTCATGAGAGGTACCGGATGCACGATGCCTCCATCCCATAGCTTACGTCCGTTGAAGGCAACTTTTGGGGATAAAAACGGGAGACTGCACGAAGCCCGAATCACATGGAAAATATCCTCACAGTCGTCTTTCGTAAAGTAAACGGCTTCCCCTGTCGCGCAATCCGTCGTGACGACGACAAACTGTTCCTTCGCTTCGCGAAACCGATCAAAGGCGAACGGCTCCAGCTTGTTAGGCATCTCACTGAAAATAAAATCCATGCCAAACAGCGAGCGTTTCTTGATCAAATTTTTATAGTGAAAGTATCGGGGATCGCGAATGTATTTCGTATGATAAATCTTGCCCAATCCGTGCTGTCTCGCCAAATATGCCGCCCCATTGCACGCACCTGCTGATACGGCAATCACGTACGGGATGTATAGCTCCTGCTCCATGAAGTAATCCAAAACGCCAGCAGTATAAATCCCACGGCTACCTCCTCCCTGCAAAACGAGCCCGACCTTTTCCATACCTATCACCCATTTTGATGTCGTTTACCCGTAGTATGAATGATTGCCCAATGAAACATGCAGGGCCGGATCGTGCCAATCAAAAAACGACCCTCAAAAGGGTCGCCATTCCATCGTCTTTTTTCATCATGCTGTGCTCATCACGAATCATCGTTACGTTTTCCCAGATGGAACTCGGATTCCCGTCAACGCCTGAAACAGTACGCGCTCATACTTCCTCTCAGCATCCGGATCAGGCCGATCCAGTAGTGTTCCGAGCACCGCCCCTAGAAAGCCGAGTGGTATCGAGACCAATCCGGGATTCGTCAGTGGAAATAATGGCTCCGCACGAATAAGTCCAGCAACGGGATGCATAACAGTCGGTCCCAAAATGACAAGGACTACGGATGCCGTTAACCCTGTCAGGACGCCACAAATCGCTCCTCTCACGGTAAACCGCTTCCAATATAACGTAAACAACAGTAATGGCAAATTGGATGATGCTGCTACTGCAAACGTCAGCGCAACGAGAATCGCCACGTTCATTTTTTCTGCACCGATCGCCAGCCAAATGGAGATCACGCCCACCGCAACTGACGAAAGCTTTGCCATGGTGACCTGTTCTTTTTCCGATGCCATCCCTCGCCTGATCAGATGACTGTAGACATCATGCGCGAACGCTGAAGACGCGGAGAGCACGAGTCCTGTCACGACAGCCAATATCGTCGCAAAGGCAACAGCAGCGATATATGCCATCAAAAACTCTCCACCGAGAGCATTCGCCAAGAGCGTGACAGTCAGATTCCCCCCGAAGCCCACATTTTTCAATGCCTCGTAGCCTACGAACGTGCTCGCTCCGAAGCCGAGGAAGATCGTCATCAAATAAAAGGCGCCGATGACCCAAGTGGCGGTATAAATCGAATTACGAGTCGTCTTTGCGTCTTTGACTGTGAACAACCGGGAGATAATATGGGGGAGTCCGGCGGTACCGAGAATCAAAGCCAAATGCAGGGAGATCGTTTCCAGCGGATCATGAAGTTGATTACCTGGCTGTAAGAACTGTTCCTGAAGAGGTGTAATCGTACTCACATGGGAAAACATTTCGGATAAGCTCCAATCAAAACGGGCAAACACGATCAGACTTAGGATCAATGTCCCTGTCAGGAGCAAAATTGCTTTAATAATCTGAACCCACGAGGTCGCCACCATCCCGCCGAACACCACGTAAAATGTCATCAGGCTCCCGACGATCAGAACCGCCGTATCGTAACGGATTCCTAATAAATAATGAATGAGGGCACCAGCCCCAACTAATTGCGCCAACATGTAAAAAATCGTAATTAATAGAGTCGTACAGGCAACAACGCCACGCAGCCAAAGACTGTCAAACCTGACGGCAATCGCGTCTGCCAGCGTATAGCGCCCCAAATTATGTAACGGCTCCGCAACTAAAAACAAAATAATCAGATAAGAGACAAAAAAGCCTATCGCATACACGAACCCGTCAAAGCCGTACATCGCAATCGTTCCCGCAATCCCCAAAAACGAGGCAGCACTCATATAATCGCCCGCAATGGCAATGCCATTTTGTAACCCGTTCAAGCGATTTCCTGCTGCATAGAAGTCTCTCGTCGTTCCTGTCTGTTTGGCAGCCGAATAAGTGATAGCCATCGTTCCAATAATGACGGCAAGGAAAAAGATGATCGTCGTCACGGACAATACCTCTCCCTTCTTGCAAAAATGAAAAAAAGACCAGGGGTTAACCCCAGCCTTCTCTTCGTGGCATGAGCTTCCTATGCTTACTGTTTCTACGCTGAATCTTTCATTCCTGTATTCGCTTTCACCAAAATTTCATCGTACTTCTTATCATCACGGGAGCTGGACAACAAGGTTCCGATCCATGCTGCCAAAAACCCTAACGGGATCGAGACAATCCCCGGATTCGGCAATGGGAACAGCGCTTCGCCGACCAAAATGGCTTTTCCAGCCACAGGATTCCAAACGTTCGGACTCAAGGCAACCAGAATGAGAGCGCTGAACAGTCCGACGAGCATCCCGCTAATTGCTCCCGCCGTATTGAATCTTTTCCAGAAGATCGTGAACAAAATCACTGGTAGGTTTGCACTCGCCGCTACTGCGAAAGCCAGAGCAACAAGGAAAGCCACGTTCAGATTTTGTGCAAACAAGGCGAGCAGGATAGAGACAATCGAGACGCCGACAGACGCCCATTTGGCCATCTTCATTTGTTCCTTTTCTGTTGCTTTTCCTTGGCGTAATACGTGTCCGTAAAAGTCGTGCGCGAAGGCAGAAGCCGCAGTCAGCACCAGCCCAGCCACTACTGCGAGAATGGTAGCGAAGGCAACCGCAGATACGAAGGCGAACAAGAAGTTACCGCCGAGTGCTTGCGCTAGTAATGGAGCGCCCATGTTACCTGCTGGGTCCATATTGCCCGCTCCGACAAACGCTGCCGCACCGAAGCCGAGGAAGATCGTCATGACATAGAAGACACCAATGATCCACGTTGCGTACACAACCGATTTGCGAGCTGTCGTGGCATCTTTTACGGTGAAGAAACGAATCAAAATATGCGGCAATCCAGCCGTTCCGAGCACAAGCGCGAGATTCAATGAAATCGTATCGAGCCCCACTTTAAACTTGTTGCCAGGATTGAGGAATTGCTCTCCCAATGGTGTCGCCAGCTTCATTTGCTCGAACATTTTCAAAAGATTAAAATCGAATTTGGCGAAAACCATCATAGAGATAATGAATGTCCCAATCATTAACAAAACGGCTTTGACGATCTGCACCCATGAGGTTGCCGTCATCCCGCCGAAGACGACGTAGATGGTCATCAATGCCCCTACGATCAATACGGAGGTCGTGTAATCCAGACCCAACAGTAGCTTGATCAAGGCGCCTGCTCCGACCAATTGCGCGATCATATAAAAAATCGAGATGGCAATCGAATTGAGAGCAGCGACACCACGAACCTTTTTATTGTCAAAACGCGCGGCTATCATATCAGCCATCGTGTATTTTCCTAAATTACGCAAAGGCTCTGCTACCAAGTAGAGCACCACGAGATACGCGACAAGAAAACCGATACTGTAGAAGAAACCATCAAACCCGCTCAACGCAATCATCCCGGCAATTCCAAGAAAGGAAGCAGCGGACATGTAATCTCCCGCAATCGCAAGGCCGTTTTGCCAACCCGTCAAGCCTCCTCCAGCGGTGTAAAACTCACTAGTCGTATTCGTCTTTTTCGACGCGTAAAAGGTGATGACAAGCGTCAAAAGAACAATGACGAGAAAGAGTAAAAATGCAGTAACATTCATTAGCCCCTCCCACCTGCCTCTCGTTTGATTTTCTCTACGAGTTGATCAAACTGCTCTGCCCGCTTGGTGTACAGGATACAGAGACCCCATGTCATGACGAACTGAGCAAAGGCAAATACCCACGCCCACGAAATGGCCCCAAACGCTGGTTGATTCAGTACGGTGAAGTAGGAGGTTAAAATCGGAAGAGTAAAGTAAAATACAAAGAAAAAAATAGAAGATGGCAAAATAAACGCTTTTTTTCTTCTCAACAGCTCTTTGAAAGTGGCTGACTGAATCACTGCTGCATAATCAACAGCATCCTTCTTCTGATCCTCGGCTTTTTTTGCCGAAGCGGATTTGCCCATAGGAACCTCCCCTTTATCAACCGAAATGTAAGCGCTTCCTACATTGTAGAGAATCCTTTTTTATCCGTGTATTTTTCTGCGTAAGATGTCGGGGAGAGTGTGTCAGTGGCAGATTTTCAACCACGATCTGCAAACCATGGATCATCTGGCTTACTCCTCGAGACGTTTGAGCAAATCCTTGGCGGAGGTCCGGGATACGGGAATACGCGGTCTTCCTTCTCCCTTCAAAATCAGGTTGTAGGCACCGTTGAACCATGGTTCGAGCTCGCTTACGAATTGAAGATTGACCAGATAGCTTTTGTGGGTACGGAAAAAGTCGTATGCAAAAAGCTTCTCAGCCAGCTGTGTCAGGGTCATCCGCGTCGAATAGGTAGCCGTTTGGGTGACGATTTGCACATATCGCTCCTCCCGCACCGCATAGACAATCGTCGTTGGATCAATGACCACTAATCGGCTGTTGTCTTCTACCAACAGCTTCGTTCGTTTTGTCTGGACAGGCTCTACTTTTGGCTTGACTAGACGCTCTCGTATTCGTTGCATCGTTTCTACCAGCCGTTTGGGCTCCGTAGGCTTCAGCAAATAATCGACGGCGTACAGCTTAAACGCATCGATGGCAAATTCCTCATACGCGGTACAAAAAACGATGAGGGGGTGCTGCTTACGCGAAGCCAGCATTCTTGCTGCCTGCGCTCCTTCCAGCTCAGGCATTTTCATATCGAGGAATACGACATCCGGTTCGTGCACATCGACCATTTCCAACAGCTCTCGTCCATTGGTGGCATAGGGCAGCAGTTCAACGTCTCCTTCTTGAAGCAGTAAATAGCTCAGTTCTTCGCGTGCTAGTCGCTCGTCTTCTGCAATCATGACGCGTATTGGCATCAGGCACTCACCTCTTTTGTAATCGGAATCGTAAAGGTAATCATACTACCGCCTTCTTGTTTATTGGCAAAATGAAGTTGGGCCTCTTGTCCGCACAAGCTGATCAGGCGTTGGTTGACATTATGAATGCCAATTCCATTGCCCTCCTTACTCTCCATGGGAACCTTTCCGAGAACTGGCAGCAAGTTGTCAGGAAAACCTTGGCCATTATCTTCGATTTGAAAAACAACGTGCACACCCTGCCGTTTCACATGGAGAATGATCTCACCGCCGTTCGTGATGTCGCGAACACCATGCTGAATGCAGTTTTCAAATAACGGCTGCAACGTGCCAGGGGGAATAAGGGCTTCCTCTACCCCCGCCTCAATGATGGTGCGAACGGCGAATTGCTCGGAAAATCTTATCTTGATAATTTCCAAATAGGCATGCAGGTGATCCAACTCCTGTCTCACGGTGACAAGCGGACTTGCTGTGAGCTTCAGGTTAAAACGCATGAACACGCCAAGCTGAATGGTCATATGCCGGGCTAGCTGCGGATCAATTCGTATCAAGGTCACAATTGAATTCAGCGTGTTGAACAAAAAGTGTGGTTGAATCTGTGCCTGCAGCATTCGCAACTCAGCATCCTTCATCAAGCCTTTCATTTGCTCCGTGAGAGATAGGGTCAATTGATTAGAGATCAGGTTGCCAAGCCCTTTTGCTAATGCCTCCTGAACTTTTCCTATTTGTTGCGGCCTCCGATAGTAGAGTTTGATCAGACCAACGACGCTGTCCCCCTCTTTAATCGGCACGAGAATCGCTGCATGCAGGCTACAATTTTTACGCTTGCACCCGACGGTCTCTCGCGTCAATCCCTTGTCGATTCCACCGCTAAACAGAGCCCGCTTATCGAGTTCACTATGGAGCGCTTCTCCCGGATGATGATGATCAGCCCCCACTCCAACGTGCGCAAGAAGCCGTTCCCGATTTGTTACTGCAACGGCGGCTGCTTTCGTTTCTTTTTGTAAGACAAGGGCTGCTGACTGAGCTGTCTGCGGTGTAAGCCCCCTTTTTAAGTGTGGCAAAATTCTTTCCGCTATCGTAAAGGAACGCTCCGCTTCAATGGCAGCGGAACGCTCTGCCTCTTGCAAGGCAACCCGTATCATCGTCGTAAAAATCGCAATCGAAACACTGTTTGTCAGTACCATCGGAATCCCGATCACGTTGACCATGGTTCGCGCCAGCTCAGGCGGAGCGGCCATGATCAATAAAAGCGACATCTGAATAATGGGCGCGAACATGCCGATAAACATGGCTTTGGACGGAGAAATAACCCGCTCCTGCGAGAAAAAACGCGCTACGTATCCTGCCAGTAATCCCGTGATCGGGATCGACAAGCCCATCGGTGCTGCGGCGAATCCTCCCAATTGAAAGACATGAAGCCCAGCAATGACACCTGCCCCCAGGCCAACGAGAGGTCCCCCTAGCAAACCTCCGATGACGACCCCTACCAGCGTAGAAGTGGCGATTATTTCGTCATGCGACAAACGAAAAATCCAAAATGCAGGGAGATAGCTCTCTCCTTGTACAACCACTCCTGCATATGTACCCGCAATCCCAAACAACCCGAACATGACGGAAAATGCGATTGACGTCCCTACGTGCAATTCGCGGTCTAAAAGCTGGCGAAACAATGATGTCCTTGTCAAAATAAATGCCAGCGTCAAAAGAATGCCCATCCTTTCAATGAGCAATAACGTAAGATTGTCCACCGCAGCCTCCCTTAGTTTAAATCTTCTATAAATTCCGCGTATTACCCTCAATTCCCTGCTGGACAGACAACCGCGCTAGGCTGATTGCATACGCTGTGTGTGCAATGCTTCAGGAGAAGGGTGATTATGCCATGTGTGGAATTGTAGGATGGATTGATTGGGAAAAGGACTTATCTGGTGAACGTGATATGCTGCAAAAAATGACCCAATGCCTCAAGGATCGAGGCCCTGATGCAGAAGGCTTTTGGCTAACTCCTCGCGCGGCCCTCGGTCATCGTCGCCTTGTGGTCGTTGATCCTGCTGGCGGACAGCAGCCTATGTCAGCACTCAAAAACGAACATGCCTGCACCATGATTTACAATGGTGAATTGTATAATACCGAGGATTTACGAGCAGAACTGCTTGCTTGCGGACATACTTTTCAATCTCACTCGGATACGGAGGTACTTTTGCACACGTATTTAGAGTGGGGCCCAGATTGTCTGTCAAAGCTAAACGGCATCTTCGCTTTTGCGATCTGGGACGAACGGGAACAAAGATTATTTGTCGGCCGTGACCGTATGGGGGTTAAGCCGCTGTTTTATGCGCAAAGAGGCAGTTCATTTCTGCTTGCTTCCGAGCTAAAAGCCTTGCTCGCTCACCCCGAAGTCAAACCAGAGCTCTCTCGTGAAGGCTTGGCAGAGGTTTTCGGAATCAGTCCCGCTCGTACGCCTGGCCATGGAGTTTTTCACAACGTACACGAGGTTCGGCCCGGTGCTTATCTGTTGGTAACTCGTGATGGCGTCAAGCAAAAACGTTACTGGCAGCTCAAAAGCCACCCACATACGGATGACTTGGAGACAACTGCGGAACGTGTCAGGGAGCTAGTCACGGATTCGATTGAACGCCAATTGGTTGCAGATGTGCCCGTTTCGACCCTCTTGTCAGGCGGGTTGGACTCGAGCATTATTACAGCTGTTGCGGCAGATCATTTTCAAAAAACAGGCCGCGGAACTTTGCACAGCTACTCTATCGATTACGTCGACAACCGAAAACATTTCAAGGCGAGTGCTTTTCAACCGAATGAGGATGAACCTTATGTGCAACTCGTTACAAAGTTTCTCGGAACCGAGCACCACACAATTAAGTTCGACACTGACGATTTGATCGACTCCTTGAAAACTGCGACACTTGCTCGCGACTTGCCGGGAATGGCTGATGTGGATGCGTCCCTTTACCTGTTTTGCCGCGAAATAAAAAAAGAGACGACCGTCGTCCTCTCTGGAGAATGCGCAGATGAAGTATTTGGCGGGTATCCGTGGTTTCATCGTGAGGAACTGCTGCATGCCGGAACGTTTCCTTGGTCGAGAGTGACGAAAGAACGTGCCTCCTGGCTATCACCTGAGCTTCGTGATTGGGTCAAACCCGAGGAATACGTTGCCATGCGATATGAGGAATCTCTCGATGAAGTCCCACATCTTCCAGGCGAAGACCCACTTGAAGCGCGCCGTCGGGAAATGTTTTATTTGAATATTACGTGGTTCATGAACACGCTGTTGGATCGGAAAGACCGAATGAGTATGGCAGCCAGTCTGGAAGCGCGCGTCCCGTTTTGCGACCACCGCATCGTGGAATATGTCTGGAACATCCCATGGGATATGAAGAAGCACGGGAATCGGGAAAAAGGAATTTTGCGAAAAGCCATGGAAGGAATCTTGCCTGATGAGGTTTTATATCGCAAGAAAAGCCCGTATCCGAAGACACACAATCCCGCCTATACGGAAGCCGTTCGCTCTTGGCTGCTGGATATCATAAACGACTCTTCCTCTCCACTTCTTCAACTGGTAGATGTCCCAACGATTCGAAAGATTGCCGAGTCAGATGCCCAGGCTTCGAGCATTCCGTTTTTCGGTCAGCTCATGAGTACCCCACAGTTATTTGCCTATCTCGGCCAACTGGATTATTGGCTGCGGGAGTACCGCGTTTCCATTCGTACGTAACGGTATAACAAAAGCTCCTCGCCCCTTATGTTTCGGGGGAATTGAGGAGCTTTTCGTCACTTTTTGGTTTTTCCCCGTTGCTTGCTTCTACGTACGGGTTGTGTCTTCGGGTTGAGGGGTATGGTAGCAAGAGATTGATATCTCAGATCAAACTGCTCGCCTGAGCGTTTCATGATCGTAAACGTTTTGGTTGCGCCGACTCGGATCAAACGGTAGTCCACTCTTGTTTTTTTCCCTCCCCCGCTCAGTATCGCAGCCACGGTCCGATGATCCGGCAGATTCACTTTTATTTGCAACGACAGCACGGTTGCTGGAAAAGTTGGGATGTCACGATAAGGAATACAGAGCTTTCCTTTCAGCATCCGCAAATGGAGATTCCGAATCATCACTTCCGTCAATTGCTTGCCCCAATACCGGCGGAAAATACGGGAGATTTTTCGTTTGGTGTTGTATTTTTCGGGCAATGGCGTGTAATCCACACCGTTTACGGTATATACAGGCTTTCCTCTCGGCGAATTCGCGATCTGAGTCCAGACATGCTCTGCTGAAGTAATAAACTGCTTGAGCCTCTGCAACTCATCCAAGGATTTCACCTCCTCCATAAACCGTATGGCGGTAGGCTTATGCTAGTACGCCCGATTTCAGCGTTCCACACGTAACGGACAATAATTCTGAACATACATATAAATTGCAATCATATTATCGGGATGATAGAATATAAACCGCTTTCACTTCTCTTGTCGGGAAGTGCGTTTTTTTGCCTTTTACGTTTAGCACTATTTAATTTCTTGGAGGTTGTAATGAATTTTATCATTCCCATCGCTGGCATACTCATCGTGATCGGGTTAGCATTGTTAGGAAGCAATGGACGTAAACAGGTCAAATACAGACCGATCATCGTCATGATTGCTCTGCAATTTTTGCTGGCCTTTCTTCTTCTGCAAACCAAGTTTGGGGTTATATTCGTTTCAGCCATTTCCAAATCGTTTGAAAAGCTTCTTGCTTTTGCTGCGGAAGGAATCAATTTCGTATTTGGTAATCTGGCAAACGACGGACAAATGTCCTTTTTCCTTGGTGTATTGCTCCCAATCGTCTTCATTTCTGTTCTCATCGGTATTTTGCGTCACTTCAAGATATTGCCGATTATCATGAAGGCAATTGGCTTTGTTCTAAGCAAAATTAACGGCATGGGTAAGCTAGAGTCTTACAACGCTGTTGCTTCTGCTATCGTCGGCCAAAATGAAGTATTCATCACGGTGAAAAAACAGCTCGGTTCCTTGCCGGAGCACCGTCTGTACACGCTGTGCGCGTCAGCCATGTCCACAGTTTCGATGTCGATTGTCGGTGCGTACATGACGATGATTGAGCCGAAATACGTTGTCACGGCCCTGTTCTTGAATCTCTTTGGCGGCTTTATTATCGCTTCGATCATCAACCCTTATACCGTGAAAGAAGAAGACGATTTACTGGAGATTCAAAGCAATGAAAAGCAGTCCTTTTTCGAAATGCTCGTCGAGTACATCATGGACGGCTTCAAGGTAGCGGTAGTCGTTGGCGCAATGCTGCTCGGTTTTGTTGCTTTAATTGCAGCTGTAAATAGCTTGTTCGGCATGATTTTCGGCTGGACATTCCAAGAAATGCTTGGCTTCGTCTTCGCTCCTTTTGCCGTCCTGATGGGCATTCCTTTTGGGGAAGCGATGAAGGCTGGTAGTATCATGGCGACGAAGCTCGTAACGAACGAGTTTGTAGCGATGATCGAGCTGGGCAAAGTCGTATCTGAACTCTCCCCACGTACAGTAGGAATTCTTTCCGTCTTCCTCGTTTCGTTCGCGAACTTCTCCTCTATCGGCATTATCGCTGGTGCGGTGAAAGGGCTGAATGAGAAACAATCCAATGTGGTTGCTCGTTTTGGGTTGAAGCTGTTGTTCGGTGCCACGCTGGTTAGTCTTTTGTCTGGTATCGTCGTCAGCTTTGTCCTGTAAGTGACATAAGAAAGTGTCCCTCTGCTATGTGCAGTAGGGACACTTTTTTGTATGCAAAGGGTATAGCTAAAGTTCTATTACAAAAAAAGGATGATTGCATGGTTTGTGGAAATGAACCAAATAAAAAAATATTTGGAGGAGATAAAATGAGTGACATTGGAATAAATGAACCGAGTCAAAAGCTCGACATCGGTGGAGTTAGACTATGTTTCAAATATTTTGGTGAAATAAGTGATTTTCCGACGGTGGTTTTTGATTCTGGTTATGGGTGTACATTGAACTACTGGAGTTCGATTGGTGGTGACATTTCAAAGCATACTAGGATGTTCATTTATGACCGAGCAGGTATAGGGGAAAGTGAAAGTGATAAAAGACCTCGTCATAGTCAGCAAATCATTGAGAATCTTAGAAGCTTGCTTCAGAAAGCAAACGTGTCTCCCCCTTACGTTTTGGTCGGCCACTCTTTTGGGGGATTGAATGTTCGACTATATGCAAGTACATTCCCAGAAGAGGTTGCCGGAGTGATTTTATTAGATCCATGTCATGAAGATCAAAATAAAGTCATGGTTCCTTTGTTCTCTGAAGAAGTTCAAGCAGCGTACTATAGTCAGTTTGTTCTTGAAGGTTCTATTCAAGAGATAGAAGAAAGCTTTGAACAAGCTCGAAATTCTAAATCACTTGGCAACAAGCCACTCATTGTCGTATCGGGTACATTACAACCTCATCATAATCCCGAATCTATGGCTGCTTGGGTCCACTTACATAAAGAGCTTACGAAATTATCAACCCGCGGCAAGCATATCATCGTTGAAAATGCTGGACATGCCATTCATATTGATCAGCCAAATGTTGTCGTAGATATCATTCAAGACATGCTGCTTTTGTGTAAAGCTCAAAAATCATTATGATGAATTGGTTTTACAGCAACTATGATCATTGGACAACTCCCTCACTATAACCCTTGCTATCCTTTCGGGTAATAAAAGTAACCAGCGAGTGTCTGGCTACAATCGAGACACTCGCTGATTTTTATCGTATGACCTTTTCTACATCGACACGTCCGGAAAAAAAGGTAGCTCCTCCCCCCATGTCCGCGATGCGATCCGGGGTCAGCGCATTTACATGATGCTTGGAGTGAGGAGCATCAGCCCACAAGCCTTGACTGACCACCACTCCCGGTAAAACATTTTCTCCTATCGATACAACCAGCTCGCATTCTCCCCGCTCATTCCATATGCGGACCGTATCTCCGTCACTTATGCCTGATGCAGACGCATCTGCCACATTCATATGCAAACGTGGTATTTTCTCCATTTTCTGATGCTTCTCATTATTCGAGAACGTGGAGTTCAAATAATTGTGATTCGGCCCTGGCACAAATAAATACGGGAAATCCCCATCATTCACCAATGGCGTGTACGTCGGTAATGCGGGCAGCCCTCGTTTTGCCATTGCTTGTGAGTAAAGCTCAATTTTGCCACTTGGGGTGGGAAGGTGTTCCAAAAAGAAAGGTTCCAGATTTGCTTTGGCATATTGTTTTTCGACCAAAGTTTCATACGTGATTCCTTCCAGATGAGGATTGCCGTGCCCCTCCAACGCCTGTCTGACCATCTCTGCATCACTGTCTTGAAAAGCAGGTTCGTCATATCCCATAGCAGCAGCCAGCAAGCGAAAAACTTCCGTGTTGGACTTGCTCTCTCCAAATGGGGCGATCACCGGCTGCTGAAGTTGAATGTAATGATGCCAATACGACGTGTAAAAATCCGTATTTTCATAGGAAGACGTCGCTGGCAAAACGATATCGGCATAAAGAGCCGTCTCCGTCAAAAACAAATCATGCACAACGGTGAACAAGTCCTCTCTCGCCAAGCCTTGCCGCACTTTGTTTCCATCCGGTGCAACAATGGCTGGATTGCTTGTATAGACGAAGAGCGATTTGACCGGCGGCTCTGTATCGAGCAACGCTTTTCCAAGTTCATTCATATTGATGACTCTGGTCTGTTTATTGGCCAGCAAATCTGGCCGCTGCACGGCAAGCTTGTTGTGCTCCAAGAAACCTTTATTCCCTTTATTCGCCCCACCGCCTTTGACAAGCCACTGCCCTGTCAGGGCCGGAAGACAAGCAATCGTCCTTACACACATTCCACCATTGTCGTGATGCTGAATGCCGTTTCCAATGCGAATAAAGGACGGAGAAGTGGTGCCATACATTCTCGCCAATTTGTAAATATCATCGACAGGGACACCCGTTATGGATGATACGGTGGCAGGATCGTAGGTGCGTACATGCTCCCTGAGCTCTTCATGCCCGACCGTATACTTTTCCATAAAGGCTGAATCCACCAAGTTTTCTGCAAAAAGCACATGCATGATGCCCAAAGCCAAAGCCGTATCTGTTCCGGGTAAAATCGGAATAAACCAATCAGCCCATCGTCCCGTCTGATTTTTATGGACATCAATCACGACGATCTTCGCCCCATTTTTTCGCGCCTGTTCCGCAAACACCACTTGATGCATGTTCGTGCTAACCGTATTGATCCCCCACATGATGAACAGCTTGGAATGTACAGTGTCTTCCGGATCTGTGCCAAAGGCTCCGCCCATCGTGTAGCTGTACCCTACAGCCCCTGCACTGTTGCAGATCGTACGGTCAAGTTGACTTGCCCCCATCCGATGAAAAAAGCGGCGATCCATTCCCTCAACACTAATCCGCCCCATGTTCCCGTAAAAGCTGTAAGGCAAAATGCTCTCGGGACCGTCTGAATCGATCAAGGCACGCCAGCGTTCGGTTATGATAGTGATGGCTTCTTCCCAACTGATTCGAACAAACTCCCCGCTCCCTTTTTTGCCAATACGCTTCATCGGATACGTGAGTCGCTTGGGATCGTAGATGCGCTCTGTCATGTTGCGGACTTTGTTGCAAATATTCCCCTTGGTCACCGGATGGTTCGGGTCTCCTTCGATTTTGACGATTTTCCCGTCTTTTTTATGAAGGAGCAATCCACATTGGTCCGGGCAATCAAGTGAACAGACTGCTGGAAAAACACCGTTCTCCTGGGTCGTATAAGTCATGGAGGTTCCCTCTTTCTCATAACAGTTACTAGCTTTTTACGCTATTATACTCGATTGAAAAAAGAAGGCACTACCCCTGCGCGAATGATAAGTTACTGAGTTTTAAATCGCGGCAAATAGCAGAGAAAGGCTCCAAATAGCCACGGCAATCAAAGCAGCTATCCCGTTACCCTAAATCAAGTGCTACTGGTGACAAGAAAAGAACAAGCATTGCTTCATTCCATACAAAGAAGGTTAATTTACAAAGCACATTTGTATGTAAGGAATGTGTAGACTTATTACGCCATGATCTTCCTGTTGTCTAAAACAACTAAGCAGCCCTCTCCATAAAAGAACACGACATTCTTCGTGTTTGTGCGGAGCCGCCTCCACCTGGATTGCCTAAATCCGTTGAGTTGAAAACCGTCAGCCATTGCACGTATTCGGCCATGAAAAAAACCGCAGCTTCACGATGTCGATCTTCCGTGAAGTTGCGGTTGTGGGGGTTTTAGTAGGTAGCTATCACAAAATCAATTGTACCAACCCTATGAATTGGATCACTGGTATGTAGCCCCTACCATGAACCATTCGAGAGCTTCTGAAAATTCACGAGGAAGCTCTGACACCTGGAGTAAAGTACACATCTCACTTGCGATCCGTTCTCTCTTTTGCCCGTATTGCTCTGTGAGCAGAGCTTTCGCCGCTCTCCTCGTACTGGGCATATATTTGAGTGGTGGATGCTTGAAGCAGCTGACAAGCATGACGAAAATAGATTAACAAAAGCAATAACATATGTTACTATTAACCTATGTTATTTTTAACGAGGTGTAACTATGTCAATCCAATTAGCAATATTAGGCATATTGAGTTGGAAGTCCTCAACAGGATATGACCTAAAAAAGATTTTTGAAGATTCCTCATTCATGTATTGGTCCGGTAATAATAATCAAATTTACAAAGCTCTAATAAGTATGGAAAATGAAGGTTTCGTTACCAATGATGTGGTCCACCAGGATAACTCTCCTTCAAAAAAAATATATACCATAACAGAAGAAGGACTTAAAGAATTAAGAAAATGGCTTGTGTCATCACCAGAAGCTCCTGAAATTAAAAAAACATTTTTAGTACAGCTTGCATGGTCAGATATGTTAAGTAATCAAGAATTAAGTGAAGTACTCTCAAAATATGAAAATGAAATCAAACTCCAATTGATTATGCAGAAGGAAAAATACAAACGTGCTCTTCATTCGCCTAATAGAAGCACTAGGGAAAGCTTAATATGGGAGATGATTTCAAAAAACGTTATTTCAACCTATAATAATGAACTTAATTGGGTCCGTGAAACTCGTCAGAAGTTGTTTGAAAATGAAATTTTGGAGACAAAAGACAGGATGAACTATGAGATTAGAGTAATAGAAAGTAAAAAATATATTGAACTCATTTCTACTACTGAACCTTTAAGTACAGAGAATAATGCACTTGATCTAGTGGCTTTATGCTGGGAACATGAGACATATGCGCTTATGATACACTATGCAGCCTTATCAGAGGATTTCTTCAAACTTAAAACCAAACTGGCAGGTAATATTATTCAGAAATTTATAAACTATGGCATAAAAGCTGCTGCTATTATTCCTCAGGAGACAATTCAAAAAGGCATATTTAAACAAATGGCCATGGAAACGAACAAAGGCAATCATTTTAGATTATATGAAAGTAAAGAAGAAGCTGAAAAATGGCTTCTGAAATAGAAAGAAAGGCGAGAAATAATGGAAAATATATATAAGTCAGAAGTAGGCAAACGAGAAGTTTTAGGACAGTACCGCAAAATACTTGCCAACTGGCCAGTGGAAAACCACCAATACGAAGTTGAAACAAGTCTTGGACCGACTTTTATCATAGAGTCTGGATCAAAGGACAATCCCCCACTGATCCTCCTGCATGGAAGCGTATCGAATTCTTTCACCTGGTACGGCGATGTAGCTTCTCTTTCTAAAACCCACAATGTCTATGCGATCGACATTATTGGAGAAGCAGGATTATCAGCGGCAAGCCGACCAAGCTACGAAAGTGGTTCATATGCTTTATGGTTGAATGAAACAATAAATGCACTTCGATTAAGCACCTGTTCAATTGTAGCTATGTCATTAGGCGGCTGGATGGCATTGAGTTTCGCTACCACCTATCCGGATAAGGTTAATAATTTGGTTTTGCTTTGTCCCGGAGGGCTTGCACATGAAAAAGCCAGTTTCCTATGGAAAGCAATTTTTTTCTCACTACTTGGAAAATGGGGCCAGCTACAAACACTCAAATTAGTGGGTGGCGGTAATATTTCTTCATCATCGTTATCCGGATTGGGAGAAGAGCTTCCATTGGCATCACTTACGTTCAAATATTTCAAACCACGAACAGCAAGAATGCCACTATTTAGTGATCAGTCGCTTTATCAATTAACTATGCCGATTTTAATGCTTTTTGGCGATTCTGATCAAATAATACCTGCAAGCAAGAGTATAAAGCGACTTAAACAATTTGCACAACAAGCTAAGATCGAGCTGTTGCCTGGTACGGGCCACCTAATTGTCAACCAAGGAGATAGGATATTAAAATTCTTGAACCTTCAAGGTGGTTGATAATATGTTACCGCAAACAATAAAATTAAGGGTTTCCCGACATTAGCACCTCCGGCCTAACAGCCGAGAGAAAAACTCCATGTCTCGAGACCCTTTGTTTATGGGCATTTTCAGCCCTCCCATTTATCTGCCCTTTACTTCAATACTACACACTCCCCGTTTGCGAAGCATTTATGCTCCCATCTGAAATCTTAGGATAGAAGATTCAAACTTTAACTCGACCTTTTGCTTTACCACTATCGATGATACGGCTCACTGGAATTATTATTCAACTATCCTCCCGTTAGCGTAATGCCCTGGACTTATAAAACCCGATTCTTCAAACTGAATCGGGTTCTCTTTTTTAATTTTTATTTGTAGATCCCGCCGTGATTGACCTCAAAGAGAGCCCGAAAAGTGCCAATCCTCTGTCGGTATAAACCAACATAGCCACTTCTTCCACGAATCAAACTAACGGATCTGCTCATGGAAGTAAGCCAACTTGACGAATTTTCATGAACAGTTTATTCACGCCTCCAGTAACCGCACTCAAAACGAGGAAGAACCGACAATTCTTATGGCTACCATTATGGCAATGGGAACGAAAATTGGGCTTACGAAAATGGCTGAAGCCACGCCGAGCATTTCATATCGGCAGATGGCTAATGCAGCGCAATGGCGGCTGTACGAAGACCCAGAGTGCTTTCCTTATTTTATGCACATTATGTATAGTCTTCTTTCTGGAGAAATATTAAAAAGAACCCTGAATGATGAGGGCCCCTCTTTTTTAGATTAATGTACTTATTGATTATTGAAGTTGTCCCACTAGCTTTTTACTTTTAAGAAGAATTCTTCAGAGATAGGCTGAAACTCACCAACTTCTGTAGAGAAATCCTCATTAAAGAAAGTTACAAATTCGTTAGCTTTTTCATCATAGGAGTCCCCAAATGGATTTTTTCCTTCTTTGATATCTGTGGCTAGGGCACATATCAGGTGATGGATCTTCGACAGAAAGATAGCTATATCCGCTTCTATCTTCAATAAAGTAACAATTAGTTCTTTGACGTGGATATATTCTCTTTTAAACCGCCTTCCAATCAAAGGCTATTCATTTAATCCCGTATTCTCCTATCATCTTGGATACGACTGCGGTGCGAGTCGTTGTTGATCCTTTTTTACAGGAGGTACATACGGTTCATCAGTCACTGGAATACCAAGTCTCTGTTTGTGTTCGTCCAACGTCGGAGTATCAGGATATATGTTGTCTAGAGTAACTTTGAATGGTTCTTCGACTTTTCCCCTATACGGATTATATTGGAGCGGCATATTGAACGACCCACCGCCGTAGTTGCTCGTCGTTGTATAGGTCGTCTCTTCATAATGTATCCTAGTTGGCTCAACTGTAAAGGACATCTGAACGTCTGGACCATCCGATTGTCTTGATGATTTGGAAGGCTTTTTGACCGTTTTCTTCGGTTGCTTATTTGATGCCGTCTTTAGGGACTTTTTCGATGACTGTTTTTTCGCTTCTGTGCCAGACTTGCTTGCTACCAACTTTGATGGGGTTGACTGAACTACTGGTTGTTCAACCGGATACGCCGATACGTTGGTTGGCCTCGTCCCTTGATTGGCTAAATCCATAACCGGAGTCGAAACTGACAAAAGCGAAGCCGAAGTCGTTTCCGTTGCTTTCGGGACGTTTTTCGTGTTTTTCTGATCGGCTTTTACTTCCTTAATCAATGTTGGCCACAGGTATGCATTGAAACCTAGCAACGCTACCATAAGCGTGATTCCTGCTACTTTTTTCATTATCACATTCTCCGTTGTTGTTAGATTTGAAGTGTAAAAAGCACGAGGACTATAGAACTACAATAAGGAAATTATACGTTATCAGTCTAATAATTTCCAGAATAATAGCCTGAACCCTACTTCTACGCTTTAACAAACGCTATTCTAATTCTGGATGTATGCTTCTAGTAATGCAATCATTTCACGATTCCCCAACATTTTTGCCTCTGCGATTGGGGGTCCCTAACTTGGTTGGGTGTTCAGGGGCATACTGTGTTGCAAGCATGGGATCGGCTCCGTAATTCAATATCTCAGCCTCTGTTTTTACGCTATATTTATTAACGACAATCGTTTTCTGATGATGATGATTTTTTTTAGATGACTTTTATACCACTTTAGATTCTGTCATACTTTGTAGCACTATAGTCCAAGTGCCCAAGCAAATAATTATAACCACGCTAAACAGTAAACTCCGTTTCAACTTAATTGACATGTCTTTATGACCACATGATTAGGTAAATTATGCTACATCAGCATTTCAGTTAGGCTTAAAGTGATCCGAATCTTTAAAATGAGAATCATTTAAACCTCTTTGTTGGCCTACTCTTTACATTTGCCATATAGCACGCTTACGCTTAGGGATACTAACAAGAAGTTGCTAGAAAGCCTAGGTGTTCACTCAAAATAATGTATTAGACTCGAAAAATAAAGGGTACCAGCAATATGAAAAAACTCGTGTTCCTTAGCGTACAGGAATACGAGTTTTTTATTACATCCAAGTCACATTTTGTTGGCGGTACCCCCCAAAAAATACCATGTAGGCTGTGGCCACGATTACCACAAGAGGTACAATTCGTAACAAGCGATTTGCTACTTCTGATTATCTTCAGGAAGTAGCGAATATTCTAAACCCATAAAACTAGCTACAGAGAGTTTTTCTTCGTTTATGACCTGAAGTCGGTAATTAGCAGGAGACAATAGCGCCTGATTATCAGCTTCTGACAAATTTTCTTTTAGCTTTAGCTGATGCGTAATTGTATACCGACTCTCATTACTGTTTAAATCAATTTGAACGAGTGAAGGAGTCTCTGCAAGCAAATTGGCGTATACCTAACTAAGAGCGTTTTCCTATGAGAAATGTAAAATTCAACCCTAAGATTAAATAAGCAAAAAAGCCGGATTACCGTGGGGTAATTCGGCTTTTTACTTATCGAGAGTTCTGTTCACAGACAAAGGACACCATCAGTGTGATGGCGCCCCTTTGTTTCGTTCTTAGAAATCCCAATTCAACAAGTCCTCCAGCAGTTCGCGGGAAAATGCTAATTGCTCCGGTGTGTATTTATCCAGAAAGCTCTTAAATCGCTGTTCAATGTCCTGATGCATCTGATGATGAATCTTATACAGCTTTTGTCCCTTTGTGGTTAGCCGATAGTACACTTCTTTCTTATTATCAACCAGCTGTTGCCTTTTAATTAAATCAAGCTTCCATAGCTTTTTGCTGATCCGTGTTATGGACCCTTTCGTTAAATTGACTTTTTCCGAAATCGTGGTGACATTGATGGGACCATGATCCCCGATACAGGCAATGAAATGAATTTCGGATAGGGTAAGGTTTAGCTTCATCCCCATCTCGGATTCCAGCTTCTGCATCTCTTCTGCCATTCGCGCAGTCAATTTGCTTTCTCGCAGCTCTTGCTGCGTGACTAGTTGTATGTAAAGCTGTATGATCCGCTGCTTGGAAAGTTCTGTGCTTTGCATATCATGTCTCCTAGATTACCATCTCATCTCCCCTCCATTATATACTGATTGTTTCGAGAAAAACAATTCCATTTTGTTTTGCACAAAACAATTCCGTTTTCAATCAATCATGTCCGCACCAGTAGGAGATTCCTTTCCGAATAGCTTCCAGCGGATCAGACTCCTCTTGGGAAACAGCCCATGCGACATATCCATCCGGTCGAATCAACGCTGTATGCACGTCATGCCAATCAGCAGCTCCCTTTGCAAGCGAAGCACGAACTACATGGACATGCTTATATTTCGACCAATCGAGAGCTTCATCCACTCGTTCATCCGAGCCCAAATGTAGCAAGAGGAATGAACCAGAATGAAAAAGCTCGTACGCATTCTGGCACTCACCGTTCTCCAGACGCAGATTCAACTCTGTAAAACGTCGACCGTTCAATACATGCGACGGCATCTCCCCAACCGGTTCATACTGGACATTGAACGCAGAGATTTGAGTAGCCAACCGATAATTTGCCTCGGGTATTTGCAGCAAGTCGGACACCATATTCCTCAAAGCGATAACGGATGGGGAGAATTCCGAACTACCGAATAGCAGTGATTGCATCTGTGTATTCGTAAGTAATGCGGTATTGATGGGGAAACGCTCTGTATGATAGCTGTCCAACAGCCAATCCGGTGCCCAGCCTTTTAAATGGGCCGCCAGCTTCCACCCCAGGTTGATTGCCTCTTGCAAGCCAACGTTCATCCCCTGTCCTCCGGCTGGAAAATGAATATGCGCCGCATCTCCCGCCAGGAAAATCCGCCCTTCTCGATAACGCTGAGCTTGCAAAGTCGCATTGCCAAAACGAGTCATCCAAAACAGATCGGAAATTCCAAAATCGTCTCCAAGAATACGCAGCAAACTAGTGCGCAGTTCCTCCAAAGTAACTGGTTCTTCCTTTGGTACAGCCATTCGCTCCGTATCGATCAGCACCACCCGATGCATTCCGTTTGGCAAGGGTACAATCATGACCAAGCCTTGTTCATTAAAGTAGGAAGGAGCTCCTGATTCCGGCGGATTTTTCAAAACAACATCCCCTTGCATAGCCGTAAAGGTCGCATTCTTACCGACAAACGGAATGCCTGTCTGCTTGCGGACAATGCTGCCAGCGCCATCTGCACCCACCACATAGCTTGCTGTCAGCACAGCCTTTCCATTGGGCCCGGAAGTCTCAACCTCAACCCCATGCTGATCTTGGTGTACGGCAACTACCTCCTCTTCCCTTCGTATTTCTACCCCTAGACTTTTTGCCCACTCCTCTAGTACCTTCTCCGTGTCATGTTGGGGAATAATCAAGGTGTAGTTGGAGGAAGAATCCAAGACTGAAAAATCCAAGCGTGTATCAAGCGCAGCAAAATGCGTCGTCGAAATCGGCTTTCCTCTCTCGAGTAATTTCGCTTTCAACCCGCGCATATCCAGGATTTCCAGTGTGCGCGGATGTACCGTGAGCGCCCGTGAATACGGGGTTGTTTCCTTTAAGCGCTCAAGTACGCATACCTTCACTTTAGCCAATGCCAGCTCTCCAGCCACCATCATGCCAACTGGTCCACCACCAACAATAATTACTTCATAATCGACCTGCATTAAAATCACTCCTATTTTTGTTTTGCACGAAACAAAAATAATATATCATATCTCCTTTTAATTGAAAACCATTTTCAATTAAATACTTTTTAATGCCTATGCCACCAAATGAAAAGGCGACCCCTTTCCTCGAATGGAGGAGGAGATCGCCTTTTTCCAGTTTCTTATCGTTTTGCTACGACAATGGCATAGACAAGACCTTGATCATTTGTCCACAAATCCACTTTGTCCTTGGAGGAAAGCTCGCTTTCTTTCATGTCCTTACCGTTGTAGTATTTGATCTTCGCGTCTTCTGTCAGCTTCAAGCTCGTCGATACGTCATCGAAAAATACGTATTTGTCTTTGTTTACGCGGGATTCAATTCCGACGAAACGCACGTTTTCCTTCGCCAGCTTTCCACTCACGGAAGCAGCAATGACATCGCCGTCACGATCCAGAGTCAATGTCACGTACTCAAATTGATCGACATCTTCAATCGCGTCCTCATCCGTTACATCGTACGTCTTGCCGTTAACCTCTACTTTCGCGGAAGTCACCTTACCGTTATCGTTACGGACCTCAACTGAGTCAACCACGCCGCTTACTTTCTTAGGCGCACCTGTAATGGCTTTTACTTTGCCAGCGTTGTTGAGTGTCAGCGTGTACTCGTTGTCGTTGGATGCTGCATCGCTGTCAATCGTAACCCCGGACAAGAGCTCATACACTTTCCCGTTCACGGTAATTTTGGAACCGGATTTTTTCGTCACGTATCCTTTTACGGTTTGCTTTTCCAAAGTCAGCTCCACAATGTCATTCGTGCCGACGTTGTATTTCCAAGTAAGGATGCGGTGGTCATTAAACTGATCGTTTTTAATCGTCGTTGGAGATACGGAGTTGCCATCGACAGTCAGCTTCGCGTTGGTCAAGATATCGTAGGTTTTCCCGTCGATTTTCACAGTTGCCAGTTTTCCTGGTGCATACGCAGTTGTGTCTGAGATCTGTTTGTTCGTAGCTGCCCCTACACCCTGCTCTACTTTCACCAGATTTCCATTTTTGTCAAACGTAAGCACTGCAATTTTGCCGCTCGTCAACTCATCCAGCTCATCTACTTCGTCTTCGTCTACGAACAACTCTGTATCTTCATGCACCTCGTAATTGACGCCGCCAACGCGAATCAGGTTTTTGTCTGTATCAACTGTGATCGTATCTGTGAAGCTCAGCTTCGTGTAAACAAGCTCAGATACTTTTCCGTCCACATTGAGTGTCAGCTCGACCAAGTCATCTTTTTCGATGTCAGAGAACGAAGCACTTGTTGCTTTTGCCTCTGGATGCGCCTTACCTTTGACCGTTGCTTTGGAATCCAGCGTGTAGGTCGTGCCGTCTACTCTCAGCTCTTTCTTCGAGTTGGAACCGCTCACGGAAGATACTTTTTCCACGATTCCTTTTGTCGTGTTGTCGCTGATCGTGATGGACTTGATTTTTCCATTGTCGCCAACCACTGCCACAAACTTTTGGCCGATGTGAGAGCGGCTTACATTTACGCCATCTTCTACTTCCAAAACAACTTCTCTTCCATTGACGATTGCCTTGAATTTCTTTTCATCGCCTACAGCCGTTGTAAAATTAAGGCCAGTCTTCACGATTCCTTCCACAATTTCGGAGTCAGAAGTAACAACGGTGAGGAAAGCCACTCGGCCATTTTTCGTAATGTATTCGACTTGCGCGCCTACGATCAGATTGCCGTATACTTGCGCGGAATCAGCCAATTCGATTTCTTTGTTTTGTCCGACTAGCTTCAGCTTTTTGCCAGACTTGTCATACGAAGCAACTGCGCCCTTCACTACTTGCAGCTTCTGATTGGTTCCTTTTGCGTTGCCATCTTTGTCGTAGTACGCGCCGTTTGCATAGACAGGCGTTTCCATAAAGCGATCCGTGTACTTCGCGACGATATCACGCGGAGCTGCTGCTGTCGGTGTTTCTTTTGCATCGTAAATACCTGCTCTGTCCGCTTCCAGTAAGTATGGGATGTACCACTCGCTTGAGGCTGATGGACGAACGTCAATTTTTAAGCCTTGTACGTAAACAGTCAATGCTTCCGCAATTTTTACGTTGTTGTTCGGTTTGAAGGTTCCATCTGGATATCCCTTGATGATGCCTTGGGATACCGCAAGATTAATGTACCCAGTTGCCCAGTGATCTGCTGGCAGATCTTTAAATGCGGTCTTTCCTTGCAGGAGCTTTGCTTGCGCGTCTGTGTACCCCAGTGCCAGCACCGCAACTTTGGCGAACTCCGCTCTCGTCACTTCTTTATACGGTCTGAAAGTACCATCTGTATAACCCTTCAGAACACCCGCATAGTTCAATTTCAGAATCGCGTCTTTGTTCACGTTTCCTCCGATGTCGGAGAATGGCAGTGCCGTAGCAGCCCATCCGGTACCCGGCAACGCAAGCGATCCTGCCAGAACCGCAGTCGCTACTAATTTTTTAAAATCCTTGGTTGCTCGATTCTTTTCTTTTTTCAAAATAAACCCCTCCATCACTGTAACCGTTTATCAGTTCTTTCTCTCCAGCAGACTCTCCCATTTGAAGAAATGATGGAATAGTCCACAGTAGAACTGTTTTCTTCGGCTGAACGCTCTTTTTAGACGACACGATTTCCGAAAAAGTTTCAAAGCTTGTTCGGGTAAATCATTCCACTGCTCCTCAAACATGGATAGGGAGCGGGTTCACGATATTTCGCAGAACGTAAAAAAACCACCTGAGGTCTCAGGTGGTTTTACGTTTTCATTCCAGCAGGAAATGCTATAAGCCAGGTTCTGTCTCTCCCGTGCTTCAAGCGGGGCAATCCCTCGCACCAAGAGCGGTAGCCATCTATCTATGGCATCCGAAGATACCATCCGTCCTTTCCGTTTGATTCCTTCAGGACGGTTCCCCTACCTAATTTGGGTTTCTCGCTCGCAGGGTTTACCGCGTTCCATCTTTTCTGTCGCCAGAAAAGCTACGTTTCTGTGGCACTTTCAGCGTACTCGGGCCTCAGAGAGAGCCCTTTCCACGCCGTCAGCAAGGCTCAACACCTCACTGCCCTGGCTTGCACCAGGTACGAACACTCCAGGCATCTCAGCCTGGGCGAGCCTGGACTTTCCTCTACCGCCAATCGTCGAAACGATTGCGGCAGCGACTACCCACATTTCCTGCACATCAGAATCAGTAACATTTACTCTATCACATGCCTCCTACATGGTCAACAAGCAGGATTTGGAAGGGCCATTTGTAGTACAATAGAAATGGCTACAAGGAGGTATGACGATGATAACCATTACTCCAATTGCGGCGGTACGTCTTGCACAAATGATCGCGGAAGAATCGGACGCAGAACAGCTCGGAATCAGACTCGTCCCGACTACGACGGGTTGTGGCAGCTATACATATAGCATTGCCATTACGGAAGCGGACAAACATGATCTCGCCCAAGAAATAAGTGGAATTCGTTTCTTTTATCAAACACATGAGATAGACCAGCTTTCCGGGACAGTCATCGACTGCGATCCTGCAACTGGCCGCTTCTCTATTTTCCATCCGCGCCCGATGCAAACAGATTGCTCGCTTACTCATTGATTAGGAGGTAACTATGCTGCTCTTATCATTTGAAAACATCAAACCGAAGATTCACCCTACCGTTTTCTTGGCAAAAGGCTCCGTCGTTTCTGGCGATGTCGAAATCGGCGAGGATTCTTCTATTTGGTACAACACTGTGATCCGCGGGGACATCGCTCCGACCGTCATTGGAAAACGCGTCAGTGTCCAAGACAACAGCACCCTGCACCAAAGCCCGAACAACCCGCTGGTCCTCGAAGACGAGGTGACCGTTGGACATAACGCCGTTTTACATAGCTGCGTGGTACGTCGCGGCGCATTGATTGGAATGGGTGCGATCGTGCTGGATCGTGCGGAAATTGGAGAAGAAGCGATGGTTGCTGCGGGTGCACTCGTTCCTCCAGGCATGAAGGTACCACCTCGCTCGCTTGTTGTCGGCAACCCAGCAAAAGTAAAACGTGAACTCAACGAGGCAGACTTGAAAGAATTCGTACGCATTCGCCAATCGTATGTGGATAAAGGAAAGATGTATCGCCAACTGGAAGAAAGCCCGCTCGAACGGGAGTAGGAAAAAGAAAAGGGAGGTCGAGGGCGCATAAGCACCTTCTATCCTCCCTGTTTTTTATGATTGGCGATCCAAGCCGATTAACACCGCTTTTTCCTTACGAAGCATTCTGCAATCGATCTACCTCACGAATGTGCTCAAATAGCATATACGAGCGGATCGCTGTCTCTAAATGAAGCTGATCCGGTTCTTTGGTCGTGCTGTATTTTTGAAAGAAAGCCGACAGCTTGTAAAGAAAACCGAAATATTTACGCACGTAGCGCTCACCGAGCATGCCAACAAGCAGTCCTGCTACCCCGCATGCGACGCTCCATTCTAAAGGTAAAAAGAATACAGACAAGATGAATCCTGTAAAAAACCACACGACCAGATTCGTCGAGCAACCGTCATTCACGATATTTGCCCGTTGAATCTCATTCAGTGCTGCTAGTGACTTCTTCCCTCCATAGCTAAACACTTTATGTTCTGCACCGTGAAATTTTTTCATCTTTTTCGGAAAAACGAAGTGAAAGCCTGCGATGTATACAGCTACCCACATCGGATCGAGGATGGCCCAGTCTGGCTTCACGATCGCTGCTAGTACATAACCAGCAAGCAGGAGATGAAACAATTGATAGTACCACGGGAAGGAAAAAAAGATTCGATACCAGAGCTTCCCTATCGTCTTCAATGTGATTTTTTCCGCCCACATATGAATCACGCCGTCTTTTACTTCCGCGCAAGCCAGCACATTTCGATCATGAAAAAGCACACCGCGTCCAAAAGACATCCCCATAATCATCTCGTTAGCTATTCTCCTTCCGCCCTAATGTCGTTATAATAGGTTGAGTTGTACGCAGAATGAAGGAGGTTTCACAATTGATCCGCATGGTTCCAACTACACCATTAACACCTTTACACGATCCATGGGAGCCGTTGTTCAATGCGACACCCCCCGCCTATAAACTTACCAGCGTCGAGTTTACTGTAACGAATCTGTGCAATCTCCGCTGTGAGCATTGCGCGGTTGGTGATACATTGCGATACAAAGACGATCCCGCACTCCCTGTTGATCTCATACTTCGTCGTCTCGATGAAGCAAAAGATCTGCTTACTCTCAGTATAACAGGCGGCGAACCGATGTACAGCGAGCGTACCGTGAAAACTGTGATCGCTCCTATTCTACAATATGCAGCAGATCGTGGGCTGCGGACGCAAATCAACTCCAACATGTCCATGCCATTTTCTCGGTATGAGTTGATCCTGCCTTACATCGATGTCATGCATATTTCATGGAACTGGTCTACTCCCGAAGAATTCCATGATATTGTTTACGCAAAAGCACGGCAGCCGGTTTCAATGAAAAGAGCGGAAGCACAATTTCATGAGATGGTGGAAAATGCACGCAAGCTCTCGGAAGCAGGTGTATTTGTCTCAGCCGAAACGATGCTGAATCATCGCACATGGACAAAGCTCGATACCCTCCACCGTCAAATTCAGGAGATGGGCAGCAAGCGACATGAGGTACACCCGATGTATGCGAGTGATTTTGCCCGTGATCTGGATGTCCTTTCGCTCGATGAGCTCCGTCAAGCCATTCATCGGATGCTCGATGTACGTAATGAAGATTTGTGGATGCTTTTCGGGACGCTTCCGTTTTTTGCTTGTAGTTCTGAAGCAGCAGACAGGGAATTGATCAGCAGACTGCGCTCTGCGAAAAATGTGACGACTCGCAATGATCCAGATGGTCGGAATCGTCTAAACATCAACATTTTCACCGGTGATGTCATCGTGACCGATTTCGGGGATGTAGAGCCATTGGGCAATATTCAAACCGATCAGCTCCAGTCGATGTTTGAAAAATGGCAAGAACACACACTGAATCAGAAGATCAATTGCTTCTGCCCTGCTGCTGGATGTGCAGGACCGAACCTGCTCGTTGCTAATACTTACTATCAGGAGACTGATTTTACTCTGCGCAAAGCACTCGTCTAATTGGGCACACTAGGGTGTGAGGTGATCTACCATGAGCAGACGCAAACGCCCTCTCGTCCCCGAGGCGAGAAAAGGGCTGGACGCCCTAAAAGCGCAGATTGCACACGTTGCTGATCCTGCGCAGGCCAAATTCGAGGTCGCAGAAGAAATTCATGTCCCATTGCAGCCCGGCTACAATGGACAGTTAACCTCTCACGATGCCGGTCGAATCGGAGGACGCTTAGGCGGCAGTATGGTCAAAGAGATGGTTCGGATGGCAATGGAAGGTATGAATAAAAAACCGTAATTCTATTGTTTGGGAACCCCGCTATTTGTTGAATGCGAATGGCGGGGTTCTTTGTCGAGTAATCGAGTATTGCCAAGTCGGACACTGGCTATCAAACTGATTCCAATCAGAATCAAACCAGTGATAAAGACGTCGTGCAAAGCTTCACTAAACACCAGTCCTCCCCGCATCCGCCATTCTACAATGCTCCCAAACACACTCACTCCAATCGTACCCCCAATGGAACGAAATAATTGCGATGTCGACATGGCAACACCCCGATCTTCCGGTTTGACAGCGCTGTGTGCTGCTGTACCGAGTGCCGGATAGATTGCCCCCATGCCTAGACCTGTGACAATCATGTAGATAACGAGCTGTGCGTTCGTTGTCTCTCCATTCATCGTGCTTAAAAGGAAGAAGCCTGTCGCCATGATGAGTAAGCTGGGAATCAGAATCGCCCGAAATGAAGCTTTTGCCATCCATCTTCCCCCAATCGTCGAAGAAATCGCTGCAGACAGCATGAGTGGGACTAAAAGGAATCCAGCCTCTGAGGGACTCGCACCGCGTACCCCTTGGACGAACAGAGGGACATATGCGATTGCACCGAACAAAGCGGCACTCACAAAGAATCCTGCGAGATTGCCATATCCAATGGCTGGAATGCGAAATAGGGAAAGCGGAAGCAGGGGTTCCTTTGCTTTGGTTTCAATCCAGATGAACAAGCCGAGAAATAAGGTACCTGCTCCCCCTATTCCGATCTTGTATTCCCTCCCCTCCATGACAAGGGACAGCAGGATGAGAATGATGGCTGCACTCAAGCTAATCGCCCCGTACCAGTCGATGACTGACTTCTTATCGTAGTGCCGCTGATCACGCAAGGCTAGCGCAATGATCAAAAAGGCAGCGATACCAATAGGAAGGTTGATAAAGAAGATCCATCCCCATGGCAGATGCTCCACAATCATTCCTCCCAACGAGGGACCGAATATACTCGTCATGGCAAAGACAGCTCCGAAAAGTCCTTGAAATTTGCCTCTCTTTTCGGGTGGATACAGTTCACCCACAATGATGAATGCAACCGGCATTAATGCCCCAGCTCCCAAACCTTGAACTCCTCTCGCTACAATAAGACCCGTCATGGAATTCGCCATGCCGCACAGGAGAGATCCTAAAAGAAACACAAACAACCCGATCAAATACATTTTTCTCGCTCCAAACAAGTCCGCCATTTTCCCATAAATGGGCATGCTCGTGGTCGATGTAAGCATATAAATCGCGAACACCCAGCTATAAAGAGATAGCCCTCCCAGCTCTTTCGTAATTGTCGGCATGGCTGTTGAGACAATCGTCTGATCCAACGCTGACAAGACTAATCCCATCAGCACTCCACACGTGACTAAGCCTACACGACGCTTTTCCTTTTCCATCTCCATCGCACTCCCCTTTTTGAAGTAGTTGATAACAGCTCCAAAAATATAAGGGAATTTTTAGAAAAAGAGTAGACTTTTTCTTTCCGATGAGTTATTCTGATGTTAGAGTCTGCCCCTAGAAATCACGAATGAACCATAAATAAAAACCGCCTCCATTACGGACGCGGTTTTTTTGTTTTGCCATTCATCTCAGCTTGTCGAGCTTTTTGGCACTTGCCTTACGAGGTCCAAGCATTGCCTTACCTATGTCGCCCACTTTGTTTACAGAGTCAAAAACTTGGTCGATCACATCCACCAGTTCCCGAATCTGCACCACTTTTCCATAGACGCCCATGAAATGGTGTCGGACGTTTTTTCCATTTAACCCTAGCATGGCCGCACCTCCTCTTAATCCTCTCGTATTACTTTATGCAGGATCAAGCGAAGAGGAAATTGCCAAATGTGGAAAATTATTTGGCCCTCTATCCAGCTGCTTAGCGTGGACGAGGCGTAGCGGTCGGACGCGGGCGCGGAGGTTGTGTCGGCGTAGTGGCCCGCTCCAGACGAGTGACACGGTTCTCCAACCGATCTACTCGATTATCCAGCCTGCGAAAGTCTTCACGCAGCGCATCTACTCGATTCTCTAGTCGATTCAGACGACGCTCGACATCCCCACCAGGAGCTGGTGTCGGCGTAATTGGGATGTACAAATTTTGACCAACGTAAATGTAGTAGGGATAGGCGACATTATTCACACGGATCAATTCCTGAACGGATACACCAAATCGAGCCGCAATGCTGTTTAGCGTATCTCCCGAACGGACTACATAGTTCACGAATCTCACTCCTTTTTTCTGTGATCATTCGCTATTAACCTATGCCCGCCCTGGTACACGCGCAATAAACCAATACCCATTTTGGCTGAAAATAGTCAAACACCCAGTACAAACGCCGTTACAAACCTGAAAGAGCAAGGCTCAGTCCCATCAACACTTTGAATAGACAGAAACACCCTCAAGAAACACTTCCTCTACTTGCTTCAATTCCCCTATCTCTTGTAATGGATCACCTTTTACCACAAGCAAATCTGCAAAATAACCTGGCGCTAACGTCCCAATCCTACTTCCTTGGTCCAGCACCTCAGCAGCATTTTGAGTAGCAGCCTGGATCGCCCGAATTGGCTCCATCCCCAGCTCCACCATCAGCTTGATTTCCTCTGCCACAGGCGTAATTGGATAGCCTTCCAATACGACATCTGTACCCGTAGCGATTTTTACGCCTGTATTCATCAATTGTACGAAGTTCTCGCGATACGCCTTTTCCGATTCGATGAAAAAGGCTCCCTGCTCGATAATCTCTTCGCTCAAGATGCCTTGATTCGCCTGTTGCTGCTCATTCCAAATATGCTTGTAATAATCAGCAATCTGGAAGAAGGTAACCATAGTCGGTACCCATACCAGTCCTTTTTCTTTCATCTGCTCTGCTTGTTCAACGGTCATAAATGTCGCGTGCTCGATCGTATCAAATCCCGCATCAATCGCCATCTGGATCGCCGGTTGGAGTGAGGCATGTACACAGCATTTTCGTCCCAAGCGATGAGATTCATCAACCGCCGCATCCAGCTCCTCTTGTGTGAACTCCGGCGTTGGTGTACGATGACTCGTCATGAGCTTGATCCAGTCTGCTCCTGCTCTTACTTGTTCACGTACGGCTGTCCGCACGTCCCACGGACCATTTGCTTCTCGCAGGGCACCCTCTAATTGCCAGCCGTGTCCCCCGGTCATAATAATCCCTTGGTTTACCTGAAAAAGACGAGGGGAAACAATGAAGCCGTTCTTGGCTGCCAGCTTCAGCGTACTGCACAATCCATCCGGTGCTGCCACATCACGGATCGTCGTAACCCCCAAGGAAAGTGCCTCTTTCAAATTCGCTGTCGCCAGTAAAGCCACGAGTCCGTCGTTGTTGCGATACTCAGCGGAGTCTGGTTTGCTCCACCAATACCCGATGTGAACATGTAAATCGATCAAGCCTGGCAAAATGGAGCATCCGCTGTATCGCTTTACCTCTCCTTCCGATATGGAATCCGTAAGCTCCGATTCTGTCCCCACTGCTACAATCTTTCCTCGCTCATCAATCCCGACAGCGCCTTGTTCGAGTACATGCTCTCCATCTCCGATAATGACGCGATCAGCAATCAACCATTTCATTTCTGTCCCCCCTGTCAAAAATGAAAATCCATCTGTCCGCAATCGTGGTTCGTTCCTCGAAAGTTCATCATCTATCCGACTATTTCCTTCTCCTCTCTCGTCTAGTTTGAAAAAAAAGCCTCCGGCAGCACGTGAAGTGCGCCAGAGGCTTTCGTGTTACATTCCTTATTTAAATACAGGTGCAGCAAACTGAGCCAATTTCTCAGCGGAAGACTTTTCCACATCCGCGTGCAAGCTGTTGCCATGAGAATCCATGGTGACAATTGCTGCGAAGCCTTTTACGCGCAGGTGCCACATCGCTTCTGGAATACCGAATTCCATGAAGTCCACACCTTCTACTTTTTCCAAGCATTCTGCATAATACTGAGCCGCTCCACCAATCGCATTTAAGTACACAGCGCCATGCTCGTTCAATGCTTTCAGGGTTTTCGCACCCATTCCGCCTTTTCCGATAACGGCACGGATTCCAAATTTCTTGATGATTTCGCCTTGGTACGGTTCCTCGCGAATGGAGGTAGTCGGGCCAGCCGCTTTTACATGCCACTCGCCTGCTTCGTCCTTCAGCATGACTGGACCGCAGTGGTAGATGATGCCACCGTTCAAGTCCACTGGACAGTCATGATCCATCAGGTAGCTATGCAGGGCGTCGCGTCCTGTGTGCATTTCACCATTGATAATGACCACATCGCCCACTCGCAGGCTGCGGATTTGTTCTTCAGAGATTGGCGCTTGCAGAACAACCTCTCTGCGCTTTTCGCCCGCATCGTCCGTAGCTGCTACAGGGGACAAGTCCATCGCCACTTCTTCGTCTTTATAGAGGTAACGGAGGATTTCGCCAGTCTCCGGATTCAGGCGAACACCTTGACGGCGGAATGCCCAGCAGTTGTACGCAACGGATACGAAAAAGCTCGCTGGCAGGCGGTTTTCCACGCCGATTTTACAGCCCAAGAGAGTAGAGTTACCACCAAAGCCCATGGTTCCGATTCCGAGTTGGTTCGCTGTTTCCATGATGTAGTCTTCCAAAGCAGCCAGATCAGCAATTGGATTCACATCGTCCACTTTGCGGAACAATTGATGCTTCGCCAGTGCATAGCCGGAGGTGCGATCGCCACCGATTCCTACGCCGATGAAGCCGGCACTACAGCCTTGTCCTTGCGCTTGATATACCGCATGCAGAATGCACTTGCGAATACCATCCAGGTTGCGGCCCACTTTGCCCAGGCCTTCAAGCTCACAAGGCAGGGAGTACTGGATGTTTTTGTTCTCACAGCCGCCGCCTTTGAGAATCAGCTTGATTTCGATTTCATTCTCTTCCCATTGCTCAAAGTGAATGACAGGAGTACCTGGTCCGAGATTGTCCCCTGTGTTTGTACCCGTCAAGGAATCTACGGAGTTGGAACGCAGCTTACCCGTTTTGGTTGCTTCTGCAATCATTTCTTTGATTGCTTGTTTAATGATCAACTGGTTGACTCCAACCGGAGTTTTCACTTCGAATGTAGGCATCCCTGTATCTTGGCAGATCGGAGAAACATTTTCTTCTGCCATGACGACGTTTTGCGCAATTGTAGACAAAGACAGCGCTGCACGTGTGCCAAGATCCTCTTTCACTTTAGCTGCATTGACGGCACGACGCACGTCTGGTGGTAGATTCGTAGAAGTATCCGTGATGAGTTCCAGAATGCTTTTCTTCAAGTTTTCCATCTATGACGCCCCTTTTGACGTAGTGGTGTAAATGGTAGCATAAACCGCCTATTATTATAGCACACGCTCCCCCACCTGTCCGTAGATTGCTGCCCAAAGAGTGTGTGAAACATTCCGTAAACGTGCGTCGTCTTATTACCGACAGCAAATTTTGGCAAGAAGCAGATATGAGGGGGATTAATAATGAAAAGAACATTTGCCGGGCTTCTCGCCTCCGTGATGGTGGTGGCCTCTATACCCTTCCTGTTCACGACAGGTACAATTGCGGAGCCAACCGTTCAAGCCGCAGCAACTACAGAAGAGTTGCCAGTAGTCGGTTCCTATGCGGAGCTAAAAAAGCTCATCCAATCATCTGACTTGGATAGCTATCATTACGGCACCTTGGAAACGACTGCCGCTATGCCAGTAGCCGCACCTAGCACAGCCAACAAAGTAGCGGACACTTCCGGTGGCGCTGCTCGCGGTGATTTTTCCACAACGAACACACAAGTGCAGGGCGTCGATGAAGCAGATATCGTCAAATCAGATGGAACTTATCTTTATCAATCCACGCAAAATGAAGTGCGCATCATTAAAGCGTATCCAGCGACCGAAATGAAGGTCGCAAGCCGTATCAGCTATGACAATGGAAAATTCGTACCACAAGAAATGTACGTAGACGATCGCAGACTCATCGTTATCGGGCAAGCGGATGAGAACATCTCCTATCCTCCTGGTACCGCTTCCAAAAGAGGCATCCCCCGTTTCCAAAGCATGCAGTCCGTGAAAACCATGATCTACGATATTACTGACAAAAAACAACCGCGGCTCATTCGTCAACTGGAGCTGGAAGGCCAGTACATGTCGTCCCGCAAAATCGGCGCGAGCTTGTACGTGACAGCCAACCATTATATGGATGCGTATCGTATCATGCAAGAGAAAGCAGAAGTGCCAGGCCCAACGTATAAAGACAGCGCCCATCATAACCAATACCAAACCATTCCCTACAGCGAGATTCGTTACTTCCCGGATCACTTTCGTCCAGAGTATTTGATCGTCACTGGCGTGAATCTGGATGATTCGAAACAAAAGATGTCACTGAATACGTACCTTGGTGCTGGTGAGAACATCTATGCATCCACCAAAAATCTGTATGTAGCCGTCACCCAGAACAATGCCCAGCCAGTAGCCGCTAAGCAAAAAGGGGTGACAGCTCCTTTGATTGCCCCTCCCCTTGAGTCAGATACAACCATTTATCGATTTGCCATGAATAAGGGTGACATTCGGTTTACAGGAAAAGGGGCAGTGCCTGGACGCATTCTGAACCAGTTTTCCATGGATGAAAACGACGGTTATTTCCGAATCGCCACCACGAGCGGGAACATGTGGCGGGACGATGAGCTTACGTCCAAAAACAACTTGTATGTGCTGAACAATAAACTTGAGGTATTTGGGAAGCTGGAAGGCATCGCTCCAGGAGAACGCATTTATTCGGTCCGTTTCATGGGAGATCGTGCCTACATGGTCACCTTCAAAAAAGTCGACCCGCTGTTCGTTCTCGATCTGAAGAAGCCTTCTGCACCAAGCGTACTAGGTGCCCTGAAAATTCCAGGTTACAGCGACTATTTACACCCGTATGATGAAAACCATATCATCGGTTTTGGCAAAGACGCAGAATCAGATAAAGAATGGGCGTACTACCAAGGGATGAAAATTGCCCTCTTTGACGTCAGTGATGTAACGAAACCGAAGGAAAAGTTCAAGACTGTGATCGGGGACAGAGGAACGGATTCCGAGCTGTTGCGCAATCACAAGGCTCTGCTGTTCTCCAAAGAAAAAAATCTGCTCGCCTTTCCTGTATCCGTCCACGAACGTACGGCTGAACAAAAAACCAAAAACGATATGCGCGAGTATGGCCACTTTACTTTCCAAGGTGCCTACGTCTATCAGCTTGATCTACAAAAAGGGTTTCAGCTGAGAGATCAGATCACCCATCTGTCGAAGGAAGATGTTGCGAAAGCAGGCGAAGGCTGGTACGACAGCTCCAGTAACATTAAGCGGATACTCACGATTGGCGACACGCTCTATACCGTTTCAGACGATTACGTCAAAGCGCAGCAGCTCTCTGCATCAAAAAAAGAGAATATCTTGCCATTGGCGAAATAGCGGTAATGCTCTGTCATGCGGACAGGTTCTGTGCTAAGATGGGTTAATAGATGCAGCGTATATAGAGAGGGTGTCACTACGTGGAGTATTTGAGTTTTAATTTGACATCAACGCTGGCAGGGATTGCGGCTGTGCTGTTAGTTATGTTTATTCGCCTGCACTGGCCCTTCCGCTTTCAGTACATGGCCAATCTGTTCAAACGCCGTTTGAATATTCGATTGCGCTGGCTGGAGGCTTCCTATCGGAAGAACCGTTCCCGTGCTGTCGCTATGCTGGATAAATCAACCCATGAGATCATGCTTGGCAATTATGAAATGGCCGAAAAATATATCGTTCAAGGAATCAACGTCTGCAAGGAACGACCAACGTTATTCAATCAAGCGATGATTCACTACTTGTTTTACAACCTGGCGATCGTTTACTATTCCTCCGAACGATACAACGAATCATTGGAAGTGGCGTTTCGTATTTACCAGCGTGATCAGGGAATGACTGATTCCTTAGCACTTATTGCCTGCTCGCACGCACGCCTGGGTGAAGTGGAGAGTGCGATAGAAGCTTACCAGCTGATCGCAAGCAAACGATCGGCAAAGGACTGGAAGCTCTTCTGCTTGGCAGAGATTGAAGCTGCCAAAGGAAATTATGAGCGAGCCCTTTCCTATCTGAAACAATTGATGGACAAATCAGCTAGTCTTGTGCATCTGAATCACTCCGTACTGGAAAAACGCTTGGAAGAGTGGAAAAAAGCCTCTACACAAGCCAGCTAATTGATTGACGACCGCACATTGCTTTATGTGTGCGGTTTTTATTTTCCGCTTCCCGTAACGCTGCTCTACGCACAGTCGTATTACTATCAAGAAAGTGAGGTATTTTTCATGAAAAAATTCAATGTATCTATACTTGCTGCCTCAGCACTTGTACTCGGTCTCGCTGTAGCGGGCTGTACACCTGGAAAAGATTCCGCTTTCTCTGCGGATAACCCTGTTGCCAAAATCGGTAATGTGACGATTACGCAAGAGCAAATGTACGACAAATTGAAAAAAGATGCTGGTAAGCGTGTCATGGCTGATATCATCACCTTGGAGCTGTACAAACAGGAAGGCGCTGCACGAGGAATTACTGTAACCGATCAAGAACTCGATGCACGTGTGAACCCAGTTAAAGAAAAAATGGGATCACCAGAAAGATTCCAACAGTATTTGAAGGATAAGCAAATGACTGAGCAAGAGCTCCGTGAAGGTGTGCGCTCTGTTATGTTGCGGGACAAGCTGTTCGAGAAGGATAACCCGATCACTGAAGAACAAATCAAAGAATACTATGAGAAAAACAAAGATAAGTTCGAGGGAACATTTGAAGAAGCCCGCCCGAAAGTGATCGAAAAAGTAAAATCCAGAAATAAACGAAATAATATGGATAAATGGATCGATGAATTGTATAAAAAGCATAACGTCCAAATCATGGATAAAGATTTGGAAAGCGAAAAACAAGTGGATGAAGAAGATACAACACCTTCCAGCAAGTAATGCAAAAAGACTTGTGCTAGCCGTCAATGCGCGGCGCACAAGTCTTTTTTCGTTACGGACGAGCAATCGCAATCAACTCTTGCAAAAACTCCTTGATTTCGCCATGAAGAATGGGGCCATGACCAGTAGCTAAATACTCAATGGGCCAATCCTGCAAAATCTCCAAGCCCCCCGTAAACTCCGCCGCTCGCTCTGGTTCACGCGCTACCCATTGCTTCACTTGTTCTTGATAAGCTGCCCGGCAGTCCACTTCTCCGCCAACGATTTGGCCGAGTTCTGTGTTTTCAAAGCATAAATGATCGCCAACAAAGCATATTTTCGACTGGGGATCAAAGAAGGCAACGGAGCCTTCTGTATGAAAAGAAAGCTGTCGGAAACGCAGGGACGGCAGATCCCCCCCACTACCTGTAAACGTATGGCCGAATAGCGTCTGTGAAAAATCATCCAGTTCGTAATAATCGTCGAGGTGAATCCAATTGTTACGAGAAGGGAACATATCGGCATTTCCAATATGATCAGCATGTCGATGAGTGAAGTAGACATATTCCGTTCGATCTGGCTTGACCCCGATCTCTTCCAACGCCTGTTGAAAAAATGAGCGTTGCTTGCGCTGGTGAGAATCAATCAATACAAAGGCATTCCCTTGTTTGATCACATAGCTGTTCACGTAGCTATTCCACGCTTCCTCATAGGTGATGATCGCCCAGGTGGAGTCTGTGATTGGTGCAATCACATTGTTCATGCCTCCATCTCTCCTCTCCTCCCAGATACAATTTCTTATTGTTATTATACACAATCATGCACAACCGTGCTGACTCGTGCCCAAACTTATCCAACACACTACACAATCACACGGTCGCCTCTTCCCCTAAGCTGACCCAAGATCTTCCTTGCGAGCGTTGAATGTGAACAGGTACGCCGAAAAAGCTTGTCAGACGTTCCGCCGTTAGGACCTCATCTGTTTTTCCAGCCTGGTCAACTTCCCCCGCTTTTAGCAGCAAAGTATGCGTGAAGCAAGGCAAAATTTCTTCGATGTGATGGGTGACATAAATGAGAGTGGGTCCGTTAGGCTGCTTGGCGATTTGTTCAATCATGGCCAACAGCTGTTCTCTTGATAGCAGGTCCAGCCCAGTGCAAGGCTCGTCTAGAATGAGTAAGCGAGGGGAAGCCATCAATGCGCGAGCAATCAGTACTTTTTGTCTCTCCCCTTGCGATAAAGCGGCAAAAGGTCTGTTTTTCAATGCACGGCATCCAAATGTATCGAGTAAATCCGACGCTTTCTCTACGTCCGCCTCCTCTGGAACGGAATACAAGCCGATGGTTGCCTCCCGTCCACTCAAGACGACACGGAGTGCGGTTTCATGCTCATGAAGCTGAGCCATCAACGCTGTGCTTACCCAGCCGATTGATTTACGCACCTCGCGCAAGTCGACGGTTCCGTAAAGGTTGCCTAATACACTGACCTCCCCCTTTGTCGGCCATACATAACCACAAATGATTTTCAACAGACTGGTTTTACCAGAGCCGTTTAACCCGACTAAACACCAATGCTCCTTGTCTTGCACTTGCCAGGCAATGTCTCGCAGAATGGTTGTTTCATCTCTTTGCCAGGTAACCTTTCTAACATCAATGACCATACTCTCTCCACTCCTGACTCTCACAGTTGTATGTGAAAAGAACCTCCATGGCATATGGAAGCACACGGAGGCCCTAACCCAAAAACAGTTTCGTTAAAATTTACCTTGAATCTTGAAGACAATCTCAGCAAACAACGTAGCGAAGAGGAACGTGCCAGTAAAGACGACGAGAGACACGACTACGATACGCCAGCTAAGCTGTTTGAATAGATGAACATCTTTTCCGAGTGACAGACCTGCATAGGCGAGAATCGGCGTGGCCAATGCGAGTAGATTGATCTTGGCAATCGCAGCAGCCGTATATTCATTCCCTGGGAAAAACGGGGATGTCGCAAGCATCGCAAACAAAGAAATCCATACAATGACGGGAGATTTGAATGGCAGGATGCGCGTGAAGCCCATTCCAATCAGCGTAATGACCGCCAAGAGCAAAATACCTGGCAAAGAGTCCATGATTGGAACTTTATAACCGATCCAGTTACCGATGAGAGCAATGAAGCCGATGATAAAAATCGTCAAGATTTGATTCATGCGCTTTTTCTCCCCCCTTCTGCTGCAGAAGAAGCACTTTTGCGTCCAATGATAGGCTCAAGCCATGCGTACAGCTTTTGTGTAACCGGCAAGGAGAAGAAGATACATACGTACGTTCCGACGATACTCATCATCAAATTTGCTGCTCCGGAATAAAAGGCAATGTCTTTTTGAGCTTCTGGGAAAATAACAGCCAATGAGCCTGTAGCTGCTGCCATCATACTACCAGAACCAACTGCAGCTCCCATCGCCAGTGAAATCGGGTGAAACAACCCGCTGCTTCCTAAAATACTTGCTAGAATCGACATATAAATAGCACCAAACAAGGTTCCGCAAATATATACGCCCAGCGCGCCGCGAGCTTCGGCAGAGTTTGCTCCAAACTTGTCTACAATGATCGCCAAGTTTGGTTCGCGGTCAAGAGAATAAGTCGCCCCAATTGCTTCACGCTTCAGACCCAGCCACAATGCGATTGGCAGACCAAGTGCAATTGTCCCTACAATGTGTCCCATCTCTTGTACAATCAAGGATACACCAGAGCCGAGCAGCTTAGGCAGCTCAGGACCGATATTGGCTCCCAGCTTCGCAATAAAGATCAAAAACGAAACACCCAAAATATTGGCTGCGACATTCATTTCTTTTTCACTCAAGAATTTAAACTTAGGCCAGCTGATTGCCCCGCCTAAAACGAGCGCGTAAAGCATCGGAAACAGAGCGATAACCCCGATGCCAATACTGATTTTTTTTGTCCCGATAAATTCTGTCAATGCGACGAGAATAAGTACGAGAAAATGCAGCTTGTACTCATTGACGCGTGCCTCTGCCATACGACATCCCCCTCATTCTATCTTGCTCTACGCCATGACGACTTTTTGAGCTGCCCGAACAAACAATTCCACGCCGCGTACCATTGCATCCTCATCAAAATCAAAGCGAGGATGATGGTGCGGATACGTGAAGCCTTTGTCCGGATTGCCAGCACCCAATTGAATAAAACAGCCAGGAGCTTTTTTCAAATACTCAGAGAAATCTTCACCCGGCATCAAAGGATCAATGTAAATAATCTCTTCTTCTCCCCAACGCTCGCGGATCGTATCCTCCATCAGCTTCGTCACCTGCTTGTCGTTGACAACGGATGTGTAGCCATGTGAGAACGTGAATTCATAACTTGCTCCATGCGCTTCGGTAATTCCTTTGACAATTCTTTCAATCCACATCGGAATATTTTGGCGAATCTGTGCATCGAAGCAGCGTGTGGAGCCCGTCAGCGTCATCGAATCTGGAATGATGTTATAGGCTGTCCCTGCATTCAGCATCGTCACCGAAATAACGACCTTGTCCAACGCACTGACGTTGCGGGATACAATTTGTTGTAGGCCAGTAATAACCTGTGCCCCAATGACGATCGGGTCAACAGATGCCTCCGGTTGCGAGGAGTGTCCACCTTTTCCTTGAATCTTGATATCGAAGCGATCTGTCGATGAAGTAAGTGCCCCATAAAGTACACCAAATTTCCCTACAGGCATGTACGATGCCAAATGAATACCAATGATCGAATCCAGTCCGTCCGCTGCACCAGCTCTTACGATTTCAGCAGCCCCACCCGGCGGCAGCTCCTCGGCATGCTGGAAGAAGAACCGAACCTCACCTTTGATTTGATCCTTGTACTGGGACAAAATTTTTGCGGCTCCCAACAGCATCGCTGTATGACCGTCATGTCCGCACGCGTGCATCACGCCAGCTTTTCCTGATGCATATGGCACATCATTTTCTTCATGGATCGGGAGAGCATCAATGTCAGCGCGAATGCCAAGAACTTTTCCTGGCTGTGATCCGATCAGTCGAGCGACCACGCTCGTTTTGGTTGGCCGCGAAAGCTCCAAATTCCCGAAAGATTCCAACGTTTCATAAATAAATTGAGACGTCTTTTCCTCTTCAAACGACAATTCTGGATGCTGATGGAGATATCGACGCCATGAGATTACCTGCTCAGCTACTTCATCCGCCCATTTCTTCGTTTCCAAACTCACACAATCACTCCTCTTTTTGCCTTATCCCTCAACATTTCCCGAGTCAGTTAAGTTTAGCTAAAAAAAATATCGTTTTGTGAATTCTATCACGGAACGATGAAAATAACAAATGTCCATTCCACAAGGACAAGGCTGTCGAATCCACATTTGTAGCTGTCTATTTATTTGTTATTTTAGAATTTTCCACCGATAATGTCCATGTAAAATATACTATTTGTAACAATAAAAAGATTTATATTACTAGAGTGGGAGCTTTTCTAGAGAAAAGCTCTTGTCCTACTCCACATTTATTGCAAAAACGACAAAGCGATTCGAAAATTGCCCCAGCCAGATTTCTCCATTCCCTACCATCACGCCTTGATCATTAACAAACGTATCGGTTACCTTTTGCTGTAAAAACGCTTCCTTTACCTTCTCAGTCATGATTCGATTGTACTCTTCCAAAAATTGCTGTTCATCTCGGATAAACTGACTTTTTCCGTCTTTGTTCACTCGCAGAGGATACCTGACTTGCTTGGCTACTTCTGTCTTGTCACTATTTTTGACCGCTTCTTGAAGTTTTTCAAAAAAGGCTTCGAATGCGCCTGCATTTGTAATACCCGCGACTTCATACCGATTCGAGGAGTTTCCTTCACGCACATATTTGTCATACCCACTCACCTGCGGAACCAAGCTCGTTGCTTGAGCCATCAGCACGATTCCCATTGTTAGTAGCAGCCATCTCATCCTTTTCATCGCCTACCTCCCATCTTATTGCTATTTCCTTCCTACTGATAGCTTTTCGTCCTCTGCCATTCGTTATGCAAAACCGTCCTTCACGAAAAAAAACCCTATGCCAATACTGACATAAGGGTGACCCTTCACATTCCGTGAGCCAGAGCTTCTTTTCCATTAGGAGTCGCGAAATTTTGCTTCCTGACGTTTTATGTCTTCCTCTGAATTGCCCAACGCAGCTTGCGGGCCCCTGAAATGCTTCCGGTAATAAGCCAAATCCATGATCAGAAGCACCAAAAACATGGCGATCAAGGCATACCCAGCTGTTTGATTCGGCGGAATCACCATCATTATCGAGATGAAGACGATCCAAATCAGGCTCAACACATTAATGGGTTTACTCCAGTTCCCCAGATGCCAAGGACCGTAATGCTTCCGCTGAAAAAGTCCTCGCGATTCCGCCCGGAGCTTGAGGTACAACGGAATCCCGTAAGCGACATATAACCCAACGACACTTACCGCAGTCAAAAATGCCAAGGTCGTATACGACGTGTTCGGATTGATGCTTTTCACGATGTAATCGAACAAGGCAAGCGCAAAGGAAAGAATGATAACCAGCCAAATTGCTTTTGCCGGCGTTCGGTATTTGGTCGAAATTTCTGCCCACTGATGGCTCCACGGCATTCCTTTGTCACGCGAAAACGCATACAACATTCGCGAAAAGGAAGTAATCGATGCCAAGCCACAGAACCACATCGCAAAGGTGACGAGCCACAGCACAACGGAACCAAATGTGCCGCCTAATGCTTCGCTAATCACATAAATAAATGCATTTTCCGCTTCACTCGCAGCCGCTGCGTTTTTGATGGATAAAGTGACAAAAGCAAGCATGATAAATCCAAAAATAAAGGAAAAGGCCACAGATGTATAAATCCCCCAAGCAGCACGAACCCGCGGGTTAATCGTTTCTTCAATCGTATGCGCCGATGCATCATAGCCAGTAAATGTCCACTGCGCCTGTAACAACCCAATCAAAAAAGCAATCGCGTACGGTTTGTCTGAAAAGGTTTGACCGACTTGGAAGAGGTAATCAAGCGGTTGCAGATCATGACGGGAGAAAAAAACGAGGCTTCCGACGAGTATGACGACGACGCCTATATGGTACCAAGCAGAGAAATCATTTAACCGGGCAACAAGTCGAATTCCAATGTGGTTAAACGCACCGTGCAAAAGGAGTGTAATCCCGAACAGGATTAACGTAGTCGTTTCCGTTGAGGTATAGCCAAACGCACTCGCGAGCAGCGGGTCCGCAAACAAAGAGAACGAATAGTCAATACCTGCGACAATCCCGATTTGGCCGATGAGATTGATCCACGCTGTGTACCAGCCCCACCGTTTGCTGCCTAAAATAGCTGCCCAATGATACAATGCTCCGGCTGTAGGGATCGCAGATGCGAGCTCAGACATCGATGCTGCTATCAGGATGACGAATAAGGCGACCAAGGTCCATCCGAAGCCCATCATGCCAGAACCGCCATACAGTAATCCGTGCCCATACAAGGATACTGCACCTGTCAAAATAGAGATAATCGAAAATGAGATCGCAAAGTTCGAAAAGCCACCCATATCCCTCAGTAATTCCTGCGCATAACCAAACTTGTTCAGGTCTCTCCTGTCCTCGAGCAATTGCTGTTCTTTTTCCTGCTGCATTTCGTTATCCCTCCCTCTCTGCTTGGGAACCGATAAAACTCTCATGCGTGCTTTCATCAAAGTGCCGGACGCTTTCGTTTGCCCGATACCCAATGGCAATCGCAACTCCAATGGTCAACAGCAATAAGGTGACACCTAGAGCTAGCATTCTCTCCCTCCTTTCGTCCTAGATGCAATTCCTTGACAAGTTAGCAGGAATAGTACATTTTACGTGCCAATTTGACAGCTATACCACCTCATTCGGCTGGCAGAAGCAAAACAAAAGAGCAACTCATGAGAGCTGCTCCTCTTGTTTAACTAACGCCTTTTTGGGCTTGCAAATAATATGCTACGTCTTCACTCGGTAACGGTCTGCTAAATAAATAGCCTTGCACTTCTTCACACAGATGCTCCTGCAAAAACGCAAGCTCCTCCTTTGTCTCGACCCCTTCTGCGATCACATGCAGTTGCAAATGATGCGCCATGGAGATAATCGTGGACACAATGGCCTGATTGGAAGGCTGTTCGATCATGTCGCGCACAAACGAGCGATCTATTTTCAAACGATTCAACGGGAATTCTTTCAGATAGTAGAGAGAACTGTAGCCCGTTCCAAAATCGTCAATCGCAACGTGCACGCCTAATTGCTTCAGTTCCTTAAGTGCCTGTGTGGCACGGTGGACGTCAATCATGCTGCTTTCTGTGATTTCCAACTCCAAGTATTCCGGTGCTAACCTAGTCTGGTGCAGAATCTCAGCGATCATCTGGGTAAAATCTTGTTTGAGGAATTGTCGTGCAGATAGATTGACGGCTACCCGAAGCGGCATGAGTCCCTGATCTTGCCATTGCTTGTTCTGCTTGCAGGCCGTCCGCAGCACCCATTCTCCAATCGGTACGATCAACCCGGTTTCTTCTGCTACCGAGATGAACTGGTCTGGCAAAAGTAAGCCTCGTTCAGGATGATCCCACCGAATCAGTGCTTCTACACCAACGATTGCGCCTGATTTGGCACTTACCTGTGGCTGGTAATGCAATAAAAATTCTTGCCTGGCCAAGGCACGATTCAATTCATTTTGAATATTCATTTTGTCATTCACTGCTTGCTCCAGATTCGGTACGTACAGGTGGAAGCTGTTCTTCCCTTTGTCTTTGGCTGCATACATCGCCGCATCTGCGTTCCGCATCAAGACACTTCTGTCTTGCCCATTCTCTGGATAGCGAGAAATCCCGATACTCGTCGTTATGTACAGCTCGTGCCCATGGATAAAAAATGCCTGTTCAATCGTCTCGTTGATTTCATTCGCCATGGAAGATACTTCTCTTTCCGTGACATCTGTCAGAATCACCATGAATTCGTCTCCGCCGAGCCTGTACACCGTTCCTTTTTTTCCTACACATTCCCGCAAACGCAAGGAGGCTTCCTGAAGTAACAGGTCACCAAAATCATGCCCCAAGGAATCGTTTACCAGTTTGAAATGGTCGAGATCCAGAAACAGCACGTAAACTTGCTGATCTGTTTTTTGTGCCTCCATGATCACCTGATCCAGTTGCTGTTCGACAAAACGGCGATTCGGCAAACCCGTCAACGAATCGTGAAAAGCGAGATAATTGATTTTTGCCTCGTATTCCTTCTTATTGGTAATGTCTCTCACAATCATAAAGACACCCGTCATCTGCTGATCGACAAATACGGGGGTATGAGTCATGTTCAGATGAAGCTGACAGCCCTCGCGCGTCGTCAAGGTAATATCGCAGTTGCGCGCGTCACCTTGCACGGCATTTGCAAAGTGGGTCGATATGAGCTCGGCATCTGTAGTAGTACACATCGTCATTAGTTTTTTGAGAGGCAAGCTCTGCTCCTTTGTCAATCGCATCGCCGCAGGATTCATGACACTTTGCGTCCCATCGATCGAGTAAAAGATTACTCCGTCGTAATTGTGCTCAAATAGCGATTTATAGCGCTGGTCACTTTCTAGAACGCGCAAGGTCTTCCCTGCGAATTGCTTGTCCACGTATACAGAAGCCAAGGTCACGACTAGAATCAACACGCTGACAATGCCAATCATGGTAGCGATCAGCCCCGAATCATCATACGGGATCACTGCGATTGTCATGTGCTCGTGAGCGACGAATGTGGTGGCGTACATTCCAGTGTAATGCATGCTGGTAATGCTTGCCCCCATCAACAGCCCTGCAAAAATTTTACGCCAGAGACCTTCTACTGGGTCCACCGAACGCAATTGAAACGTAAGAATCAACGCAACCTTCGAAAACAAGATCGCCACGAAAATGGATACAGTAAACCATAGCCAATCGTACAGAATAACGGCGTTCATCATCATCGCTGCCATCCCTGTATAATGCATTCCTGCGATACCAGTTCCAATGACAACTGATCCTGTTACCACCCTCGTCTTGGACATGGACTGCTCGCTCACGATCCATAATGTAAGCGCTGATGATAACACGGCCAAAACAATCGAGAAAAATACAATCAAGTGATCATACTCGACAGTAATCGGCAGATGCAAAGCAAGCATGGCAACAAAATGCATAGCCCAAATACCAAGCCCCATGGAGACGGCTCCAGCACATAACCAAAACACACGTCCCCTGCCTTTTGCATAATGGAGACGTGCGCCTAGATCTAATGCTGTGTATGACGCCATTGCTGAAATAAAATAGGAGAGAAAAACCAGAGTCATACTATAGGATTGGTCAAGACTATTCATTGCATTCTCCTTCAAAAACCTTTACCGAAGTCTACTCACGAGGAACGTCTGCATTTTTACGGAAAGGTTGTAGCCGTGCCTGTGACATTCTCCCATCTTATCCGTTTTATAATTCCCTGGCAAGAAGTCGACGACGTTCCCGTTTTGGAGATACTACAAAGGAATGCTGCTGCAAAGGAGGGAGATTTCCTTGATCCGTATGGGCTATGCCTGCATCAGTGTAAAGACGAAAAACAATCCAAACAAAAAAACGACGGTTGCCCAAGTAAATAAATTAGATCCCCCAGCTCGATTAAAAAAGCTGCGGCAAGTTATGCAGGCAAACTTTTTCAATTTAATGGATTTACTTGCTTATAATGTAGAAAATCAGATCTTTTTGTATCGGCTTCCTTCTGAATTTGTTCCACTGGCTACTCATCCGGTAGCAGCTGAATGGGATTGGGCAAAGGAATTCGCATGGGACTTCCAAAAGGCTGGGAATTATATCCGCAATCATGGCATTCGTTTGACAGCTCATCCCGGACATTACAGCATATTGAACAGTGACAAGCCTTCTGTGCTGGAAGCGACCATTGCCGATTTTTCCTACCATGCAAAAGTGTTTGATTTACTGGGAATTGACGATAACTCCGTCTTGGTGACACATGTGGGAGGGGTATACGAAGATAAAGCCTCTTCTCTTGCTCGTTTTGCATCCAACTTCGAGCAGCTTCCTGAAAACGTCAAACGTCGTTTAGTCGTGGAAAACGATGACACTTCTTTTACCATGCGCGAGGTTCTGGAGCTGTGCGAACGGATCGGTGTGCCGATGGTGCTCGATATTCACCACCACAACTGCCATTCTGATGGCGAGGATTGGACGGAATACCTTCCACGAATTATTCAAACCTGGGGAGAACGCACACCGAAGATGCACATGTCCTCGCCTAAGTCAGCAAATGACTTTCGCGCTCATGCTGACGATATTGATCCAGAGGCGTTCCTTACATTTGTCAGTGCGCTAGCGGATTACAATGTGGACATCATCTTGGAATGTAAAAACAAAGATGATGCCCTCCTTACTTTAAGACGCGAGTTAAAGAAAAAAGGAGTCGCTGTTGAAGCATTTACGAATTGAGTATGGAAAAGGACGCCGCTTAATTAGCTGGCGTCCTTCCTCATACGCTTCAAAATGAACATCCGCAGTCACACCCACGTCCTCGTCTATGATCCCGTCTATGTCGATAATGGTATCCGGAGGAGGAGCTACTGCCACCCGAGGATGAAGATGATGAACCTCGCCCAAATGAACTGCTACCGTCATTCCATAATTGGCAACGGTCATGATAATGATGCATTCTTCGTTCATGATGCTTGTAATGTTTGCGGTATTCCATGTATTTGCGGCGATTTTCACGATGCTCCTCGCATTTGTGGCGGAAATAATCCATCCGATCCATATGGAACTGGAATTTGAACAGGTACAACTCCAGCTCCCTTCCTATGTTTTCATTCGGTCGAGCATTTGGCCTTACATTTGGTCTGATATTTGGTCTGATATTTGGTCTGATATTTGGTCTGATATTCGGTCTTAGATTTGGCATCATATTTGGACTTTCATTCGGCCGCACATTCGGTCTGACATTTGGTCGTACATTCGGTCTTACATTCGGGCCGACATTTGGTCTCATGTTTGGACTTTCGTTTGGCCTTACGTTCGGTCTGACATTTGGTCTCATGTTTGGACTCTCATTCGGTCGCACATTGGGTCTGACATTTGGCCTCATGTTTGGGCTCTCATTTGGCCTTACATTTGGTGAAGCGTTAGGCATCGGATTTGCCGGAATCCGGTTCGGTGGCATGGGCATTGGATTCGGTTTGAGATTTGGTGGCATTGGATTGGACGGTTTATTAGGTGGCATCGGATTCGCTGGTATCCGATTTGGCGGCATCACGTTTGGTACGTTTGGGTTAGCCAGATTGGGAGCAGGCATGATCGGTTTTTGCGGCATTGGGCGCGCAGGAATAGAATGATTCGGATTGATTGGACTTTCCGACTTGGGCTTTTCAGGAGAAGGCTTGATAGGTGACGGCATCGATGGAGAGGGCAATGGCATCGCTGAAGAAGGCGGTTTCGGCATTTCTTTAGGACGCCTTGGGAGTGCGGTAGGCATAGGCGGCATCTTACGTCGCTTTTCCACGGAATTCTACACGTCCTTTCGGATGAACTAACACAGTACATGGTATGACATTTATCCAACTCAAGAGACGACTCTCGCCCAGTTTAAAAAATTGGACTAAGCCCGTTTTTTACTCTCTAGGGAAGCCGCCGTGACAAGATCATCTTGACTGCACGTAGGCATTTGATACAATGATAGCAATAGCTAAAATAATCAGACAGTTGCACATGAACGAAAGTGAGGAAGAACGTATGCCGCGACGAATGCAGGCTTACACGTTTTTATCCAATCACATACATGCTCTCGAGCGAGGGGTTAGGAGATAGTATCCTAACCCCTCGCTCTTTTCGTTCTCTGCTCTGCTAAAGGAGGAAATTACAGATGAATCAGCAAGTAAACGTTGTAAAAGTAGATGGGGATCAATTGCGTATCGAAGATGTTGTTTCCATTGCAAGAAGCGCCACCCACATCCAATTAACTGAAGAAGCATTGCATCGTGTTCGTGCTTCACGTTCCATGGTGGAGAGAATGGTATCACAGCAGGAAGTCGTATACGGAATCACTACTGGCTTCGGAAAATTTTCCGATGTCATGATCCACGATGAGGACGTAAGCAAGCTGCAAGAAAATTTAATTATGAGTCATGCCTGCGGGATGGGCGACCCTTATGCCGTTGAAGTTGTCCGTGCGATGATGGCATTGCGCATCAATGCGTTGGCAAAGGGGTATTCGGGAATTCGGGAAGAAACATTGCTTCAGCTAGTAGAACTATGCAATCGCGGGGTTCATCCGATTATTCCTCAACAAGGTTCCCTTGGTGCAAGCGGCGACCTGGCACCTCTTGCTCATATGGTACTGGTCATGCTCGGCAAAGGTGAAGCGCTCGTCAATGGCAAGCGGCTATCCGGTAAAGATGCACTGAGCGAAGTGGGCCTCTCCCCTATTCGACTGGAGGCAAAAGAAGGTCTGGCTCTGATTAACGGTACACAGGCAATGACCGCACAGCTTTGCCTCGCCTTGTATGATTCGCGAGTTCTACTTGAAAGCGCGGAATTGATTGCTGCGATGACGATTGAAGCGCTGCGTGGAATTCCAAAAGCCTTCGATCCCCAGCTCCATCTCGTCCGCCCGCATCCAGGACAGCAGGAATCAGCAAAGCGTTTGCTCCAGCACTTATCCGGCAGCAAACGAACCACTGGACAGGGTGAGCTACGCGTCCAAGATCCATACAGCCTTCGTTGCCTCCCGCAAGTGCACGGTGCAACTCGTGATACGCTTGAGTATGTATGGACTACGGTTACACGCGAATGCAATAGCGTTACCGATAACCCTATTCTTTTCACAGAAACAGGCGATGTCATCTCCGGCGGGAATTTCCACGGTCAGCCAATGGCATTCGCAGCTGATTTTCTTGCCATTGCGATGGCTGAGCTAGCAAATATATCCGAAAGACGCACAGAACGTCTCGTCAATCCACAGCTAAGTGGCCTTCCCGGATTCTTAACTGAAAATGGCGGACTCCATTCTGGATTTATGATTACGCAATATGTTGCCGCTTCCATTGTTTCTGAAAACAAAGTGCTCTGCCATCCGGCATCAGTCGATTCGATCCCGTCATCTGCTAATCAGGAGGACCATGTCAGCATGGGTACGACTTCTGCTCGCAAGCTTCGCACGATCGTATCAAACGTCACCAAGGTGCTTGCTATCGAATATTTGGCAGCAGCTCAAGCTATCGATTTTGGTTCGGGAGATCTCGGAACAGGTACAGCAAGAGCCTATGAGCAGTTGCGCCGGGTGATTCCCCGCCTGCATGAAGACCGCGAAATGCACCCTGATCTCGTCAAGGCAGAAGAGTTGATCCACCAAGGGACACTCGCGTTTGTAAAGGAATAATCGTTCATGTATAGGAACCATTGTTTTTCTCTGTTATGATGGAGCTAAGGATAAGCATTTCGACCAAACCACTTGAAGTATGGAGGGCTGTCTCATGAATGCAGGCAGAGAACTCGACCATCCTGCGTACCTGTTACTGTTTGATGGGGTTTGTCACCTGTGCCACGGTGCTGTGCAGTTTATTTTGAAGCGTGATCCGCATGGACACATTCATTTTGCTTCCTTGCAGTCACGTAGAGCCCAGGAAATTTTGTCTCATTACAACTATCAGGAAAAAGACATGTCATCCGTGGTCTTTATAGCCAACGGACAGCTATATACAAAATCGGATGCGATCTTGCACGTTGGTCGCAAGCTTCAAGGTGGATGGCCTCTGCTGTCAACTGTAGCTCGGCTCATCCCAAGGCCTGTCCGCAATCCGATTTATGATTGGGCCGCGAGAAATCGCTATCGGTGGATGGGTAAAGCAGAGCAATGCATGCTTCCTACCCCGCAGATCAGATCCCGCTTTTTGGATTAAAAGAAAAAGGAGAAGTCGCTGTCTCTCGCGGCTCCTCCTTTTTTTATTCGCTGTGCCTTACTCATTCGTTCTTGAATGACAATCCCTTTTCCTTCAATGCAGTCCGAAGTTTCGGCATAGATGCTGGTCCCATCCCATGAAATTTCAGGATCTCTTTTTCACTGTAGCTTGCGAGCTGTTCCAAGGACGTGATCCCATTGTGTTCCAATGCTCTTCTCGCTGGTGCCGAAAGCAAAGAAAGAAATCCAGTGTCCGGTTGGCGTTCTTGCTCACAGATTGGACAAGTCGGACAATCCGTGCTTTTCCTGTATGAATGACCATTCGCGCAAGTTCTAACCGTTTTTTTGGAAGTTGTCATGGCACGTATCCTTTTTATTTCGACATCGCTTGTGGATGCTCATCGCTCACATAGTCAGCCGCTTTGGCATTTGCCTCTACCTGCGCTGGGCTCTTGCTACCTGGGATCACGGTCGTGACAGCTGGATGCTTGAGGCACCACGCCAGTGCCCACTGCGCCATATCCATTCCTTCTGGAACTTCATTTTTCTTGATTTCTTCTACTTGGAGCAGCAGCTTGTTGACATGCTCCTGATCGTGTCGATGCCGCACATCGTTTCCAGCGAATACAGAACCCGGCTTATACTTTCCGCTCAAATAACCACTCGCCAACGGAACGCGAGCCAATACACCCAGGTCTTGCTGCTGGCAAGAAGCAAATACACCTTCTTCCGGCTTTTGATCCAGACGATTGTAAACTACCTGGATGGCTTTTGCATTTACCGAAGTAGCAGCAGATGTTTGATGCATGTTATCATTTTTCGCAATCGAGAGGCCGAGATGGCGGATCGTTCCTGCCTGCACCTGCTTGTCGAGGTAGGTCCACAAGTCATCATTGTCAAACGCTTCGTCAGGTCCCGAGTGGAATTGGTACAAGTCAATATAGTCGGTCTGTAAAGCTTGTAGCGATTTTTCCAATTGCTGCTGAACTTCAGCCGCTCCATAATGATTAGTTCGAGAAAATTTGTCGTGAAAATGATGCCCGAATTTCGTCGCCACAATCCAGTCTTCCCGGCGGTTTTTTTTCAAATATCCCCCGATAAGCTGTTCGGACAGATGATCTCCGTAGCATTCCGCTGTATCAATCAAGTTGATGCCGAGATCTTTTGCTTTGTCGAGAATCTGGTCAACAGCTTCTTGGGAGAAATCCAGTCCCCACTCCCCGCCAAATTGCCAGGTACCTACACCGATTACGGATACGTTCAGATCCGTTTTTCCTAATCTGCGGTACTTCATTGCCCGATTCCTCCTCCTCATAAATAAACGAGAATTCCCTGAACGAATGTTCGCTCAGGGTGAAGACTAAAAAAAATTATATGCTTTTCTCGATGTTCAATTGGCTCACAAAATCTTGCAGATTCCCTTTTCGTTCTTTGCGCATTTTCTTCCGCTCGTCCGCAGTGGCCATCAATCGCTCTTCTTCCTCTGTTTCAGGGACAATAGCTGGCACCTCAGTCGGATTCCCTTCCTCATCTAAGGCAACAAAGGTAAGAAAAGATGTCGCGGTCAAAATACGCTTGCCGGTCTGGAGATTTTCCGAGACGACTTTTACGAAAATCTCCATGGACGTTTTGCCCGTTGACGAAACAAATGCTTCGAGGCAAATGGAATGTCCCATTTTGACGGGAGCAAGAAAATCAATCGAGTCAATCGATGCTGTCACAACAGGGCGACGCGAATGTCGCATCGCAGCGATTGCAGCTACCTCATCTATATAAGCCATCATCGTACCACCAAAAATAGTACCATGGTAATTCGTATCAGATGGCTGAACCAGTGATGCCTGAATTGTACGAGATTCTTGAGTTGTCTTGACGTTCATCGCTGTTGCTCCTTTATCAATCTACTTGATGCATACATCATCATATCACAAGGCATTCAACGTTCCAATTGATAGCTGCTCCCAAGTATGCCTTCTATTCTCTCTGCCTCTTCTTGCAAAATATAACGTAACAAAGGCAGATTCCACTCATAGGCTGGCCGATAGCCGTCTAGTGCAAACAGCTTGTCATCTATATGCGTAGCTAGCTTTCGGCGGGCCGGACTGGCACAGTAAAACTGCTCCAAATAATCTGTACCCCACCTGGAAAAGGATGACGTTTCGTTAGTAACCGCCGTTAGCAGGATCCCTTCCCCTGTATCAATCAAGTCGATTGGATACAGTTGACAGCTATATGGCTTGAGAGGCTCAACTTCACGACCAGCCTGTTCCGCATAAGCATGGATCGCACAGCCGTAACGCCCATTGTTTTCTTGATAAAAAAGACAATTGCCATGTCGCATACGAATGGTTCCTCGAGGCTCATTGCGATCCCAAACCCCATGAAGAAGCCAATGATTGCGTTCAGCCTCATCCTTTAGTCCAGCAGAGATAGATGGGATTTCCCCCTCCATAATGGGAATCTGCCATTCTTCTACAGCGTAAGGTTGTCCACCTTCACAGCAGGTCTCACGATGAACGGTCCTGCAATTCCAACAGTCCAAATGAAACAGAGCATGAAGGGCTGATACATCAACCAAATATTGTCCCGCTCTCACCAAGGAATGCTTGTGTTTCTTTATATATTTTTCGCAGTGGTACGCCTCTTTATCAGACATGGGATCAGGCGTGCCTACATAACGAAAAGCTCGTTTCGTTTTCATTTTTGCAAAACAATCTCCGCTTCTGTTCCAAAAATTCGCAAATGACCTTCCTCATAGCTAGCCAAATCTACTTCATCACCCGGAATCTCCATCAGGATTTCCATTTCATCGCCCTCTTCTGTCGTAAACACGAGCAGGAGATCTTTTTCTTCAAATTCATTGTCAGTCAGCTTGGTTTCTAGAAGCTGAGCTTGAAACTGGGATACCTCTTCCTCTTCTTCCCTATCGGTATCCCATTGGGTAAAAGTCACGGAAGCCTTTTGATTCTTATACTCCGCCAACACTTGAATCAATTGCTCATGTTGTTGAATGTCCATCTTGTAATCCCTCCGAAATGGTTCATACTGCCCATCATAACAAAGTAGCTCTTAAAAAGCCAAAAAGAAACACCGCTTCGCTGTGGGAAGCGGCTATTTCTCTTTTGCCTGTCAGCTTACTTTGCTAATCGTCTGGGCTAATGCAAAATCTTTGCCGGTTAAACCTTTTGCCTCGCGGGTGGCTAATGTAAACGTGACTGTGCCACCTGCCAGATGAATTTCCACATGCTGATTGTCATGCTCAAGCATCTCTGCCACACGGTTGACGAAACTGATTGCAGTGGAAAAGTCACGACAGTGGTACGTGCGTGATAGCGCCATTCGGTCTTCTACCAGCTTCCAGCCAGGTACCTTGCTCAGATACAATTTGACCTGTTCCAAAGACAGCTTGCTCATTGTAGCAATGCCCCCTTTTACCCGATAAATGGTTGTTACACCATCATATTCACGAGACGTACAGGTTATCCGCACCCTATTGCTTCACGGCATAAAAAATCATCCGAGGTGATTCATGCGCTACATATTCTTCAAACAGATAGTTTCCAAATACTTGGATTTTTTCGAATCCCGCTTCTGTTAGCATCGCAATCATTTGCTCGGCAGAAAACAAGCGAACCTGCTCCATATACTCACGCGGTTCATTCGATGACTCGTCGGAAATCAGTATCCGCTTTTTCACAAATCCATCCTGGACCCAGCGTTCTTCTTTAATCAACATCCCACTGACTTCCTTGGTAGAGTGCGGCACGAGGTTATCGATGACGTACGCTGCATTTAAGAAGTCGATGACCACTTCACCTTTTGTTTTGAGTGCTTGTGCCATGTTGCGAATAACGTTAGCATTTTCTTCATCTGTGGAGAAATACCCAAAGCTGGTAAACAAATTCACCACGATATCAAATTCTTCGTGAAACGGAATGTCGCGCATATCACAGCGGGCAAAACTTAGCTGTGGATAGGTGTTTTGTTCCTCAGCCAACTGTAAAAGAACAGGCGACAAATCCACACCAACTACTTCATACCCCCGGCGAGCCAGCGCACGCGAATGACGCCCGCTCCCGCAGCAAAGATCAAGTACGCGTCCTGTGTCCTTTACCGGCAATCTTTCCAACAGATTAGCGATCTCTCCATCTGCGGCCGAATCGTCCCTATGACGATACACAAGCACATAATCTTCGCGAAAGCTGCGTTCAAACCATTCTTCAGCCATGTCTGAGCCCCTTTAATTCCAAGATGTTCTTATTATACCACAGCGGGGTTTATCCGTAGCCGATTTGCGTGTGGCAAAGTGTAGGAAACTCTTTGTTGAAAAAAGGGAAATCACTTTACATACATACTGTATGTATGTTAAATTAACCTCATCCAATCGTGAGGGAGAGACCCAGAATGAAAGTGAACAGCTTTTATCCTGTCATCTTGACAGAACAAGTTGAGACTAGCTCGAAGTTTTATCGAGAGCACTTTGGATTTGATATTGTTTTCGAAGCAGACTGGTATGTGAGCATGCAGAATCAGAGCAGCACTCCAGCTTTTGAGCTCGCCATCTTAAATCCTTCTCATGACACAATTCCACAAGGATTCCGAAAGCCTGTAGAGGGTGGTCTTATCCTTAATTTCGAAGTCGATGATGTTGACGCTGAATACGAGAGGCTTATTGTGAAAGCAGGTCTTCCTCTCCATCTCGACATTCGAGATGAGGATTTTGGTCAGCGGCATTTTATTACATCCGATCCGAATGGCATTTTACTTGATATCATAAAGGTAATCCCGCCTTCCGAAGCATTTGCTGACCGTTATGTTGACCCTGTCTAATCTGGCATGAAATAAGTAAGGAGATCGTATCCCATGAAGATGTCCAAAGCCGAGCAAAAACAGCAGACGATGCAAAAGCTGATCGAAGTGGCAAGAGAGATGTTCTCCAAAAAAGGCTACGCGGATGCGGCCATGGAAGACATCGTGAAACAAGCCGGGGTGACCCGTGGCGCACTGTACCATAACTTTGGGAGCAAAGAAGGATTATTTGAGGCAGTACTGGCTTCTGTCCAACAAGAAATCGGAGAGCGCGTAGAAGCGGAAGCTGCGAAAAGTGAGGAGCCTTGGCAACAATTGATCTTGGGTTGCTTGGCCTTTGTCTCCTCGGCCGTCGAACAACGGAACAAGCGGATTTTGCTTATCGATGGCCCAGCTGTCATCGGGTGGGAAAAGTGGCGCCGAATGGACGAGGAAAACTCCATGCGGCATCTCAGAGAGCAGCTTCAAACGATACAGGAGCAAGGGTACCTACGTCCCGTTTCCATCGATGCTCTGACGCATTTGCTGTCTGGTGCGATGAACGAAGCCGTGCTCTGGATTTCGGAGACTCCCGATCATGAGAAGTCCCTTGAGGAAATTTCAGCAGCGATGACCCTTCTCTTGGAAGGATATCGCTGCAAATAAAAGCAAAGCACCCCTGCTTCCGCCTCTTACTGGCAAAATGCAGGGGTGCTCTGTTATGGTATAGGATCTTTATGATGAAAAGCGGGTAGCTCGTCCAAGCCGAATTTTTTCAGCAGCCCGCGCAATAATGCTCTCTACCGAAGATGGGTCATCCACAACGTCGTATTCGTTAATATTGACCCGCAAAATCGGACAGGAAGTAAAGGAAGCAATCCAGCTATCATAGCGGCCAAACAAATCTTGCCAGTAATCCACCGGCGTTTGTTGCTCCATCGGACGCCCGCGCTCTTTTACGCGACCAATAATATCATCGAAGCTTCCCTCTAAGTAGATCAAAATATCTGGATGCGGGAAGTAAGGCGTCATGACCATCGCTTCAAAAAGCTCTGTATAAGTGCGGTAATCTTCTTCTGTCATGTTGCCTTGCTCGTACAACATACGGGCAAAAATCCCGGTATCCTCATAGATGGAGCGATCTTGGACAAAACCGCCGCCATAATCAAACATCCGTTTTTGTTCCTTGAAGCGTTCAGCCAAAAAGAAAATTTGCAAATGGAAACCCCAACGCGATAAATCATTATAGTAACGGCCCAAATACGGGTTATTGTCAACCTTCTCTACAGATACACGAAATCCGAGCTGATCTGCCAAGGCATGTGTAAAGGTGGATTTTCCTACCCCTACTGTCCCGCCGATCGTAATCACTGCGTTGTTTGGTATCCCGTATTTTTCACGAAGCGTGCTGTTTTGAAACCTCGACATGTACGCAACTCCTTATCCCCATGCTTACTTTTCCCTTGTTCCCTATCCTTCTTGTCCCATCAGCTCTTGAATCCGTGGTGCAATTCGATCCAGTACATACTTCAAATCTTCTGGTCTATGTACGAAATCCAAATCGTCACAATCGAATTTGATGACAGGCGTATCCGGATGATGCTTTTCAAACGCGTCCATAAACTCGTTGTAATCCGCAATCAGGTTCTCCATATAGGTGACATCCATGCTGCGCTCCATTTCGCGATCGCGCATCGCAATCCGCTTCATCACGGTTTCAATTGAAGCTGTCATGTAGATCACTAAATGGGCCTGAGGCAAATCCTCTGTTAGGATATCATAAATTTTAAGGTACTTTGGTAGGTTATTTCCTTGTAACGTCCGTTTGGCAAAAATCGTATTTTTGAAAATATTGTAATCAGAAACAACGGAGATACCTTGATTCAGGAACTGTGAATGTATATCCTGCAACTGCTTGTAACGATTGCAGAGGAAAAACATCTCGAGTTGAAAGCTCCATTCGGCAATATTTTCATAAAATTTACCCAGGAATGGGTTTTCGTACACGATCTCTTCCAGTAGCTGCAAGTTGCAGGCACGGCTTAGTTCCCGCGATAAAGAGGTTTTCCCAATACCAATAGGTCCCTCAACGGTAATCAATATGGACTTCATGTATGCTTCGATCCTTTTCAAGAAAATGAGAGCACTCCATATTCTAGCACGTATGTAAGCGTTTGTCGAAAACATTCGCATTGTGTCGTTTGGTATCATTTGGTACACCTCTTTCTAAAAGAAAAACTGCTCTTCATCAAGAGCAGTCTGGTTCTTACGTAAAATATTCAACGCGAGCCTGTGGAAACAGTCGGGCAATTTCACTTTCCAAATGGGCCTGCAAAGCCTTTGCTTGGATGTCGGGATAGACGTACTTCCCTTTCCCGTATTTCCCCCATTTGTACTTGCGCTCTTCTTCCTTCATCTCAAGCTTCGTTTTCGGATAGCGCTGGAGGATCAAGCTTTTAGCAATCTTGGTAAAACGATGTTGGATCAGCTCGAACGTCAAATCCTCCATCGCTTCGGGAACCAACTGCGAACGCAGTCTTTCCAGTAAATCGGTATACCCTGCTTCCCATCCCTCAAACCAATACAAAGGCGCTAAAATAAAGCCGAGCGGATAACCGGCCTTGGCTACCTTCCCTGCAGCCTCTAGTCGCTGATGAAAGCTGGAGGTACCTGGCTCAAAATTTTTGATGACATAGTCGGCATTCATGCTGAAGCGAAACCGGGTATGCTTGTTGTGCTTGGCATCCAGCAAGGAATCCACGTGGTGAAACTTGGTCACGAAGCGCAACCGCCCAAACTCCTGCTGGCCCATAAACTCAATCGCTCGTTTCAAATTGCCCGTTAGATGCTCAATGCTAACCGGATCGGATGTACAGGCAGCCTCAAAACGAGTGATCTCACCCGGGCGTTCCTGGATATACTTCTCAGCCTGTGCCAGAATTTCATCTGTATTGACGTACACTCGAACATACGGCTTTGTCCCGATATTGGTGTTCAAATAGCAATAATGACAGTGGGCAGCACATCCCGTAGCCAGTGGAATGGCATATTCGGCGGAAGGCTTGGAAGTCTCGAACTTCAATGTTTTGCGTACACCAATGACCAACGTCCGCTTCGCATTGCGATATTTCTCCACTTCTGTATCCCCAGGGATGCCACGAACCTGATTATGGCTGGTCGTCATCTGCATCGGAATTCCTTCTGCTTGAAAACGTTGATACAGCTCTTTTCCAAGTGGATAATTCAATGCATGTGGTTCCACGAAAATATAATCCGGAACAAACAGCTTGCTGCCTTTTTGTTCCGTCTTTTCAGGTCGTTCCAAAAGGGTCGTTCCCATGCCTTCATCCCTCCCTCACCTAGTATGCCCGCACCATTCGACTGGACGTAAGGAGAAGTATGGCTGTGCCCCGTTATTTCAGTGTGTTTTTAAAATCGCGTAGCAGCACCTTTGCTTGCTCCTGTTGAGCTAGCGGTACTTGTAGTGTATAGACATGTCCTGCTTTTTTGGTCTGTTTGGACAAAAGCCTGACTCGAATTCCTTTCATTTCTAAATAACGCCGACATTCCTGAGCAATCCGTGGGAGGCCATACGATTCATGAATCGTAACCCATTTGATCCACATACACCTGCACCCCATCCTTACACACTTCTTTCTTTTACAGTAAGCAGTGGACGGGGGATTGGTTCAAACAAAAGAAAGTTGCTGACATTTTAGGAAAACCGTTTTTGCCCCTGCACCGTCTAATGGTAGAGGAGGGGGAAAAAGTGAATCTGGAACAGCTCGTTTCGCGCGCAAAAAATGGGGATGATGATGCCTTTTTTCAACTCGTCAGCCTTCATAAAGATCAACTGTATAAAATCGCCTACGCCTTTCTTCGTAACGAGACAGATGCATTAGAGGCCATCCAGGAAGCGACGTGCCGTTCCTATCTCAAGCTTGCACGATTGAAACAGACTGCGTATTTTCGTACATGGCTGACCCGCATCCTTATTCATATTTGTCTGGATGAGCAAAAGCATCGAAAACGGATTATCTTGAGTCCGATGGAAGATGACGTCGAAAGTCGTGCAAGTCTCCCGATGGACGACCAAAATGTCGAGCGTATTCAAATCGAAGAGGCTCTCGCTCGTCTCCGTCCAAATTATCGCCACATCATTATTTTGAAATATTTTGAAGATCGGACGATACGCGATATTGCAGAGGTACTCGGTCATCCGGAAGGCACCATCAAAACATGGCTGCACAAGGCTCTAGGTGCACTTCGCAAAGATCTCGGGAAAGGCTGGTGAGCATTATGAGTGAAAATGATAAAACCAATGCGAGTCCATTCATGGTTCCCGCTGAGATTGATCAATACATTCGCAGAGGAATGGAACAAGCAAAAGAGTTGCGTCAAAATCGGAGCCGCAATCGGTGGATACGCGTGGGGTCTAGTCTGGTTGCCTGTTTGTTTATTTTCGTGTTTATTTTTTCCGTTCGACTTTCACCTGCTGTTGCCGCTTATGTCAGCTCGATTCCTGGGATGGAGAAAATCGTTGAGTTTCTTCGGGATGACAAAGGCTTACAAAAAGCAGCAGAACACAATCTTGTCCAAAATATTGGTGCCAGTGGTTCAGTAGAAGATGTTACGTTTACCATCGATCAAGTTTTGGCCGATGAAAAACGGATGGTCCTCTTCTATACACTAAAGCATTCTTTCACCGATAAAAATGTAGGCTTGCACAAGATCGAGTTGTTAGACCAAACAGGGGAAGAATGGAAACACGGTATGGCTTGGTCAAGCATGGAGAGCGAAGAGCCTGTGATTCAGAATCGTATTGATATTGTCATCGAAGAAGCCACTGAGATACCCGATGCAATGACTGCAAAAGTCACGCTAAAAATCGATAATCTCGAGCAAAAGACTCCTCTCTTGATCGACTTTGCTGTAGATAAAAACAAATTCAAGACCTTTGAGAAAAAAGTGTATCCGGTGATGAAGGATGTCAAAGTTGACGGTCAACACTTCACGATTGAACAAATTGCAGTCTTTCCTACTCAGACTGAAGTGAGCATTCGCTTTGATCCAGCTAACCAAAAGCACGTATTTGATTTTGATAAGCTGAGGCTCGAAGATGAAAAAGGAGAAACATTCGCTTTTTGGGGAAATGGCGTTCCTGTTCGGGACAACGGTGAGAATCGAAGAGTATACCATCTGGAAAGTATTTATTTTGTAGAGCCCAAAAACCTTATTCTCAAAGCCGATGGTATTCGTGCCATAGACAAAGATAAATTGCAAATTGTAATCGATGCGAAGGCAGGCACATTAACAAACGTGCCAAATGATCGCTTAAAATTAACGGCACTACGTCAAGTTGATGATGTGGTGGGTATGGACTTTTCTTTGAAGGTTCCACCCCAAGATAAAGACTCTCATATCTCCTTAGGGTATGACCTGACTGACGACGTGGGAAATAAATATGATTATGTGCAAGGAAGCACCCACTCGACAGATGATGACTCCATTCAATACTATTCCATGCTATTCAAGCGAAAAACAAACAAAGGTACGCCTACTTCTTATTCCTTTCCTCTGTCCAGCTATCCTGAACGACTTCAAGGGACTTTTTCTATTGAAGTCAAATAAAAAATGCCCCTTCAGCGATTGTTTGTACGGCATCGCTGTGGGGCATTCATTTTTTGATTCGTCAAATCAATCTACAACCGCCCAGTGATTGGTCGGCCCATGCCCGCCACCCAATTGCGGAGCAGTCTTAATAGCTTCGAAGATAAAGCGATTTGCTTTTTCAACCGCAGTGATGAGAGGTGTATTTTTGGCTAACTCTGCTGTAAGAGCCGCTGAGAACGTACAACCTGTGCCGTGCGTATGGCGTGTATGAATACGCTCGTGGGATATTTCATGGAATGCTGTACCATCGAATAAAATATCAACGACAACGTCCCCTTGCATATGTCCACCCTTCATCAGGACATTGCGAGCGCCTAACGCATGTATCGCTTTTGCCGCTTCGCGCATCTCGTCTGTCGTCTCGATTCTCATGCCAGTCAAGCATTCTGCTTCCGGCAAGTTCGGTGTAACGACTTCCGCCAGCGGTAGCAACTCTGTTTTCAATGCAACGATCGCCTCATCCAGCAGTAGTTTTGACCCTCCCTTGGCGATCATCACCGGGTCTACCACCAACTTTTTCAGGCCAAATGCCTTGAGCTCTTCCGCAACAGCACGAATGATATCAGCATTGAACAGCATGCCCGTTTTCGCCGCGTCAGCGCCAAGATCACGCAGCACCTCATGCATTTGCTGGGCAACTGCCTCTGTCGGCAATGGATACACACCTGCTACGCCCAATGTATTTTGTGCAGTGATTGCTGTGATCGCACTCATTCCGTACACACCGTGTTGATGAAAGGTTTTCAGATCTGCCTGAATCCCAGCTCCCCCACCGCTATCTGAACCCGCTATCGTCAATGCTTTCGCAATCGTGCTCATGATATTCCCTCCTGCTTTCCACCTTTTCTCACCTGAGTATACCATCCGCTCGTCCCATTCGGTATACTAAAGGAATGTTTGCCAACAGTCATGCAAGGAGGCATCTGCATGTCCTATCGAATTTTTTATTGGTTGACCTTTTTGATTCCAACCATCATCATCGGGGGTTTTGAATTCATCCGTCACGACTTTCTGCTGCCCTATATGTCTATGGAAGCCGGAAATGTGTACATTACCCTCTTGACGCTCCTTCTCTCTTTTTTATTCGCTACCTGGATGTTTCACACCCTTAAACAAATGAATGCACGAATTATCGAGGAACAAGCTCGTCGCGCTGTTTATGAGGAGCGGGAACGCCTTGCCCGCGAATTACACGACGGGATTGCCCAGTCTCTATTCTTCCTCAACGTAAAGCTGAAGCAGGGACACTTGGACGATGCACGGATCGCTGTATCTGCCATCGACAATCATGTGCGGCAAGCCATCTTTAACTTGCGCTCATTGCCAGAAGAAGGCAGTCTGGATCAGCGCCTTGAGAAATGGCTGGCGCAATGGAGCGCTTTATCTGGAATCGACGTTGCAAGCGAATTACATGTCAAAGACGGCTTTTTTACTCCCACCGCAGAGGTGCAACTGTTCGGGATCATCCAGGAAGCTTTTGCAAACATTCGCAAGCATTCTCAGGCCAAGCATTCGTGGATTCACCTCACGACAGATGAACCAACTGGTTGGGTTCTCTCCGTTGAGGACGATGGCATTGGGATTTCTAACCCTTTTCCCGATACGAAAAAATACGGTCTGTCCATGATGCGCGAGCGAGCACGCCAGTTGAACGCATCCATCGACATTCAGTTACGACCGGCAGGCGGTACGATCATCCGCTTATCTTTTCATTCAGGAGGAAAAACACTATGAACGCTTACCGTGTATTGATCGCCGACGACCACCCGATGGCTCGTATGGCCATTCGCAGCCTGCTTGATCCCGATCCCTCTTTTGAAGTCATCGGAGAAGCACAAAATGGCGAGGAAGCCTTTCTCCTATGCGGACAAATACAGCCGGACCTTGTGCTCATGGACATCAACATGCCGAAATGGAGCGGACTCGAAGCGACCCGTGAGGTCAAGAAAGCATACCCGCACATCAAAGTCGTCATTCTCAGCGTCTCCGATGACGTTGCTGACCTGATCACGGCCATTCAATTCGGTGCCCAAGGTTACTTGCTGAAAAATTTAGAGCCTGACGACTGGATTAACTACTTGCATGCCTTGCTCGGCGAGGACAGTGAGTTGACCCGCGAAATGGCAACCCGGCTCATGTACCGCTTCCGTCAAGAAGAGGCGACGGATGAAATGGTACCAGCTGTTCTGACCCCGCGAGAGCGAGAGATCGTCATGTATGTGGGAGCCGGAAAAACAAATCGGGAAATAAGCGAAGCGCTGATCATCGCAGAAAACACTGTGAAAAACCACCTGAAAAACATTCTCGAGAAGCTGCAATTGGCTAATCGCGTCCAGCTCGCTGCTTATGCGGTTCGCCATCATTTGGTTATCAAATAAAAAACATTGCTTTCTGCTCAATCAACTGTCATCCTTAGAAAGATACGTTTTCCACAGACATAAGAAATGCAGGTGATCCGCATGATCGAAGTCAAGACCTCCAAACTTAGCAATGGAGAATTAAATAGAGGTGTATTTGCAACGCAAGATATCAGAAAAGGCGACCTGATTCATGAAGCGCCCGTGCTGCCCTATTTGAACGAAGAGCATGAGCATATCGAGAAAACCTTGCTCGCGGATTATGCATTTGAGTACGGTGCAAATCATACAGCCTTCTTGTTAGGGTATGGCATGCTATTTAATCATTCCTACACGCCAAATGCCACGTATGAGATTAACTTCGACAACCACACGTTTGACTTTTATGCGTATACGGACATTCAAGCGGGTGAAGAAATTTTAATCAATTACAATGGCGATGAAGATTGCGATGATCCTCTCTGGTTTTATGAAGACCAACAGAAAGAAACAGATGATACCAAATAAGCGTACGCCTTAAAAAGAAGGAAAACCCGGAAACTGACACTTGAAAAAAGTGCCGTTATCCGGGTTGTTCTGTGTAAAGGGGCGTACTATAAACGCAGCCATTTCGCAAAGTACTGTTCATTCACTGGAAAATACGCTGTGGCAAAACGAACAAACTCAGGCGTATCCACCTGTTTGTAGGCGTACGTCTGATAATACGCTTGCAAAAACTCCCAGCCATCCGTCGCATCGCCATATGTTGTAATCAGCTTCCATAGCTCTTTTACAGGCTGACCGTACACCGGACCCACGATCGGTCCCTTGCCAAACTCATCCAGCGGCAGATTGGAAACCGATTGGGTCGCGTCAGCTTGTTCAGCAAAATAAAAGCTGGCATCCCCTTTTTTCTCAACATCGTAAAAATAGAGCGTCGTGGCAAGCTCTGTTATTCCTTCGTCCAACCAGGCGTGATGGAACGGATCATTTGAGACCACTCCATAGAACCATTGATGAGCAATCTCGTGCACCACGGTGTGACTTAAATCAGGGTCCACACTCCCCATGTGTCCGACCGTCACCACGCCAGGATATTCCATACTTGCGGTTTCATCCAGCAGGATATCGAGTTGTTTATGGGGATACGGCCCCAATTTATCCGTGAATTGTTCAAACGATTTTTCCGCAGCTTGCAGGGCGACTGTGATCGCTTCCTTGTCTGCTTCCTTTCCCCATACCCGAAGCTCGACACCTTTGACCGTTTTGCTTATACTACGCATTCCTTTTACAACTGCGATGAATACTTCCTTCGTATTTTTCACATTTATATTACCGCTCTGACTGCTCGATTCCTTATCCTGATCAGACGAGCTAATAACGGTATACCCTTTCGGCAAGCGGTACGAAATAGAAAAATCCGCATGGCTCGTATGATAAGATTCGCCTCGAAGCGAGTACGGCTTCTTATTCCATCCGTCTTTCCCCTGGTAGGTAGCTAGCATCGGATATGCTTGCGCCAAATGAAAGCCATTTTCCGTACGGTCAAAGCGCAGTCCTTTTCTCGGAACGGTAAACGCATATTTTACGGTTACCTCTCGATTCTCATTTGGCGCTAGCTTATCGGCAAGTGCGATGGCAAGCGTATCACCCGTCAGCTGATACTTCACATTCACACCATCCAGTTTGACGTCACGAATTTTCACTTCGGCTGCGTCCTCGAAGAATGGAGGTTTGTTCTCTTTTATAAATGCATTAGGCAGGAAATAAAAGATCAGCTGATCCCATTCGTCCTTGGAACGATTTTCAACGGTGATCTTGGCCTCAGCGGTAAACTTTCCTTCTGGCGACATCTCAAACTTCAGGTCGTACGAGCCTTTACTGCCATCTGCTATAGGCTTGGCTGTGAAGTCGTCTATCTTCCCCACCGCAGGAGACTGCGCCCTTACCCGTTCTGGCATCCACCAGCCACTCCCATATCCACCGAGGACCAAAGCCAACAAGGAAGCCATTGTCGTGGCCTTGAGCAAACGCTGTTGCCACTTGATTTCCTTCCTAATCGATATCAACGTAAACCCTCCCAACCTCTCTCCTTATCGTCGAATCGTTTTCTCGAAAAAAGATAGCCAAAGACCGAGCTTCACTTCTTTTTTATCCGTCAAGGTAAACCCACGTCTTTCATACAATCGAACAGCCGGTTCATTCAAGGAACCAGTTGCTACGACGATCCTGCTGCAACCATGCTCGTGGACAGAGGCTAGCAATTGACTCGCGATTCCCTTGCGAAAATGAATAGGATCGACAATGATTCGGTGAATATCCAACGTTTCCCCCTCGATCATAAAAGAAACAGCCCCTGCCAGCTCGTCTCCCTCTATGTAGCCATAAAACGTTTCCCCACATGCCCTCAGTTGTTCTACTGATTCTCGCAGAGGTGGAATATCTTCTGTTCCAATTAACTCCGCCTCTACACGATACGCTCTTTTCTGCATGTTCCAAAGTTTTTGTACCGTTTGTTCATCCTGTAAATCTAGTCGCACGATCATTTTGTTTCCCCCGCTTTTAACTTTCTGGAGCTGATTCAAAGCTGTAATACACATAAGGATCTTTGGGAGCGGAGACAGCTTCAACCTGAGAGGCTTTGAGAACAAGCATGTCATATCCTTCTACCTGACGCAGCTCTAGCTTTCCGCGTACTTTTACCCAGCTATCTTTTTTCCATTTGTCCGCGTCCTCCTTTTCCACCAGAACCCCATAGACACTGGAATCTGCTGTACAGCAGGTGACGGAGAACCTCGCTACGACAAACTGCTGCTTAGTAAAATCAGGCTGTCGATATACAAATCCCATCGTCTCAAGCTCTTTTCCAGCAAATTCTTTTGCATATAGCTCCATCGTGGTGAGTCCGTCCAAGAACATTTTGTCATTCAGTTCAATCACTGGTTGTTTATGTAAAAAGACGGCTATATCCGTGTAAAAGTCACCAAATCCCACGTTCGAGAATCGCTGCCGCAATTGCTCGTCGTCTGTTGCTTGCACCGGGGGTATTGCTACTTGATTCGTAGCCTCTGGCTGTGGTTTTATACTTGGCTCGGCATCTTCTTTGACTCCTGCTGTCTGCGACACATTCTCTGTTGCATTCACATTCGCATTCGCCGTTACATCCGCCAGCTTTCGTACATCATTGCTGAGTAGCGTGATCCCCCGCTTTTCCGCTACATCACTGCCAAGAATTTTATCCGGCATGAAAAATCCCATTACGATGGGGAGCACAAACAATCCATAAACCAAAAAGGAACCCATGGGTGTACGCGGTACTTTGTGCTGCTCCTCACAATCGCAATCGTAAACGCTACTGCCAACAAAAATTTGCCGTATGCTGACCATTGTCAACAGAGCCAGAATGACGAGCGTGACATAGCTAAACATGTGCAAGCGGGGTGCGAGATAGTGACTGAGTGCTTCCGACAGGATCAAATAGGCCAACAATGCTGTAATGCCCGCCAAAATCAAACTGCGCATAATGTGATGACGCTTCAATTTATTCGGATCCATATTCTCCTCCTTACATCGGCATAAGCATAGTGACGCCAATCACCAAAAGCGTAATAGCTACGACCAGCTTGACAACAAAACCAAAGCGAAACGTTCCAAATAGCATCAACGTCGTTTTTAAATCGAGCATGGGACCGAAAACCAGAAAAGCAAGCAACGAGCTGCTTGAAAACGTATTGGAAAAGGAGGCAGCAATAAACGCATCCGCCTCTGAACAAAGCGAAAACAAATACGCCATCCCCATCATGACAAAATGGGAGGTGAGGGGCGTTTGACCGATGTCCATGAGCGTATCCCGGCTGATGTACACTTGTAAAAGTGCACTGATAAACGCACCAAACAACAAATATTTCCCCATGTCAAAAAATTCGTCCACTGCGTGCGCAAATGTCGAGGACAGCTTTCCACTCGTCGCTTTTACATGATCGGCTTCATGACTGATTTGCGATTCCATGCCGAGCCGTATCGGATTTTTTTTAACAAACAAGAAGACAAGCATGCCCACTATGAGCGCAACAACGAATCCCGCAACGCCCCGATAGAGAGCCATTTCCGGCTGACGGGCGAAAGCGACATAGGTCGATGACAAAACAACGGGATTCACAATCGGTCCCGCCAATAAAAAAACAATCCCGACTGACAGCGGCATCCCTTTTTGAATCAAGCGACGAACCACAGGGATAATGGCACATTCACAGACAGGGAACAAAAATCCGAGCAACCCGGCAAACGGCAGGGCCACGAGTGGATGCTTCGGTGTCCAACGCCTCACCTGCTCTTCTGTCACAAACGTCTGGATAAATGCCGAAAAGAATACACCCAAGAGGACAAACGGAATTGCTTCCAGCCAAATACTAAGGAAAAAGGTTTTCACATCAAGCCATAAAGGGGACCACTTTATGCTCCAACCGGAAAACAAGCTGCTGTCACTTCCCATCGTTAACCAAACGACACCTAGACCAAGCAGAAGCGCCCCGATTATTTCAACTAAAAATTGGCGAATCTTCAGAATCAAGCGGGAGTTCTCTCCTCTCATTTTGTAAATAGGTATCATTCCTATTTATATACAGACACCTATTTTTCCTTCTTGTCCTTTACATTTTTACAAAATCAACAGGTTGTCCAGCCTTCCCTTCCCCCTGTATCCGTCTTATAATGGTGAAAAATCGTACGGTTCGGGGTGAATGAAGTGAGCGAAGACATCCAGCGCATTCCCACTGATCTTGAGGTTTGTGAAGTCCAGACGATCGATGAAGAAAAAGTAAACAGGCTTCGGCCTAGAATGACGGAAACGGATGGTGTCGCCCCTCTCTTCAAGGCTCTCGCAGACGATACGCGAGCAAAAATTATTTACGCGCTGGCACTTGAAGGAGAACTATGCGTTTGTGATGTCGCAGCAACCATCAATAGTTCGATCCCCAATACTTCTCACCATCTGCGCTTGTTAAAAAACATGGGTCTCGCCCGATACCGCAAAAGTGGCAAGCTCGTCTATTACTCACTCGATGACGATCATGTCCGCCATTTAATCATGTGTGGTATTGAGCATGCTGCCGAATTGAGGCAATCAAAACCGTAAATCCACTGGCTTTTAAACAGGTCCGTCACTAATAGTGGCGGCCTTTTTTGCTGATTTTCAAAAAACATTCAAACAATTACTTGAATATAATAATGAATATGGTATGATTTAGGTAATCAATTACCAGAAAGAAGGCCCGAATCATGAACGACTATGACGTCATCGTAATTGGCGGGGGGCAGGCAGGACTTGCTCTCGGATATGCACTCAAGCGTAAAAATCGCCGTTTTGTCATCGTGGAGCAAAACCAACGGATCGGGGACAGTTGGCGGCAACGCTACGATTCGCTGGTGCTTTTTACACCACGTAAACATAATCAACTACCTGGTCTTACATTTCCCGGAGAGCAGAATACGCTCCCAAGCAAGGATGAAGCGGCAGACTACCTAGAATTGTACGCCAAACATTTCGAATTGCCTGTCATGCTTGGTACGACTGTTATGGAGCTCAGCAAAATTGGTTTCCGCTTCCAAGTACGGACACAAGATCGTCTGCTCCACGCGAAGCAAGTCGTCATTGCAACAGGGCCATTTCATACGCCGTTTATCCCAGATATTGCGAACAGCTTGGACCACACCGTTCATCAACTGCACACTTCGCAGTACAAGAATGAGAGCCAGCTTATCGACGGCCCGGTCCTTGTTGTTGGCAGCGGCAACTCTGGGGCACAAATTGCGGTAGAGCTCGCCGCTCATCGACCCGTTATTTTTTCACAGGGAGAATCACGCTCTTATTTGCCAAACTTCATATTTGGAAAACCTATATTTGATTACATGAAGACATTTGGATTACTCGATGCTCCCCACTCCACCTGGATCGGCAAGAAAATGCGCAACTCACCCGATCCGATATTCGGCTACAAAAACCAGGTGCGCGAGCTCTCTCGCTCAGGAGCATTGCGGTTGGTTTCTCGAACCGTACAGGTTAATGGGCGTACCGTTTATTTTGCAGATGGAACAGAGGCAACAGTCAATAACGTATTGTGGGCCACTGGCTTTCGACCAAACTACGATTGGCTGAGTATTCCAGATGTGCTTGATTCGAAAGGCAGACCCATTCATCTTCGGGGTATCACAAAAGTGCCTGGCCTATCCTTTCTCGGACTTCCATGGCAGCATACGAGGGCGTCAGCGCTTATGGGCGGCGTAGGAAAAGACGCCCTTTATCTAGTGGAACATTTATAAATTATTTTCTAGAAGGAGGATTCTATCATGGGCTTTCATCATCACGATCATGGAGATGGACACGATCACGATCACCATCATCATGGAAAAGGAGCCAGTAAACGAGCTCTTCTCATTTCTTTCCTCATCATTGCTGTATTTCTGGTTGTAGAAACCATCGGGGGCTTCCTCACCAATAGTTTGGCGTTGCTCTCTGATGCTGGGCATATGTTGAGCGATGCATTAGCACTTCTATTGAGCTTAATCGCTGTTCATTTTGCTGCACGACCACCTTCTGCAAAGAGAACATTCGGATTGAAACGTTTTGAAATCTTGGCTGCACTGACCAATGGTGTGACACTTGTACTGATTTCCTTGTTCATTTTCTGGGAAGGGTTCCAACGCATGTGGAATCCGCCTGAGGTTGCCAGTGGCTCCATGATCATCATCGCCACAGTCGGACTCTTGGCGAATATTGCTGCAGCCATGGTACTCATGCGTGGCGATACCAAAAACAACGTCAATGTACGCAGTGCCTATCTCCACGTTCTCGGCGATCTTCTCGGTTCTGTCGGGGCAATTGTTGGTGGTATCCTGATGTGGGCTTTTGGCTGGTACATTGCCGACCCGATCATCAGTATCGTCGTGGCAGTCCTGATCATGCTGAGCGCATGGCGTGTAACGAAAGAATCCGTCAATATTTTGCTGGAAGGCGCCCCTTCACGCCTGGATACAACAAAAGTGGAAGAGTCACTCAGTCAGCTGCCTGGAGTTATCAAAGTGCATGACCTGCACATTTGGACGGTTACTTCCGGATTTGATTCCCTTACATGCCATCTGGTTGTCGAGGACGATTTGCCCAGCTACCCTGTGTTAAATGACGCTCTAAGTCTTTTGGAAAAAGATTTCGGCATTACACACGCTACCATCCAGATTGAGAACTCCTCTACTCTACATGGTGACTTACATTGCCAGGCAACATCCGATTCGCACGATCACGATCATAACCATGAGCACGACCACGACCATCCGCATGCTCATAAACAACATAGCCATTCCTAAAAAAAGAAAACCATCTCCCGGCATTTTCGAGAGATGGTTCTTCTTGTGATTAATCTTCCATCGTAGATAGGTCACCAGTTGGTAGACCTAATTCCCACGCTTTCAAGACGCGGCGCATGATTTTTCCGGAACGCGTTTTTGGCAACTTGTCACGGAATTCGATTTCACGAGGAGCAGCATGTGCAGCCAGTCCTTCTTTCACAAACTTGCGAATTTCTTCCATTAACGCTTCACTTGGCTCATACCCAGCTCGCAGCGCGATGAATGCTTTGATAATTTCACCACGAACCGGATCTGGTTTACCAATGACGCCCGCTTCGGCTACTGCTGGATGCTCCACGAGCTTGCTCTCTACTTCAAACGGGCCGACTCGCTCACCGGAAGTATTGATCACGTCATCAATACGGCCTTGGAACCAGAAGTAGCCTTCTTCGTCCTTGTATGCAGAATCCCCGGATACATACCAGCCTGGGATGCTGAAGTATTCTTCGTACTTCGCTGGGTTGTTCCAGATTTGTCTCATCATAGCTGGCCAACCTGTACGGATTGCCAGATTCCCCATTCGATTCGGTGGCAGCTCATTTCCACGGTCGTCAATAATCGCTGCATATATACCTGGGAACGGCTTACCCATCGATCCAGGCTTGATCGCCATACAGCGATAGTTAGAAATCAGCTGAGCACCTGTTTCCGTCATCCACCAGTTGTCATGAATGCGTTGATTAAACACGCGCATGCCCCAGTGAACGACTTCCGGATTTAGCGGTTCTCCAACGCTCAGGACGTGACGCAGACTGGATAAGTCAAATTGCTTGACGAGTTCATCCCCTGCCCCCATGAACATACGGAACGTAGTGGGAGCACTGAACCAGATCGATACTTTGTTCTTCTCAATGACTTTATACCAGTCTTCCGGAGTGAAACGTCCGCCACGTACAACAATTGTTGCTCCGTTCAACCAAGGTGAAAAAATGCCATAAGAAGTACCCGTTACCCAGCCAGGATCGGCTGTGCACCAATAAATATCATCCTCTTGCAAGTCGAGAATCCATTTCCCAGTTTGGTAGTGCTGGATCATGGCATTGTGAACATGCAGAACACCCTTTGGCTTACCCGTTGAACCTGACGTGTAATGGAGGATCATTCCATCCTCACGATCAACCCATTCGATTTCCAGCTCGGTGGAGGCTTCTTCCATCGCTTTTTCAAAGCGGATGTGACCTTCTTTTAGCTCCTCTTCTGCACCTACAACAATCACATGTTTTAAGGCAGGCAGGTCGTTAACGGGTATGCGTGGCAATAGTGCAGGTGTCGTAACGATCGCAACGGCTTCGCTATTTTCCAAGCGATCACGCACAGCGGCTTCCATGAACGCTTCGAACAGCGGTCCTATAATTGCGCCAACCTTGATTGTGCCTAAAACGCTTACATAAAGCTCCGGCGAACGCGGCATAAAGACGAAAACGCGGTCTCCTTTTACAATGCCCAAATTCCGCAAAACATTCCCGAATTTATTGGATAATTCGCTTAATTGCGCGAAAGTATAGGTCTCGTCTCTCGTCGCATTGCTGTACATCAAAGCAATTTTGTCTTTCCGATCAGTAGCGAGATGTCGATCAATGGCTTCATACACCATGTTCACTTTCCCGGTTTCATACCAAGAGAATTGCTTCTCCACATCTGCCCAATCAAAATTCGCATATGTTTCGTCATAATTTTTCAGATTATAAGGGCCTTCCGTTGCAGGAATTTTCTCAACGTTCATGTCTTCACTCTCCCACTCTACATCGTTTTTCTCACTACGCAACATTCATAATATTTCTACATTTTTTGCGTAATTCCTCCTGCCAGAACCTACTTATTCGATTGCGAACTTTTTCTTGTATAATGAACAGTATTCTTACCGCAAAGGAGATGGCTGACCTTGATGATCTGGTTTCTTTTACTTGGCGCTATCGCTTTGTTGCTTTTTCGGGCCTATCGCAATACATTCGATGTTCAAATAAAGGAAGTAGCAATAACCTTGCAAAAATCCCGGCACCTTCAACAACCGCATGATTTTGAGCCGATTTCGATCTTGCATTTGTCTGATTTGCACATGGAAAACTTATCTGTATTGCCCCAGCGCATTGTCGATGACTTTTCGCAGCGTCAGGTAGACCTGATTGCGATTACCGGAGACTTGCTCGACCGCGACAAAAACATTCCGAAGGCAGTTGCTTTTGTGCAATGTCTTCAGCAATTACAGCCGGCACTCGGAACTTATGTAGTTTTTGGTAATCACGACTACGTGCTTACCCCTTTCAAGCTTGCACAGTTAAAATCAGAGTTGGAACGAATTGGCTGTCGTGTTCTTGTCAACGAAAATGAAACGATCTATCACAAGGGGCAGCCCCTGCACCTTATTGGTGTGGATGATTTCAGCACGCGCCATAGCAACCTGGCCAAGTCTTTCTTCGGAGTTCCCGAGACAGGAGCAAGGCTCGTCTTGACTCATGATCCTAATATAGTTTTGCACATGAAGGAGTATGCTTACGATTATTTGTTGTCAGGGCATTTTCACGGAGGACAGATCCATTGGCCTCGCCCCTTTCATCTCGTAAAGATGGGGAAACTTCCGAAGCAAAATATCGTAAAAGGTCTTCACGAGATGGATGGTCGACCCTTTTACATCAGCGAGGGCCTGGGGCAAACAGGGGTAAACATCCGTCTGCGTTCCCGCCCCGAGATCACCTTGCATGTACTGGGCAGTAATACTCCACTTCATGAGATAGCCGCTCCAGCTCTGGCTCTTCAAGAAACCGCTGCCGTGCTCGCCCTCGACTAAGGTATAATAGTCTTACTTTCGTGTCGAGATGGGGGTCACCTTGTGGAAAATTGGAAGAGAGATGTCGAGCACATCCGACAAGCTACGAATTTACCTATTGAATATGTACAAGTCTCACAAACAGAAGCAGCGCAGGCTCAGCAGGATTGGGTACAAAAAGGCTGGGAGCAAGTTGCCATCCATTCGAGCAACGATGTGATGACAATGATCCTTATCGAAACGGCATCTTGGCATACTTCAGCCCGAGCGTTGTTGGATCTGATTTTTCCTCATTTGGATGATCCAGCAACGCTTCCCCTCCCAAAACAGATAGCCAATTGGCTTTCAAGCATGGTCTCCGGCTCCCCTGTTGCCATCCCTGCTCAGCTGGAAGCAAAATGGCCGTGGAAAGAAGCGCGCGTCTCCTTTTTATTAGAGCGATGCAGACCGGATCGAAAGGGCGAATGGGATTTTTTGCAGCTCTTGCTGCATGATTTTTTTGAAGGCGTACCCGATTTCATTCCGTTAACACAAACACATGCGCTTCTCATCGTTCCTGTCTCCATGCTCGATCATCAAAAAACGGCCTCAGAGCTTTTAGAGTGGGCATTTGGCCTACATGATCTGATTTCGATGGAATGGATGGAACCCGTTCGCCTTGTTGTCGGATCGCCAATCACGAGTCCACTTGCATTGGGCGACACTCTCTTACGGCAATTATCACTAGCTCGTGCCCTTCAAGCCTATCGGCCACAAATGATGGTCGCTGGAGATTGGTCTTATCCGCTAGAACGATGGGCAGCTTCTCTCCCCAAAGAAATAGCAGCCGCTCTCGCAAACGAGCTGTCTGCTGTCATAACTGTTCCGCACATGACAGATGAACAACTGGAAACATTAGACACGTTGTTCACCAGACAATTGAATGTAAGCGATACAGCACGACAGCTTTTCCTTCACCGGAATACACTGTTGTATCGATTGGACAAGCTGACGGAACAAACCGGATTAGACCCGCGATTGTTTCCTGATGCCGTCTTGCTACAGCTCTACCTTCTCTTTCGTCAAAATTAACAAAACATTTTGTATATACTGTCCATATCCAACCTGCAAGTGAATTGGTACCCTACCCTTATAGTCATCCAAGAATTTTCTCTCTTCACAATCCCGAGGAGGTGCCTTTTTCATGGCAAAGGTAAGTCTTTCCCACATTTATAAACGATATGGAAACAACGTTACGGCAGTTGACGATTTTCACTTGGAAATTCAAGATCGCGAATTCCTCGTTCTCGTCGGACCATCTGGTTGTGGAAAATCTACCACGCTGCGCATGATTGCAGGTCTGGAAGAGATTTCGGAAGGTGATTTATACATAGGCGATCGCCGCGTCAACGATGTAGCTCCCAAAGATCGCGACATCGCCATGGTGTTTCAAAGCTATGCACTCTATCCGCATATGAATGTATACGAAAATATGGCTTTCGGCCTGAAATTGCGCAAATTCTCCAAATCCGATATTGATAAGCGCATTCAAGATGCAGCGCGAATCCTCGATATTTCGCATTTGCTAGACCGCAAGCCAAAAGCGCTATCCGGGGGGCAAAGACAGCGTGTCGCACTGGGTCGTGCGATCGTGCGTGAGCCGCAAGTATTTTTGATGGATGAACCGTTGTCCAACCTCGATGCAAAGCTGCGTGTACAAATGCGCACGGAAATTTTGAAACTGCATCAACGCTTGAATACCACGATCATTTATGTGACGCACGATCAAACGGAAGCCATGACCATGGGAGACCGAATCGTCGTCATGAAGGACGGTCTTATCCAACAGGTGGCAACCCCGACTGAAATCTACAATCATCCAGTCAATCTGTTTGTCGCGAGCTTCATCGGCTCCCCTGCGATGAACTTCGTGAAAGGGAATCTCTCCGAGAAAGACGGAGCACTCTATTTTGATGCGCAAAATATTCATGTACGCTTCCCAGAAGATAAAGCCAAGACTTTACGGGAAAAAGGTTATGTAAATAAGCAGGTTATTTTTGGAATCCGCCCGGAGGATATTTACAGCGACGCTTCTTTTATGGAAGCAAATCCATTTGAGAGCACACTAGAAGCAGAAGTTGAAGTCGTAGAAAACATGGGCTCCGAATTGTACGTCTATTTCCACAATATCGGGAATACCCAGATGGTGGCGCGCGTGGATTCTCGTGAAGCGCTAAAACCAAAGATGAAGGTAAAACTAGCGATGGATCTTGCCAAATGTCATGTATTTGACAGCGAGACAGAAGTAGCAGTATTCTAATAGCGAAATGAAAAGGAGTGTCCCAGCCGGCATTCCTTTTCCTATTTTTTTGTGCAAAACCTTTTATAGAGAGAAAACAACGAGAGAGAGCGTGGAGAGGAGCGGATAAGAAGTGGCTTATCAAATCGTCTTTTTTGACATTGACGGAACCTTACTGAACACCGATCACATTATTCCACAAACAACGGTGGACGCCGTACAAACATTAAAGCAAAACGGTGTCCATGTCGCGATCGCAACCGGCCGAGCTCCTTATCATTTGATGCCAATCGCTAAGCAACTGGGCATTGAGACATTCGTGGGCTTTAACGGGTCGTATGTGCAGAGTGAAGGGAAGATCATCCAGCACACGCCAATTGCGACAGATACATTGGCAAAGCTCGAACAAATGGCTGAGGGTCATTCCCATCCGATGGTATTTTTGAGTGCAGATCACTTCTATGCCAATGCAATGGACCACCCACATATCATCGAGTCTTTTGATTGGTTGGGACTGGAACACCCAGCGTATCGCCATCGCTACTGGGAGGAAACGCCGATTTATCAGGCATTTCTCTACTGTGGCGCAGATGAATCGAGATACACGGGTGAATTCCATGACGTCTCATATATTCGTTGGCATGAACACTGCATGGATATTTTGCCCCCGAACGGCTCCAAAGCAAAAGGAATTGAAGCTGTCTTAAAACATTTTGGACTGACTCCGGCGGATGCTGTTGCCTTTGGAGACGGGTTGAATGATAAAGAGATGCTCTCCTATGTTGGCATGGGAGTTGCGATGGGGAATGCTCATGATGAATTGAAGCCGTTCGCCAATATGATTACGCGCCACGTAAACGACAATGGCATCCAACATGGTTTAGCAAAGCTTGGTTTAATCTAATCACGTTAACTGTAAGCTATTTCCTTCATAAACACTCCCTTCATGTGCACGATATAGATAACAGCACTGGAGGGAGTGAGTTTTTTTGCGCGTCTGGCCTTTTGTTGCCGCTATTGCCTTGGTCGGTCTCGTCGTTGTCCCGTATCGGATGAATCAGCATGCAGAACAGGAAATGCGCGAACCTCATCCCCGCGTGACATCTGTTCAGGCGAGAATTCCACGGATTAACTACATTGAACAGGTAAAAGACGTTCGTCGTGACCTGGAGAAAAAAAGCCATATCCAAACGCTTCATCATAACCAACGTGACCGCAGTCATTATGTAGAGAATGAAGTCGTCGTGCGCTTTTCCCCTCGTCCCAAGCAAGAAAAAATTGATCAGCTTGTTTCCTCTTTGGATGCCAAGATCAAGCGCGACTTTGACAAATTTCTCATCATCAAATCAAAGAGCATGACTACCAAGCAGCTCATGAAAAAACTGGCTGAACATCCTGACTCCGTATTTGCAGAGCCAAATTACCTCTTACTCCCGAACGTGAAGCCAAACGATCCGTATTACAAGGAATATCAATGGAATCTTCCTCTAATCGGCATGGAGAAAAGCTGGGATGTCAGCGAAGGTAGCAGTGATGTTATCGTAGCAGTCGTCGATACAGGTGTGGATATGAAGCATCCAGAATTTGCTGGAAAGCTGGTCAAAGGCTATAACGTTTTGGATGGCAGTAACAAACCTCAGGATGATAATGGTCATGGAACCCACGTATCTGGTGTCATAGCAGCGAAAACGAATAACAGAGATGGCATTGCCGGGATGTCCTGGAATAGTAAGATCATGCCGGTTAAAGCCATTGGCGCAGACGGCTCGGGATCAGCTGTAGACATTGCACACGGGATTTATTGGGCAACCGATAACGGAGCAGATGTCATCAACTTGAGCGTAGGCAACTACACCTCCTCTGCTGCTCTGCGGGAAGCTTGTCGCTATGCTTTTGATAATAATGTCGTATTAGTCGCTGCTTCCGGAAACGATGCGAGCGATCAGCCTAGTTATCCTGCGGCCTATGATGAAGTCCTCGCCGTTGCCGCTGTCGACCACCGTAAAGAACGCGCGGATTTTTCCAACTTTGGTGATTATGTAGATGTATCTGCTCCTGGGGTTGATATTCCGAGCACGTACATTTACAGCGACTATGCCTCGCTATCAGGTACTTCGATGGCTTGTCCTCACGTCGCTGCACTCGCTTCACTCATCCGGTCCGTTCATCCCGATATGAACACCCGAGACGTAATGAATCTCATAAGACATTCTGCAACTGACCTCGGAGCTCCGGGTCACGATCAGTTATATGGGTACGGTATGATCAATGTGAATCAGGCCCTTCGTCAAGCCCAGCCGGTCGAGGAAGTCAAAACGGAACAGCCTCCAAAAACAATCGGCGGCTTGCTCAATAAATTTTTTCAACGTCTGCGTTTTGGTGCGCAATAAGATTAGTGAGCAAAAAAGCTCAAAAATAAAAAAGGTGGTCCATTCCACCTTTTTCCGTTTATATAGAGGCACGGCTTTTTTAAGCTCGTGCTTTTTCTTGTTGCATTTGTTTTTTCGCTATGTAGTCTGTCTCGTAATACTGCAAATCATTACGCAACTGTTCGAACACTCTGGACAAGGATAAGGTCAACTGCTGCAACTCAGGGACGACCTGCTTGCGAAAAATGATACAGTCCTGACCCGTATAGGCCAACCGACCATCTTCTTCGTAAACCTCACCTTTGGGGTAATAGAAGTTATTTATACAGCTATGGTATACCTGATACAATACTTCCTCGGCAAACTCCTCATGAAATCGTGCGCGTCGGAGTGATACTCCCAGCCTTTCGTATGCATTTTCGCAGTAGACTAAAAGGTGGCGCAAGTCGGAAAGATAGTTACGGTAATACGTTTCAAATTCTTCAGGATCACCTGATGCGGATACAAGACCAGATAAGGTAACCTGATTCAAAAAACGTTCTACTTCCATGCTGACCTTTTTCAACTTGGTGTACGTCTCCTCGCACAATTGCTTTAGATGAGTCGCTGACATAAAGTCCCCCTAGTGTTGAAGAATCTGCTTTTTTATAATAAGTATAAAGGAGAGATTATTTATTACACAAGGTTTATTTTTATACAACTTGACTGCCAAACAAGATCCTTGTAAACAAAAATAAGGCTACGCCATCACTCTGGCGCAGCCAAATCCTTCCACTCATGCCGCCGTTTGTTCTCTAACTTTCCCCTTACTTTTCCTTATCTGCAACAAATAAATGACATAGGCTGCGAACACCCCGATGAGTGTCATGAAACCGAGAACCATGATGTCATTCATGACAGATGACAACCCGTGTCCCTTCGACAAAATTTCCCTTACACCACCCAAGAAATAGGTCAGCGGCAAAGATTTTGCAATCGCAGCAATCCCTGTTGGCATCGACATGATTGGCCAAGTATAACCCGATAGCATGAAAGAAGGGACTGCAATCATCATCCCGATCTGAGTAGCTTGGAGCTGGCTGCTGGACACAAAGGAGATGGCATACCCAATAGCCAACACCGCCAAGTTGAACATGCTAGCCAGTAGCATTAGATCAAACGTACTTCCGTAGTAAGGGATATTAAAACCTTTTAACATCAGTGTAAACGCCAGGAACATGTTGAGGGTTCCTGCCAGAAAGTACGGCAACAATTTGCTCGCCGTGATCGCGAAGAAGCTATGACGAGAGAGTGTATCCTTCCAGGTCCCCTCTTCTTTTTGCTGGGCCACGGACAATACAATTCCAAGGAACAACACCTGCTGAAGCACTGTACCTGCAAGACCAAATACCATGAAGGACAGATAGCTGAAGGTCGGGTTGTACAACACTCTGTATCGATAGTCGATACCCGTAAACATGTTTTTCCCTTTTTCTCCCCATCCGCCAATTGCTTCCATCTTCTTCAGCGTGGTTCCTGCTGAAACAGACTTAATTGCTGTATTCGCTGCTCGAACTGCCGTATTCGAAATCATCATGTTACTGCCGTCGATAACAGTCAGTACCTCTGCCTCTCTCCCAGCCTTTACATCCTTTTCTAATCCAGCAGGTATGATCAGGGCGATATTTGCTTCGCCCTTGTCAACCAACTTCATTGCATCTTCTTCTGTTCCTACGACTGACGTGATCCGAAATGTATGATCGACCTCAAAGGCGCGGTAGAGCTCACGACTCAATTCGGTTTGATCGGCATCCACCATCACAGTAGGGATCTCCATCACTTTTTTCTCACTGTACAGAAAGCCGAACATCGTCAAATAAATCAGTGGAACGAGGAAAAGAATATTCCGAATGGTTTTGTTTGCAAAAAGATTTTTCCATTCGCTCCAGAACAGGTGAGAGAAACTATTCACCATTACCAGCTCCTTCAAGTTGCCACTCAACCGTCAGACCTGGACGCAATTCCGAATCGGACACCAATAGCTTCACCTGGAAGGAACGAATGTCACGATCACCGAGTTCTTGTGTCGCTTTTTTTACGGCAAAGTCAGCAGCAGGAGCTACAGTAACCACTTTGGCGTCTACTTCTCTGTTCAGGGCTGGGACAAACAATTTCACTTGATCGCCTGTTTTCACATTCGAAAGCATGTATTCATTTACATAAAATTTGACATAGTTGTCTGATTTTGTTTGGATCGTCAATACAGTGAAGCCTTGCGAAACCAGCTCTCCCTTTTGAACGGCAACTGCTTTTACAATACCGTCTACTGGAGCTGTCAGCTTGGTGTTGTTCACATAGGCTTCCATTTCAGCCAGTGCACCTTTTGCCTGCATGACGTTCGCTTCTGCGGATTTAACATCCAGCTCCTTCAAGCCTACTTGACCTCTCCCTGCTACCGCTTGGTTGTATGCAGCTTTTGCTTGATCCAGTTGTGCTTGTGCGGCATCGACCTGCTCTTTGCGCGATCCAGTTTGAGCCATTTTCAACTGCTCTTCTGCTGCTTTAAACTCCGCTTGGGCTTTATCTGCTTGCATCTGCGCCTCTTCCACTTTCACTTGTGGAACGGCACCTTCCGCCATTAATTTCTTCATTCGTTCCAAATTCGTCGCGGCAATTTGATTCGAAGTTTGTGCTGCTTGTAATTTCGCTTTGAGCTGCGTGATTTCTTCTGAACGCGCTCCATTTCTGTTCGCGTCAAGCTGCGCTTGCGCCGAGTTGACTACTGCTTTTGCTTGGTCGACTTGGGCATTGCTGGAGCTATCTGTCACTGATACTCCTTTTTTCGCCTGATCAAGCTTGACGAGTGAGAGCTTGTAAGCAGCTTCAGCCTGTTCCTTCTTCGCAAGGATTTCCGCGCTGCTTAGCGTGGCAACTACTTGCCCTGCCTTTACTTCGTCTCCTTCTTTCAGGGAGAGCTGTTCGATGGAACCACCCATTTTAAAAGAGAGGTCGACCTCTGTTCCTTCGATTACACCTGCTAATTTCGTTGTATTCTGACCAGCCATGCTACTCACATTCGAACCAAACAATACGCTTCCAAGTACTGCAATACTCACTACAAAGCCACCTACACCGATCCATGCACGTTTGTTCATCTGTCTTCTCCTCTTGTTTTACATTTCTCTAGACTATTTTGGAACATTCCTGACAGCAAATAACGAAGTGTCTGTTTATCTGCAGCACTGTTCACTGGCTCTTTGCGAAACTGCTTGCGAAGTACGGTAAAACCAACCATGCCAAACAACGAGGAAGCGAGTGTGCGAATATCGATATCCGCCCGGATATACCCCTGCCGCTGCAGTTCTAGCATGTGTGACTCCATCGTGCTGAAATAGCCACCTAGCAGATTGCCAACCATCCTGTCGCGTTGTCCATCTCCTGAGAACGCACTCAGCAACAGGAAACACAAATCTTGATTCTCGGAAAAGAAGCGAAGATGCTCATCCAGCACATTCAGAATACGATCCTCCAAGGAAAGCTCTTCATTCTGCATTACATGATCTACATGGTAAATCAGCATCTTCACGCCTTTTTCTATCACGTACAAAAACAGCTCTTCCTTTGTGGAAAAGTGATAATAGAGGGTTCCTTTTGCCACCTGTGCCATTTCCGCGATTGCATCCATGGTCGTTTCGCTATAACCCAATTGGGCAAATGCGGTTAAAGCTCCGTTTGCAATTTGATCTTTTTTGGATGGTGCCATCACTCCTGTCCCCTTTCGATCTTTTGAACTGACTGGTCAGTACAAAGATTATATTACGAATACTTCCTAGTTTTGTCAAGCAGCCATTGCTCTATGTACAAAAAAAGATCGCTTTGTGGGCGATCTTTTACTTCTCTATAATTTGAAAGTAAGTCTCCATCGTTGCAGGCATCGGCGCGACGCCGAGGTTCTCCCTCAGTTTTGCTACACATTTTTCATACCAGCGGATTGCCTGTGAGCGATTATTTTGCTGATAATACGCAGTCATAAGTAAGCGGTACGACTCCTCCCAGCAATCATCCACCCGCAGAATCGCTTCACACCAGCGGATTGTTTTTTCCAACTTCCCGTCCTCTAGCATGATTTTGGCTAACCTTTCTGCTCCGCGTAAAAACAGCGTTTGCACTCTCTCACGCTCTTCTACACACCAATCCTCATAACGACATTCCGGCATGTAATCGCCCAAGTAATAGGCAAGTCCTTTTTCCAACATGATAGCCCCTTGGCGCCGATCTGATTCTGCCAAGCCCAGTGTAACCAGCTTCTCGAACTCTTCGACATCCATATGGTAGCCCGATGCCAGGTTGAAACCGTAAGAGCTGCCATGACGTTGAATGAAGAATGTGTCTGTTCTGGCAGCACGATCTGGCTCGAGGGCTTTGTTCAATGCATTCAACGACACTTTAAAATCGCGAATTGCCGCTTCTTCGATACTGTCTGGCCAAAGTCGGTTCATGATTTCTTCCCGGGCTAACAAATGGTGTCTCTTCGTCAATAAAAGCTGAAACAACAGCTTGGCCGTCCCACGCTGCCATGCCTTTTCGCTCAATTCCCGCTCTCCCAGCCATACACGGAAGGCGCCCAGCGTCTGAATACGAAGGGTATACCCGGGGTGGAATGTCACGTTTTGCAAGCCCAAATCATTTAACAGCTGAGAGACGTAATCCGGGGATACCTTTCGGCGCTCTGCCTCAATCAAAATCGGCATCAGCTGCTGTACATCATGCGGTGTAAGCAGCGTAGGTCTCTGCAAAAGGAATTGATATTCACCGGACTTCATCAAGGACAGAGCTTGTGTCACCGCAGGTACAAACAAATCCCATTGTTTTTTACGATAAGCCAAGAAGCTCAACCACAATTGACAAATGACGACATTAAAGCTATCCCCGCAGTGACTGAGTCGGTCGGCACAATCGATAAAGATAGCCCACGCTTCCTCTTCTTTCCCGTATTTGGCATAGGCAATCCCAATGGCCATACGTACCAGACTGCCTAACCAGTCGTCGCGCATTGCCTCTGTCTCTTGTATTCCCCTGTTGCCATACAGAAGTGCTTGGTCGAGTGCCTTTTCTCTTGCATAAAACAAGGTTAGTCCCAGAAGCGTTTCTGACTTTCCGCGTGTGGACTGGAGCTCCTCCATGATTTGCAAACCTTTTTCATAAAGCTCACGAATCTCGTCCGTAGGCAATGTTTGACTGATGAGGGCCGCATGCGCTTTTCGAACATAGCCATTCGCCTCTACAAAAGGGGAATGCGCTGCACGTCCGAGTTGTATGGCAGTTTCTGCCGCTTCCCACCCTCGCTCCCATTCGCCATTCAATGCATACACAAAAGATAGCAGTAAAGAGGTTTCCCGATACGATCTGGTCAGTGGGGGATGCTTCCCTTGTTCTACCTGCCACTTACTTTCCAAGAGCTGGATGGAGGACTGCAGTCGGCCAGTACGAAACAACAGGCGCGATTCTAGCTCAACCTCCGTCTGCTGCTCTAATTCCTGACTCCGTTCATACCAAGCTGCCGCCTGTTTGGCATCTCCGCGATTCGTATAAATTTCTGCCAGCAAGCGATATAGCCTCGGTGCCATCTCATTCTCTTGTTCAAATGGGGGCAAAAGTTGAATTGCCCTCTTGAGCAGCTCTTCGGCCCGGACGCCTTGGACGCTGTCGAGATGGACGCGTGCTTGCCCTTCCAGCCCGCGGCACAATCCGATTTGATCTTGCTTTTGTTCACATTGTTTCAAAAATTGCTCATAAGAAGCAAAGGATTTCGCATATAGACAGCGATAGCGTTCTACTTCGCCCTGATAAAACAACAGCCAATGCTGTTCGCACTTGATGTGCTCTGGTAATAGCGTTATCCACTCGTATAAAAAGTCCAGCTTCCCTGCTTGCAGCAACCTTTCCGATGCTTGGCACAGCCACTCACCCAGCATCTCCCACTGTTCAACGAGACGCAACCGCCCAAAAGCTTTTGCCTCGTCCCCTTTTCGTCTATACCATCCTGCGGCCTTTTGATTTACATGCACGTACGTCGCTTGATTCGCAGCCAGCTTGCTCGACAGGAGACGCTGAAATAGCGGATGAAAGGAATATTGAGAATCTGCTTGGACATGCAGAAAAAGATGACAACGCTGTGCTTCCAACAGGTACTCGATACATCCCTCCCCGAGTATTTGCTTGCAATCCTCCAAATCGAATTGTTCGAGAACGGCTGCCTCCATCAAGAAGCGCTGCATACCTGCACCCAGCTGTGTCCAGACTTCTACTTCCAGCAAATGCAACAATCGGGATAGCTCACGCAGACTATCGGACACCGTCTGCCCCCTCGTCACCATTTCACCAAAAGTTCGCAACGCCATCACCCAGCCTTGCGCCACCTCTTCGACACGACCCCAATCTTCTTCGGACAACGTGATGTCGTATTGATCAGAATAAAAGGCCTCGCTCTCCTCCAGTGTAAAAGAAAGGTCATTGGTTGTAAGCTCCAGACACTCTCCTCTTGCGGATAACAAGTCGAGATTGGACCATTTCGGTCGGGTACGCGTTAAGATAACCAGCTTGACCTTTTGTGGAAGCGCCTCGGCTAATCGTTGAACAAATTGATCGACCTCACTCCCATTCTCAATTCGTTGGAAATGGTCCAAAACAAGTATGTGGTCAGCCTGGAGCTGTACGCATTCCCCGACAAACCAGTCGACCAGTACTTTACTGTCTAGGGACGGCACCGGACTTTGCTCAGTGATGTCTTTGAGTTGTTCTTTCAATACCTGTCCAAAACCAGAATGAACCTGCCGAACACTTTCGACGAGACAAAAGACAAACGCAAGAAGGGCATCGTCTCCATCCTGAATGGTAAACCAGGATGCAGCCAGTGCTTCATCATGTAGAAATGTAGCCAAAGAAGTCGTTTTGCCATAGCCTGCCCCTGCATGAATGAGACAAATCTGCGTATATTTCAACAGGCGTAATTTTTTTGCCAATGCAGGTCGCCGTAAAACATATGGCTTCTGTCCTGGAGGAGTTATTTTGGATATAGGGATGTGGATTGGAATCATATAATGTGCACTCCTTGCCGTTCTCCTGCTCTTCTTTGACTATTTCCCCATTTCTAACTATTCTCCTGCCATTTGACCCTTAATCGACAAAAAGCCCACCCGGGAGTCCAGGTGGTGCTCTTTCAATCCACTAAATTATATCCAATAACCGTATATCCAATATCATTTAACAGGACTTGAAATTCCTCGTCACTGATGTGCTCTCCGTTCGTAATTCGTGAATGCAAATCTGCGATTCGGTCATAAACAGCGCGATTGGTAGACACGTACAAAATGTTAAAGCGTGTTTCTGCCTGTAAGCTTGACCTCATCCGGTTCACAACACGTCTGTGCAGTGAATCTGGATGTCCATTATCGACTCGCACAATTTTTCCAGGCGTATACGGGATCGACGTTCGCGGATTGACTTCGTCAGGCTTTGGTGTATCAACTGGCAGCACACCTACAATCAAGTTATCCTTGTACGCTAACACCTTGATATCGGCTACACCGGGCAGCTTTTCCGCACGCCCTTCCAAGTACGTCACCAGCTGCGGTTCTCGCTGATGAACCCTCTTTTGGCTAATCATGGCTGCCGGTCCTTTGTCCCTACCGACGTTATCGTTCTGGAAGTTAATTCCGAGAGATTCAAATTTAGCCTGATTTCCGTTCTGATCTTCGGTGCCCTGTTCTTTGTTAGGCGAACACCCTGTCAGCAAGCCGGAAAACAGGAGTACAGCAACGATACTCCTACTTATTCGTCTCACAACAAAAACACCTCCTTGCACTTAGTGTGATGTGCAGGAGGTGTTCTTACTCAGAAATCAGATGGCTTAATCAATGGAAATAAATTCGCCTTCAAAAGTATCTTTTTTACCGTCTTTTTCAGCTTTTACGGTAAAGCTGCGAATACCTTCATCGCCATTAATTTGTAATTTAAAGGTTCCATCTGCATTAACTTCTACTTCATGTGTATCATCATCAATTACAACGGTTAGATCCGCTTTCGGATCAACCTTACCAGTAACTCGATACAGTCCGATCACAGCTATTTTGGTAGATTTCCCTTCAATACTTTCCTTGTCGATCAAAGCTACCTGCTCAGGCTTTTTCTCATCTGTTGCCGGTTTCGTCGTATCTTTTGGCTTTTCCTGTTGGCCGACTTGATTAGGGTTCACATTATCTGCAATCAATACCGTTTGTGTCTTCGGATCCCATTCAACCTTGTAGCTCAGAGCTTCCGCGATGAAACGAACAGGCACTACAGTTCGCTTGTTCACAATCTGTGCAGGTACGTCGAGGTTGATGGTTTGTCCATTTTTGTTGGCAATTTTTTGAGTAACCACCAATCTGATGTTATCTTTCCCTTTGTTGATGGTAACGGTACGCGTTTGTTCATTCCATTTCACTTCAAATCCAAGACTCTCTGCAATCGGACGAATCGGAACCAATGTCCGCCCTTGGGAGATAATAGGTGCTTGGTCAGGAAACGCAATTTGTTTTTTATTGTACTCCACCTTAACAGCATTCTGTACGGTTTTAGGCACTACAGGTGCAGTCGCTGCCGCTGCAGAAAACGCTGCCATCGGTACCAAGGCAATTGCGAGCAGTAATGAGGTTACTTTTTTCAGCAATACATTCACTCCATTTCCAAAAAGGTTCACACGATTCTTAATCTACTATAGGATGAAGGCTGTTTCAAGATTTTCCTGTAGACTCCCTTTCAAAAGAACATTTTTTCCTAATACCCCTCCTCTTTTCCGTTCCTTTTTTCTGCTCCTTTTGACCTAATTTCAAATTGTTACAAAAATGCAACCATCTTGCTTTCCAAAAACGTTACAATAGACAAGAAGCGACAGTATTTTATCTTGAAAGAGGCAATGAATGATGAATAAATTTCTCCCTTTCCTCATCCTGGCACTTATCTTAACTTTAATTCCTCCAGTAGGAAGCTCCGCCAATACCACTGCCATCCAATTGGGAAGTGATGTACTGTTCAATCAGTTCCACTATCTCATTGAAGGCAAAAAAGTCGGATTAATTACGAATCAAACAGGTCAGAACAGTCAAATGGTTAGCACGATCGACATGTTACGACGAGATCGCTCCGTCCATTTAGCCGCTCTCTATGCACCTGAACACGGCCTCGACGGAAAAACGGTAGCAGGAAAACAGGTAACGAGCTTTGTTCATCCCGTCTACGCTATTCCGGTCTACGGCTTATCTGGATCAACTCGCAAGCCGACACCGGAAATGCTCAAAGACATCGATATTCTTCTCGTCGATTTGCAAGATATTGGATCGAGAACCTACACATACATATCTACCTTGCAATACGCCATGACTGCAGCAAAAGAACAAGGAAAAGAAGTAATGGTACTGGATCGACCGAATCCCCTCGGTGGAACGATTGTCGAGGGGCCAGTAGTTGAACTACCTTACCGTTCCTTTATCGGAGTGGATACCCTCCCGCTTGCACATGGCATGACCATCGGAGAGCTGGCCTTGTATTTCAATCGTACCATCGGTGTAGATCTAACCGTTATTCCGATGCAAGGGTATACACGTAGCTTGATTTATCAACAGACAGGATTGGCCTGGGTTCCGAGTTCTCCGCATCTCCCTAACTTGACCTCGGTTTTCGGGTATATGGCAACTGGTTTGGGTGAGGGTACCCCCCTTCGACAAGGAGACCATTTCACTTGGATCGGGGCAGAGGGTCTAGATTCGCACAAGTACGCCGATCTGTTAAATGGAAGTCTTCTGCCTGGCGTCATCTTTATTCCTGAGACTAAAGGAACTGCCGGGGGCGTCCGCCTTCAGATCAACGATCCACATCAGTTTAATCCGGCAAAAACAGGTATTTACGCGCTGGCTTATGCCAAGCAATTACAATCATTCCCTATACCAAAAAGTACGAGTATGCAAATCTCTATGTTCGACAAGGTGATGGGTACCAACAAAATCGGTCTGCTTCTCGAACAAGGCAAATCCCCTCAGGAGATTGTTTCTTCCTATGAAGCGGATCTTAAGAAATTTGTTGAGCTGCGGCAAAAATATTTGATCTATGGCGATGAACCGTTTATCCCGATGCAGCCGCTTCAACAGAAGCAACCAAAGCAGCCTGAACAACCAAAGAAACCGGAGCAACCGAAACCAGAACAACCAAAACCATCTAAGCCAGCAAAACCAGAGACACCGACTCCACCGCAGACTGACAAACAAAAAGGAACGACCAATCAAACGAAGAAGCCTGAACCAGCTACAAAGCCGATCCCTCAGACACCGAAGTCTTCTGAGAAGATCGCTTATTTAACCTTTGACGATGGACCTTCACCTGTCACTCCACGCATTTTGGATACGCTGAAAGCGCATCAGGTCAAAGCCACTTTCTTTATTGTGGGCCGTGAGGTAGCTGGTCATGAGGCCATTCTCAAACGGATCGTAGCTGAAGGACATGCGGTGGGAGGACATTCGTATTCCCATAATTATCAGCTTCTTTACAAAAATATGGATGGCTTTTTTGCAGACGTGGAAAAAGGTAGTCAAATGATTGAAAAGGCAATTGGCGTAAAACCAACCGTGTTCCGCTATCCAGGTGGCAGTACGAATACCGTTAGTTTGAAATATCAAGATCCCACACGTTATAACAAGCAGCAGACCGTCATGCATGCGATCAAAGAAGAAGCAAAACAACGTGGCTATACGTTTATCGACTGGAATGTAACAAACGGCGATGCAAGGAGCAACAAGTACACAGCCGCGCAGGCACTGGCAAATGTAAAGCAGCAAGTAAAGTCACAAAAAGAAATCGTTGTCTTGATGCATGATTCCAGCACCAAGTCGCCAACGGCTGAAGCTCTCCCCCAAATCATTTCGTATTTGAAGGAAAAAGGTTATCGTTTTGAAGTCATTCAAGCTGATCGCCCGACTGTTTCCAACGTCAAATAATCACAGTAGCAAACGCCCGCTCCATAACAGAGCGGGTTTTTCTGTGCTTTAGACCTTGTGACTGGCTAAGTCGTCAGTGTTTCGTATCGGAGGCGCAACTCTCTTTTCAAGATTTTTCCGCTGGGGTTTCGAGGAAGATTGTCAGCAATCACTACATATTTGGGTGCTTTGAAGGAGGAAAGGCGGTCTTTGCAAAAAGCAAGCATCTCGTCAGCAGTCAGTAACTCACCCGCTTTTGGGACAACAACAGCCGTCACTGCTTCGATCCAGAACGGATGAGGAACTCCGATCACAGCGACCTCTGACACTTTCGGATGTTGATAAATAAGCTCCTCAACCTCCCTGCTTGCTACGTTCTCTCCCCCCGATTTAATCATATCTTTTTTCCGGTCAACGACCGTGATATAGCCTTCGTCATCCATGATGCCCAAATCCCCACTGTGAAACCACCCTCCTTGGAAGGCAGCCTGTGTCTTTTCCTCATCTCGGAAATACCCCAGCATCGCATGGCTGGTCCTGTGTACAATTTCACCAACACTACCACGAGGGACTTCATTCCCGTCATCATCGACGATTTTCGTTTCCACATTTAATGCTGGCTTGCCTGCAGAGCCTGGTTTTCTCATCTGATCCTTCGGTTGTAACACAGTTGCTAATGGCGCCACTTCCGTCTGTCCGTAAAAATTGTAAAACTGAGCGTTTGGGAGGCGTTTACCGAGCTCTTTTAATACTTCTACTGGCATGATTGCTGCACCATAGTAGCACTTTTGCAAAGAACTCAAATTACGCGCGGCAAAATCGGGAGACCGCAGTAAAGCAATCCACACGGTTGGCGGGCAAAACAACTGAGTCGCCTTATACGTCTCTACTGTCTGTAGCATCAACGCAGGGGTTGCCTGTTCCAAAATAATTCCACTTCCACCTAGATACACGTACGGTCCCAAAAAGCAGTGAAGCTGTGCACTATGGAACAAGGGGAGTGCATGAACAGCCACATCATCCTGCGTCATCCCGCCTTCGATAATCGTGCTGACATATTCAGAGATAATGCTTTTATGTGTGAGCATAACGCCCTTTGGCTTTGATTCCGTTCCGCTGGTATACAAAATCTGCACAACATCTTCGTCCACTATGTCTACTTCAGGCTCGTGGTCGTCTGCCGCTTCAATCATCGTGCGAAAAGGCAACCATTCCCCTGCTCGTTCTGCTGGTTTGGACATGAGGGAAAGCAGCTTTGGGGAAATTCCAGCTAGTCGGAGTCCATCTTGGGCGAGCTGCAAGAATTCGGGAGCTGCGAAGCACGCGCTCACTTCCGCATGACCGAAAATATAGGCGACATCTTCTTTATTCAACATGAAGTTGATCGGCACCATGATGGCCCCTGCTTTTGCTATCCCAAAGTTCAGAATCGCAAAATCCATCGAGTTGCGTGACAATACTGCTACCCGCTCCCCTTTTTGCAAGCCTTTTGAAAGAAGCGAATGAGCTGTCTTGTTAGCAAGCTGATCAAGCTGCTTGTACGTCAATACTTCTTCCTCAAAGTATAGGGCAGGCTTATCAGGATTTCGTCCACGACTTCTTCGCAGAATATCGCCAAGTGCATTTCTACGAACCCTTTGCGCTTCGAGCATGCAAATTCCCCCATCACTTATAGTCTCCTCTCCATTATATAATAGCTTTCTTTATTTTCTGATATTTCACAAAAAAAGAACCGACAACCAACTCTCAATGCGCTCGACCATAAAAAAGACCCCAGCTTCTCAACTGGAGTCGGTTCATTTGTATTTATGGCGGAGGGAGCAGGATTCGAACCCG
>NZ_JABSUV010000050.1:0-43019 GCF_013284275.1 Brevibacillus sp. HB2.2
AAATTCCTTCGGAGCGGACAGTCCCAACCCCCAGCAGGACGGAGCCTAGAGCCTAGACTGGAAATATTCTTCTCCCCACCGCAGCCACGATAAAAGAAAACCGCCACCTCCTGTCTAGCCAGGAAACGACGGTTCATTATCTGATGATGTTAAGACGCTTCCGAAACAGTTACATTTGCCGGAGCAGTCTGAGATACTTTTTTATTCGTATGAACAAGCAAGATATTCAAGATGACTGCCGTCAAGGAACCTGTCACGATACCATTTTGCAGCATCATTTTTGCCAAAGTAGGCAGTTGATCAAACATCGTCGGAACCGCAGCAGAGCCTAGTCCAACAGCGATACTGCAAGCAGCAATCAGCAGATTTTCGTTTTTGCTCAGGTCAACCTGCGAAAGAATATTGATACCTGATGCAACAACCATCCCGAACATAGCGATCATCGCCCCACCCAATACCGCGTTAGGAATGACCGTTGTCAAAGCAGCCAGCTTTGGCAGTAATCCGAGAACGACCAGGATTCCACCAGCACCAATCATCACATCGCGCGATTTAATGCCCGTCAAGGAAACCAAACCGACGTTTTGCGAAAAAGCCGTGTAAGGGAATGCGTTGAAAATGCCACCCAGTACGATTGCTACCCCTTCTCCGCGCAATCCTTTGACAACATCTTGATCCGTCACTTTTGTATTGGTCACTTTACCGAGTGCAAAGTAAACACCAGTGGACTCAGCCATGCTGATGATATTGACGAGAATCATGGTAACAATGGCCACAATACTGAACTGTGGTGTACCGAAGTAAAACGGTTCAACCACACTAAACCAAGAGGCTTCCGCAACATTCGCGAAGCTGACCATCCCCATCGTGTAAGCGACAGCCGTACCGACAATCAAGCCGAGCAGAACAGAAATCGCACGAATAAATCCGGTAAAAAAACGATTAATAAGCAAAATGATAACCAACGTTCCTAAAGCCAAAAGCAAATTGCGCGGTTGTCCAAAGTCCGGCATGCCTTGTCCGCCAGCCGCGTTGTTCATCGCAACGGGAATGAGCGACAGTCCAATAATCGTAACAACTGAACCTTGTACCACGGTTGGGAAAAAGCGCAGCAGCTTGCCAAACAGTGGAGCTGCCAAGACAACGAATATACCCGATATGATGATAGCACCGTAAGCGGTCGCTAGATTACTCGTAGAAGCAATCGCAATGATCGGTCCTACTGCTGTAAACGTACAGCCTAGCACAACAGGAAGGCGAATCCCCGTATAACGTGTACCAAGAACTTGCAGGAGCGTCGCGATTCCGCATGTGAAAAGGTCAGCAGCAATCAAATAAGCGATTTGCATAGGAGTCAGATTCAAAGCACCACCGATAATCAACGGTACGACGACGGCTCCTGCATACATGGCAAGAATGTGCTGTAAGCCCAAAGTAACAATTTTATGTTTGGCTAGCATGAGTGAACCCTTACCTCCTATTGATTGTTTGATTATACGCGAGCAGGCTCTTCTTCAATAAAATGAATGCCTTCTGGTGACATCGATTCAATACGTGCCAATGATTCGATTCGTACGCCAGCTTGCTCCAAGAGACCGCGGCCCTCCTGGAAGCTTTTTTCAATAACAGCGCCCACTCCAACGAGATGAGCACCGGCATCTTTGACAATATTCGTAAGCCCTACCAGAGCAGCTCCCGTAGCCAAGAAGTCATCGACAATCAATACGCGGTCTTCTTTGGACAAATACTGACGGGAAACACTGATTTGGTACGTTTCCTGACGGGTAAAGGAATGAACAGAAGCAGAATATACTTCCTCTGTCAGCGTGACAGCTTTTTTCTTTTTCGCATAGATAAAGGGAACACCCAAAGCAAAGGAAGTTGCCATAGCAAAATGAATTCCACTTGCCTCAATCGTCACGACTTTTGTAATGTTTTCACCAGCGAACAACTCGGCAAAGCGTTGCCCGATCTTCATCGTCAATTGCGAATCTACCTGGTGGTTCAAAAACGCATCCACCTTCAAAACGGATGCCGACAGTACCTTGCCATCCTGTACGATGCGCTCTTGTAATTCTTTCATCAGTTCTTCCTCCTCAGATATCGTTCCGGCCATTTTTACTTGCGGCCTGCTGAAATATAGAAAGCCCAGAGTGGACAGTGTCACAAGCGGGCTACGTAACGAACCAACGCCAAGTGAAACTGTCCCTCTGGGCTTTTATCCCTTAGGTGTGACACATCATTCGTGCCTGCGCCGCTCGGACCAGCTTTCTTTCAACCCTATGATTGAAATAGGAAAGAAAGAGACGGAACCCTAGACGCACTTTCACTCGTAGTCAGGTGATTTACGGTCACCTGGTAGAAACGGTTGGGCCTTATTCCCAAAATTATACGAGCTACCTATCTTTTTCGAAGTGTAATAACGAGTATTGACCAAATCTATCATAACTCTCGCGTTGGTAGCAAGCGTTAATTTTTGAAAGAAAAAGGAAGCGCTTACTTGCCCAATGAAAGGAAAGAGCCCTGATTTCTCAAGGGCTCACGTACTTATCTCTTTGGTTTTTTCTCCCGCATTTGAACGTTGAGCTTCTTCCATTTATCCCTTTCAGCAGCAGCAAGCCTTGCGTCTTCTTTGCGTGCCAGATGTGCCAATTCGCGTTGGAGCTTCAGGTAACTGTCAAAGCGTGCCTTTTCCAATGATCCATCATTGATAGCAGCTTGAACAGCACAGCCGGGCTCGCGCATATGCTTGCAATCATTGAAACGGCATGTTTCCGCAATGGACTCGATATCGTCAAAGGCACCGCGGAAGCCCTCATCTGCCTCCCAGAGCTGGAGTTCCCTCATACCCGGTGTATCGATCATGAGAGCACCACTCGGCAATCGGAACAGTTCGCGATGAGTCGTCGTATGGCGGCCACGGTCATCACCTTCACGCACGCCACTGACTTTTTGCATCTCCGCTCCGCTCAATTTATTGATCAACGTGGATTTGCCAACACCAGAGGAACCCATCAAGGCAATCGTCTGGCCCTCGCCCAAATATGGTGCGAGCTGATCCAGTCCTTCTCCCTGCTCAGCACTGACTACGTGAACAGGTACCCCGATCGCGATTGATTCTATCTCTGTCATACATGCATCCAGATCGTCACACAAATCTGCTTTGGATAGCACAATCACCGGATTGGCTCCACTTTCCCACGCAAGAATGAGATAGCGTTCAATCCTGCGCAGATTTAAATCATTGTTTAAGGAATTCACAAGGAAAACCGTATCGACGTTCGCAGCCACAATCTGCTCTTCCACTGTATCCCCAGCTACCTTGCGGGAAAACTTGCTCTTACGTGGAAGAAGTCCGTGGATCGAGGCTTTCTTTTCCTCTGGGCGGGCACTGATCACTACCCAGTCCCCGACAGCCGGAAAATCTTCTCGTCCGGTTGCCTCATAACGAAGCTTACCTGTTACCTCGCCTAGGAGCTCGCCATGCTCACTCCACAGACGATAAATACGTTTATGTTCAAGTGTGATACGTCCCACACTGAAGCCTTGCTCAGCATAAGGGGTAAAATGATTAGCAAAATACTCATTCCAGCCCATAGATTGCAATACTTGTTGATTGGTTGTTTGATTCACTGCGGATTCCCCCTGCAATTGGTTAGATATATGGCTATCAGCCAGAACCAGTCACAGTCGAATCCTCATTTGGTGAACGATATTACTGTTCGCTTGAAAGGAGGATTCCCGTGACCCCGACTACGACACTCTGAACAAATTTGATGACTACCATAAAACATCTCTCCTTTAGCAAACCTACCATTCAGGTTTGGAATCATATTTCCCAATTATTGTACCATAATGAAACAAAATGCAACAGCGTCAATCTCCCCCGCCGCCGCCTCCGCTATCTCCGCCACCACCGCTATCGCTTCCGCTGTCATAGCTATCCCAACGATCATTTGAATCATGACTTCGATGATGGTGATTGTGAGAGCTGTCTACATAGAAGGCTCCGCCCCCGCTGTCTGAAGAGGAATGAGAGCGCCCACTTCCGCCTTTTGCAGCTTTGGACGCTAAGACAAACACTACGATCAAGAACATGATGACAATGACAATGAAGAACTCCATTGTTGTCCCCGCCCTTCCTCTTTTTTGAAGTTGTTTACCTATTTAGTATAACATAGTATGGCTGGAATAGGCTGGGGGCGTGGAGGATGATTCCTTTTCATCCGGCAAAATACCCTGCCACAGGTGCGATCGCCAAAATGTTTTCCAACACAAATACACGATACGCCTTCCTCCTATAACAGTATGCTTTCAAGCTCCCTTTGTTCCCATCGATATGAACCACACGAATCGTACGCCTGCTAGCCTCCCCATCCTTCTTCAAATAGATGATCTCTACTGCTTGCTGCCTCGCTGCGTACCTTCTCAACTCCTGAATCATCAGGTTCTCACCACCACAAAATGTGTCTTCTTGTTGTTGAAATCATCATATCAAAAGAGAACGTTTGTTCGCAAGTTTTGATTACAAAAACCAACGATTGCCTCAACAAAAAAGCATGCGCCCTAAAAAATGGACACATGCCTTTTGCTTGTTACACTGTGTATGTGAATCAGCGCCTTCTAAGCGCACGTCCGAACACAATCAGAATCGGTGCTAACAAGATAGCCGCTGCAACGAGCGAAGCGCGAATCGAAAAACGCGTCCCAATCCATCCGACAGCAGGACCACCTGCCGTTTGTCCCAAAGCATTGGACTGGCCCATCATCGACAAAACCGTCGCTCGCACATTGCTTTCAATGTTTACATTCAGCCACGTATCATACAGCGGACTGCTCAATGACTGGATCACACCGATCAACAGCAATGCAACTAATGCCCAGCTAAAGCTAGGAGAAAAGGCAAAAGTTATCATTGCTGCAATTTTAAGCCCCGTCAACGTGAACATGCCCACAAGGACAACCCGCTCATTGTTCACATCCAGCCTTTTTTCCACAACGCCTACGACGATGAGGCCGAGCAAGCTTGCGAGTGCGGCAATGATCCCGAACCACATGGGCATCGAAATAGCAGCGAGCTCTGGAAAACCAATTTCTGCGATCAAATGCGCTTCCCACAAACGGTCATACCCTTCTGAGGCTGCACCCGTAAATAGCGTCACGAACAAGATCAGCATGAGAATCGGCTGACTGCGAATCACTTTGGCACCCGAAGTCCACGTCTGAATCATTTCCTTCACGTGGGAAGCACCTTGCTCACGTTCACGAGGAATAAATCCGGTCTCCTTCATGAACAGAATCAGAAAGACGCCAAGCCCCAGATAGATGAGGCCACCTATGAGGTAAGGCAAATTGGGAGCGAGTGTTGCCAATGCCACACTAAGTGCAATCCCGAGCAGATTCCCAAACAAGGAGTAGCGCTTGGCCCTCATGAAAATCGTACCGATCTTCTCTTCCCCGACCTCATCTACAATCCATGCAGTATCCGCTCCACTGATAAACGTATACCCAAGACCACTGACGACTTGCGAAAACAGCACCAAGCCGAAGACAGAAATCATCGGTATCCAAGTATCAAGTGCGGGAACGATCCCCTGCATCGCAAATCCGATTCCTAGAAAAAACATCCCGAGAATGACGGAGCGACGGCGACTGTACGTATCCGCCACTACTCCTGTTATCCCTTCAAGTACCAACACGGATAACTCCAATACCGTCCCGATCACTAGCAATTCAAACGGGTTAAAGCCCAGTGTCACAATGTAGTAAAGCGCATAGGTTGTGAACATGGTCGTATTGGCCAGAGAAGTCAAAAAACTTTTGGTCATATATACTTTTGTCGCATTCATGAACATGGAAGCAGTATCCACCTTTTTTTAGGCAGATGACGCGTTCCGTTTTTCACATACTGATCGTACCTCTACAATCCTCTACTGTGCAAAATGCGTCCGCGTCATGCTGCCGTTCGTATTTTTCCTTCCGTGTACTTGCTTGCTCTGAATAGTGTTTTTAACATGTGATATACACCTCCGAAAGTAATTACAGCTATTATAGAATGTTTTTAATTTCCACACAATGGAAAAAGCCGTGCAGTATGATTGGACACACTGCACAGCTTCATTAGGAAGTACTTACGCTTTTTTTCTAAACAGGCCAACGATGGAGATCAGCAACGCCAAACCAGAAAGTACCAATGGCAAGGTATTGTTGCTGCCTGCACCAGCCGCTTCCCCAGCAGGAGCGGTTGTCGGCTTTTGTTCTTGTCCATGCTCATGCCCTGCTTCGCCTACACCAGCCTTAATGGTAGTGACAGACGCTGGCGTGTTGGAATCCTTGTCCCCTGTCCATTCCACAACCTCGCCGTTTGCATAAGTCTGATAAGCCTTCCAAGCCAATTGGCCCTCTTCTTTTGGGTTTGCCCCGACAAACGTGAACTCTTGGAACTCATGCGCCTTGATTCCGCCTTCTGTGGCTGTCCACACAAGTGCTGTGTTCACACCGTCTTTATCTTTTTCGAACTCGTAGGACCAGCCCGGAATCGGTTGTACGGAATTTACCTTCACACCAGCCGGGAATTCCACCTTTACTTTTGTCGTGTTGACGTCTTTTTCTACTGGGACACGCACGGTGTATTTTTCATAGGAGCCTGTAGTAGTCTCTTTCGGATAGACGTTCACATGTGCTTGTGCTGCTGTCGCCAACGTCAAAACTGCACCTGCTACCAATACACTACTCATCCATTTTTTCATTTTCATCGGATAAATCCTCCCTAGTTTGAATCTGTTTGAATCACGGCTTGATTATTTGTCGTCGCAGTCGGGTAGTTGATTTGGCTCATCCAAAGTCCAGCCAGAATAGCGATAATCCCGAATACAATCTCCCAACGCAAGTAAGCGGGCTTCAAGGAATTTTTCGTCCGCCAGCGTCTGGTTTGCCTAAAGGCCAGAAGAAGCATGAGGCAGACACTTGCTATTTTTCCGTATAACAGATAGCTCCATGCTGTTGCACTCTGGATAATATTCATGACATCCGTCTGCACGATGAGCATGACAACGCCTGTCACGACGACAAGCACTGCCGCCACCGCAACTGTCTGCAAAAAGAACTTCTTGAACGACTCCTGTCCTCGTTCAACCGCTTTGACTGTAAGTAACAAGTAGACAAGTGCCCCCATCCACACAGCGACCGTCAAAACATGCAACAGTCTCAGCAAAATCGACAGCCAGACAGGAGCAATGCCCCATGCATGACCACCAAAAGCTTGCGCGCTGATCAATAGAACCCAGATTCCCACATACCAGCCAGACACCATATTGGGGATCGCAATCAATAACAGTAGGGCAAAGGACACCAGCAGCATGATCGCAAACGGAGACTGACTGAGCAAGTTCCCGTCCATCTGCCACAATGCTTGCGTGAGTGATACAGTGGTTAACGATTCGTCATACAGGAACCACAAAAATATAAGTCCGATGATCGCCAAACTCCATCCGATTTGTCTGCCAATCCCGATGAGCTGGGCAAGCGAAGGCAAACCATGACGCTGTGCTGCCCACGCTACCAGATACAACCCGCCACCAACGAGAATAATTCCCTGCGCCAAATAGCGGTACATGATCAAGTAGCTTGAATCTGCTTTTTGCTCATTGGGCGGAACCACGACTGCACTTTTTTGTCCGATCGAAAACGTGAGCTTCTCTGAGATCGGATGTCCGTCCTCGGAAACGACCGTCACGATAACCGAATACGTCCCCTCAGCCAAATCGCTCGGCAAATTCGCATTCAACTGCGCGGCATCACCCGGCTGCAATGTCGGCCGCTCCAGTTTTATTTCCTTGCCATTCCAATCAAATAAACGCACGTTAACAAGATCAGGCTCCAAAGTTTCGGTAAACCGCGCAGATATTTGTCCTGGATTCGCCTTCAGTACCTCACCATTTTGTGGGGAGCTGCTCATCAAGCCAGCATGGGCGTAAGCAGTTGTCATACCCGTTGTCAGTACAAGTAAGAAGGCGAGCAAAAACACAACCGTATATTGTCTGATGTTGTATGTCACCCTGTCACCTGCTTCCTTATTTCGTCCTTAATCCTATCAGATTAGTACGAGAATCTATATGGCTCCATCGGGCTATCTGTTGTGGCAAAGTGTTGAAAACAAAAAAAGGCATGAACGGAAATTCTGTCCGATCCGTGCCTTTTCAAACTGTATTAGGATGATTTTACAATGTTTTGTGCGAGAAATTTCAGAACAAGCTTGTTGAATACCTCTGGTTGATCCATCGGTGGGATATGCGCTGAATCAGGCAGGATGACTTTTTTTGCGCCTGTTATCCGCTCACCTAACACATCCGCGATCTGTAAAAAATCAGGATAATCCCGCCCTCCTGAAATAACGAGTGTCGGGGCAGGGTTGTAGCTTGTCTATGTATTTTTGTTCCGATTACCCAATGACGCCTGTACGTAAAATCTTGATCTTTACATCGACATCAAATTTCGCCCTTTTCATGATTTCCCGCCATTCATCCTTACTCATTTTCTTTTTCCCGCTTCTTTGACTGGCTATATTGTAGATTTCCCCAAATCCTACCGGGTCTACATCTTGCTTTCTAAACTTTTCCAGTAAATACTCCGTCTCTTTTTTAACCGCCAGCTCGATTGCTTTTTGTACCTTTTTCAACTGCTCAGGCTTGGATAAATCGATTTTTTCAGCCATTTCCTGAATCTGCGCGGACATATCGACTTTCACAGAAAATCTCGGTTTCTCCAAATCCAACACTTTTATTTTCTTTTTGCTTGAGATATGTTCAATGACAGTAAAAAGACGCTTTTTATCGAGGGAAATGTTTATTTCCAATTCCCCCTTATCGTAACGCTCCCGTAATATCTTGAGGAAAAATCCCTCCCTTGCTGTAATTTCTGCCACCAGTTTTTGATCTCGAAATAAACCAATTTGATTAATATGCAATTCATTCTCTACTCTTTCGATATAAGGCATCACGGGATCTTTCCCGATTGCATAATAATCTTTCATGAACTCATGAAGTTTCGAGGAGATCATGTTCTCCCCTTCGACATTCTGCCGTATGGCTTGATAGAGGTAAATTCCAATGTTGCTGTTCTCGGGATAGCGATGTGTCAAAATATCATACGCTCTTCCTTTGGCTACCGTTAAATAGACATTGCTTCCGATGGAGGCATCACGCGTTAAGTTTTCCACAAGAGACAGGATTCCTTTCCGCGCTAACTCATCGTGGTAGACCACGACGCGAATTTGACCTCCTACAATGTTTTTGGAAGACTCCCTGTTCTGTGAAACGGTAAGTCCTTTGCTCGTATGCGCTGTGCCCGAAATGACAGTGACCAACTCACGTGCCTCCGGGTCAATTTGATAAAATACCGTGGTACCTAACAGCTTTCCGTCTTTACTAAGATCGTACCCCACTGCAACTGCCAGTCCCAATTTTTCTAATACATGCTGCTCCCCACAGCCGTTCAATAGCACGACCATTACTAAGTAGTAAACGAGCAACCGTAACCTTTTCATGTCCGGACCGCCCCCTTCCGAAACAGCCGAATCACTACATAAAGCACGATGGGATAAATAAAAATGATATAGAAACCTACTCCACCGAAAATATCCGTGATGAGATTAATCGACTGGCGTGTTTCCAAAAAATTGCTAGCAAAAAACATAACACCAACAATCCCGATAAGGGCCATTCTCTCCTTGACCCCACTAATATGGTGGACCCCCCGCATGGCTACCCACAGGTTCATCAGCAAATTATCCAGCATGATGAGCATCCACAGTGAGATAGACACAAACTCAAAACGCTCCAAAAACGGAAACTCTACAATTTTCATCATCATTAGCGTTGCCCAGATAAGATGCTGAAGCTGCTCCCCTTGAAAGTACAAGAGTGTAACCAGCATGACTGCCACATACAAGAAGGTGGTCATAAACAGGCCACCATGTACATATCGCGGTAGCATTTCCTTTTCCTTCACAAACGGATAGATGAACAAAATAATCTCAAATCCGATGATGGAAAAAGACATCTTCTTTGCACCGTCCACCAGCTGTCCAATGTCATGATGAAAGACTGGCTGCAATAAATGAAAATCGGCGTATTGCATGGGGTAAACCAAGAGCAGTAACTGCCAAACCGTCAACCCGACAGAAAAAAAGCTAATGCCAGCTAGCACCCGAATGCCACCCGTCACTCCATAAATGGCCAGGCAAAGCAAGGAGGCATTTAATATCCAGGAAGGCACTCCTGGAAACATCCATGACTGAATGATCTCGATGTACCCTCTCAAGATCGTTAAGGCAGAGCCCATGATATATACGATAAAGATGAAATTAAGAACACGTGCTGGCCATTTTCCAAATACAGTTTGATGAATGTCATACAAATCCATGTCTTTGTATTTCGCTAAGATTTTTAGCATGAACCATGCTGCTATATGGGTCATAATGCCTGCTATAATGACCGAAATCCAGGCGTCTTGCTGCACCCTATCATAAATAAAGCGTTGGACACCCGCTATGCCGATTCCAACCTGATTGCTATGGACCATAAATAACGCAAGCGATACGCTGATAGCCATATGGGTATTCCGACGAAAAGTGGACCGTGACATTGACATTCACATTCAACACCTAACTACTGAACTGGTCTTTTTTTCCCGGCCTCATCAGGCACACGGGTATCGTCAGGAGAACGTGTCATAGCCGGACGCTTGCCGAGAGAGTAAAAAGGAAACCGGATCAGACTGTTTTTAATATCCTGCAAGCGAAAAGGAAAAAAGGGAAGAAAAAACGGACGTCCTAGACTTGATTGACGCAGGATGTGTATCAAGAGAAAAGACGCGCCTAGCATAATACCAAACCCTCCCCAAATCCCAGCTAACACGATAATCGGAAAGCGGAGGATTCGGACTGCCGTACTCATCATGTAGGAAGGAAAAGTAAAGGAAGCTAATGCACTGAGCGCCACAATCATGATCAATATGTTACTGGTAAAACCTGCTGCAACCGCTGCCTGTCCAATTACGATACCGCCGACGATCCCTATCGTTTGCCCAACTTTAAAAGGAAGTCTTGCTCCAGCCTCCCGCAGGAATTCAATAATCATCTCAAGCAGCAATGCTTCAAACAAAGGGGGAAAAGGTACCTTGGAACGAGACTTTACGAGCGATACAAGCAGAGCAGATGGAATCATTTCATAATGAAACGTAAGGGCAGCCACATAAGTAGCAGTAAAAAACAAAGAGACAAAAAGGGCCGAGAAACGTAACAATCGAATGAAGGAAGCCATTTGCCACCGGATATAAAGATCTTCATTGGACTTGAAAAAGTCCACGAAGGAACTGGGACCGACGATAGCAAACGGGCTCCCCTCGACAAATACGACTACCTTTCCTTCCAACAGGGCTTCACTTACATGATCAGGTCGTTCTGTCAGGATTAGCTGTGGAAAAATAGAGAACGTATTGTCATCAATCAGTTGAACCAATTTTCCGCTGTCAACCACACCGTCTATATCTAGATCGCGTAAACGCTGAATGACGGTCTGAACATTTTCAGGAGCCGCCAGTTCCTCCATGTAGCATACTTCCACATTCGTCCTGCTACGTTTCCCAATCGTAATAGTTACGTTGGTAAGCAAATCAGTTGAAAGATATCCCTGTAGAACCCCTAAATTGGTTTCCAAGTCTTCTGTAAAAGAAACCTGAGGACCGAAAATCTGGGTTTCGACCTGAGCCTCTCCCAAAGAACGACTCGGTATTCTTGCTACATAGAGAAGAATCCCGCACGCTATTCCTTCGATTTGAAGGTAAATCCATCCCCTCACCAGATAATCGCTGACTTGTCTGTAATCCATGGTTTTGGTGACATGAGCAACAGGAACATTCCCCAAAATCGTATCAGGATCGATCTTTTCGTCAGGTAACCTTTCGAAATAAGGAAGCAACACCTGCTGAAGAATGACCGTATCGACTAGATAGGGTAGGTAGGCTAGCAACAAGCTATTGGTTCCACAAGAAAGGGTACGAAACACCATTCGCGGATTTCGCATGTGATCCCATAATTTTTCTCGCGTCTCGCTAACGGATTCAGATATCATGTTGGTTGTCATCTTATGTTTGCCCCAATATATGGTGTCCCCTTATTATTTTTCCAATGCCCTCGCTCTATTCCCCTTTCAAGCCGAAGAGTAGGCTCCCAGACAAAATAAAAACAAAAAAAAACCGAGACGGAAATGCTCCATCTCGGTTCGTTCACCACTAGTTATCTGCCGCTCTTCATTTCAGTCCAGTAGCGGTCGTATTGCTGCAAGGTTTCTCCTACATCCACCAGCCACTCCGCACGGGCAATGTCTGCTGTATCCAGGAAGACCATCTTGTTGGCACGATATTCTTCACTGTGCAGTGGGTATGCTTTTTCGTTCGGGTTACTGTAGCCGATAGACTCGTAGTTTTTCACACTGACCTCTGGGTCCATCAGGTAGTTGATGAACTTCTCAGCCATTTCCTTGTTCTTAGCTCCCTTTGGAATTGCCATCGTGTCTGCCCAGATCGTTGCGCCCTCTTTCGGAATGACGTACTCTACATCTGGATTTTGTGCGTGAATGAAAGCCGCGTCGCCGGACCAAACCGTTCCGATCCATGCTTCTTCTGCAATCATCTTTTGCTTGATGTTGTCTGTATCGAAAGCAACAACATTCGGTACGACTTTTTTCAAATCAGCAAAGGACTTTTCCAGTTCCTCTTTGTTCGTCGTGCTATTGGAGAAGCCATTTTTGATCAGTGCCATTCCCATAACCTCACGAGGGTCATTCAGCATGATGACACGGCCCTTGTAGGCTTCGTTCCACAGATCATTCCAGCTTGTCGGGGTTTCTTTTACATATTTCTTGTTGTAAGCGATCCCGGTAATTCCCCATGTATATACGAGTGAATACTTGTTTTCTTTGTCAAAAGGAGGTGTCTTGAACGTAGACACGATATTGCCCATGTTCGGGATGTTCGCTTTGTTCAGTTCTTCCAGGAGACCCAGCTGAATCATGGTACCTACCATGTAGTCGGAAGGTTGGATCAGGTCGTAGCCAGATGCACCTGCTTGAATTTTTGCCAGCATTTCTTCGTTGCTGCCGTATACATCATAGTTGACCTTCACGTTGAATTTTTGCTCAAAACCTTTGATGACGTCTGGGTCGAAGTTGTCTGCCCAGCTGTAAATATTCAATACTTGTTGCTCTTGCTCAGATGACGATGAGCAGCCTACAGCAGTCACCGCAAGTACGGCGGTCAGAGCGCCGATCATCAAGGACTTGAAACGTTTCATTTTTTCCTCTCAACCTCCAAATCAGTTATGGGATTGCCTTATGAAAACTCCATGATGGTTCTAAAAGATGGATTGATTATTTTTCGAGTCTTTGCGGCGGAAAATCTCTGCCACCACAACCAACAGCACGGTGCTCACGATCAAAAGTGTCGAGAGTGCATTCACTTCTGGCGAGACACCTCGTTTTACCAACCCATAAATGTAGAGTGGCAATGTAGTCGAATTCGGACCAGCCACGAAGAACGAAATAATGAAATCGTCCAGCGACAGGGTAAACGACATCAGGAAGCCTGCGATGATCCCTGGCATGATCAGGGGCAGCGTCACATAGCGCAATGTCTCCCATGGAGTTGCTCCCAAATCTTGAGACGCTTCTTCTAGTTCTTTGCCCATATCAGCCAAACGTCCAGAAATAATAACCATCACATAGGGCATGCTAAACGTAACATGCGCCAGGATCAGGGTCACTTTCCCCAGCTCCATCTGTACCTGACTAAATAGCACGAGCATAGCCAACCCCATCATGATCTCCGGGATGACAATCGGCAAGTACATTAACCCGTTGAAGATATTGCTCCAACGCAGGGAAAAGTGCTTGACCGCCAGTGAAGCAGCCGTACCCAATACCGTTGCAATGACGCTACTGATAACCCCAATCGTCAAACTGTTCATAAGCGCTTGCATGACCTGCCTGTTTTCAAACAAAGAAACGTACCACTTCCACGTAAAACCAGTCCACGTAGCGTTGATCCGTGAATCATTGAACGAATAAAGAACAAGGATCAAGATTGGCAGATACAAAAAGACCAGCATCAGCCATGAGTATCCAGATAGTGCGTTTCGACGTAATGTTTTCATGCTGATCCCTCCTTTGTCTCGCTCGCTTTGGTTGCGCGGAAATAAAGAAGAATCAACAGCATGGACAATAGCATCAGCACGATGGACAAGGCAGAACCAAACGGCCAGTCACGGGCAGACAAAAATTGATTTTGAATGACGTTACCGATCAGAGCCGATTTCGCTCCTCCCATGACATCCGGAACGACGAACATCCCGATGGAAGAAACAAATACGAGGATCGATCCAGTGACGACACCTGTCTTGGTCATTGGCAAAGTCACGTGCCAGAAAGCCTTCCAAGGTGTTGCACCCAGATCATACGCTGCTTCCAGCTTGCGGCGATCCATCTGCTCCAGTGACACATAAATCGGCAGTACCATGAACGGCATAAGCGTGTACACCATCCCGAGCAGGACAGAACCCGAATTGTACAGAAGTGGCAGCGGTTCGGAAATAATGCCCAGCGATTGCAGAAACGTATTGATTACGCCTTGCGAACGCAGGATGATTACCCACGCATAGGAACGGACCAAGAAATTGATCCAAAACGGAATCATTACGAGCAACAGCCATATTTGCTGAGTCGATTTTTCCAGCCGTGAAATGTAATACGCCAACGGATAACCGCACAAAATCGAAAATACAGTTGTTAAAACCGCTACGACTAACGTATCCCAAAAAATTTGGCCATACAGCGGATCGAAAATACGAATGTAATTGTTCAGCGTAAACTCATAGACAACTTGCCCGTACGTGCCTCTTTTGAGGAAAGACAGTATGGCGATCATAAGCATAGGCAGGACGAAAAGCGCACCCATCCACAAAAGGGCGGGAAGCGCGAGCAGTTTTACCGGCTTCTTGTTTAACAAGGAAGGATCACCTCGTCCGTCTGTGCCCAGCCAATGGCCACCTGATCTCCCACCTGCCAGTCCAGACCGTCACCTGCGTACTGGTGTGCCATTACGGTCATATCCTGCCCCTCAAGGCGGATAAATACCTTGCGCAAATTGCCGAGGAACACCGCGTCAGCAATGGTGCCCAGCTTCTTGTGCTTGTCCTTGTCGGAGTCAACCGGGTACAACTTGATCTTTTCCGGACGTACCGCTGCATTCGTTCCGTTTTCCCGGAAAATGTTGTTTTCCCCAATAAAGGTAGCCACAAACAAGGTTTGCGGGGAGTTGTAAATCTCTGCTGGAGAAGCAATCTGTTCAATTCGTCCCTTGTTCATGACCGCGATTCGATCGGACATCGCCATCGCTTCTTCTTGGTCATGGGTAACGTAAATGAACGTTATCCCTAGGTTTTTCTGCAAGTTTTTCAGTTCAAGCTGCAAGCTTTTTCGCAATTGGTAGTCTAAAGCACCTAAAGGCTCGTCCAGAAGCAGAACGCGTGGGTTGTTAATAATCGCCCGTGCGATTGCTACGCGCTGCTGTTGTCCGCCAGATAGCTGCTTTGGCGTACGTTTACGCAATTCTGTCAGTTGGACGTACTGAAGTACTTCCTCCAAACGCTTTTGTTGTTCAGCTGCGTTTACTTTTTTCATTTTCAAACCAAACAGGATGTTTTGCTCCACAGTCATGTGTGGAAACAAAGCATATTGCTGGAACACCATGTTCATATCGCGCTGATACGGTGGCACATGGCTAAGGGGCTTTTCGTCTAGGAAAATTTCCCCGGTCGTTGGCTGCTCAAAGCCAGCAATCATTCGCAGCAGTGTCGTTTTCCCACAGCCACTGGGGCCGAGTAACGTCAAAAACTCCCCTTCTTCAATGGAGAGAGAAAAAGAGGGGACGACGACAGTATCTGCAAATCTCTTTTCAATCGAATCCAGCTGTATAATTTTTTTCATTCCGTCATCTCACCATATGTCATTATACTCACAATCTAGGTAACTATATCGTGTATGATACGATTTGTAAACAGTTTCACGAACGATTCCTCCTCAAAAACAAACAGAGCCAATGAATAAACATTCGCTCTGTTGCGTATCCTTTCTCTTTTTCTCACACAGATGTAGATTTCGATTGAGGCGTGTGCTTCTGTTTTTTAAATTTTGCCCCTAGGAAATTCGTCCCAATCACCCCGATAATAATCATCACTGCGCCAATGAGATGGTAGTATGCCAGTTGTTCCTGCAAAAAGATAACGCCTGCCACGATCGTAACCAACGTAGACAAATTGTTAAACACGCTGAGTTTGGATGCCTCCATTTTGGACAAGGCAAAGTTGGTCATAAAAGACGTCATGAGCGAGGACAGAATCCCCAAAAATACAATCGAGATGATAAATGTCGAACTGGCGAAAGGAACAAAATAGGTCGATAAAGTCCCCTCCGCACTATGGCGAATGACTGACCAGCCGTTAAAAAACAAAAATCCGAGTAACGCCACCATATACGTCATGTCTATATAATGAAAGGACTTTGTCATTTTCCTCGCCAGAACACTATACCCCGCCAAAGAAAACGCGGATAACAGGATGAGAATGGTACCGATACTGCTCCCTGAGCCTGAGCTTACACCAAGCCCCTTCATTGCAAAAATGTACACGACACCTCCGACGGATAAAAGCGTGGACAGCTTTTGCAGCCACGTAGAAGACTCTCCCAAAAAGAATGCCGCCATGACCATGGTAAAAATCGGAACGGTTGCTTGAATAATCCCCGCCTCAGACGAAGTGGTATACACCAGTCCAAACGCTTGAAGGGTAAAGAACAGAATAGGGTACAGCATGGCGAGCGGAATAATCGTGAGCATGTCTTTTGGTTTGATGGACAGCTTGATCCACCCAAACACGATCGGGATAGAAGCAACGATAAATGCCACGGTAAAACGGTGTGCCAAAGTATCAACCGGATTGGTTACAGCGAGTGCCATTTTCAGAAACAAAAACGACAAGCCGGTAATCCCCGCGTTCAGTAATGCTGCAAGAATCGCTTTTTGTTGGTCTTTCATCGTATGTATCTCTCCTACTGGGGACTTTTTACAGACGGCCGTCTTAGGTTAATAGTAATGGGGGATCAATCGTGCTACAATGCAAAAAAGGAGTAACTGTACCGGTACAAATTCGGCATAAGGGACTGTTTTTAGATGCACAAATATTTGCAGCTTCAAAATGAACTCGAAACCTTGATTGAAAGCCTCTCCTATCAAGACGGAGACCGGCTTCCCTCCATTCGGGAGCTCGCCACTCGCTACCAATGCAGCAAAAGCACCGTGATCCGCACCTTGGATGAACTCGAAAAGCGTCATCTCATCTATTCGGTCGACCGAAGCGGCTACTACGTCGTGAAAAAGCGAAGGAAGATACAGCCCGCAGATACGTCGATAATCGATTTTGCGACCTCTGCTCCCGATCCTGACCTCTTTCCTTATGTCGACTTTCAACACTGCATCAATAAAGCGATTGAAACCTATAAAAACGATCTTTTCATATACGGAACCACACAAGGCCTGCCATCACTCATTGCCGTCATCGCCAAGCTACTTGGGAACCATCAGGTTTTTACGGACCCGAGCAATATTTTCATTACCTCCGGTGTCCAACAAGCTCTAACCTTGCTGTGCAGCCTTCCTTTTCCAAATGGCAAAAAAACGATTCTGATTGAGCAGCCCAGCTACCACCTTTTCATTGAAAGCTTGCAAGTACGCAAGCATCCTGTTCTCGGGATCAAGCGGACTGCCCAAGGAATCGATTTAGAAGAGCTAGAGTCTATTTTCCGAACGGGAGAAATCAAGTTTTTCTATACGATGCCTCGCTATCATAGCCCGCTCGGGACGTCATACAGCCGAAAGGATAAGCAGCGCATTGTGGAGCTTGCCCAGCAGTACGACGTCTATCTCGTGGAAGACGATTACATGGCAGACCTTGAGCATGACAGCAAAGCGGATCCGCTTTTTGCCTATGACCGTTTTTCTCGCACGATCTATGTAAAAAGCTATTCCAAGATTATTTTTCCCGGGCTCCGTCTGGGTGTAGCTGTTATACCTGACGCGCTAAAGGATTCCTTCAACCAACACAAACGACTCATGGATATCGACAGCTCCATGCTATCTCAAGCTGCGCTGGAAATTTACCTAAAAAGCGGAATGTTCGAGCGACACAAGCAAAAGATACGCAGTTCCTATCACCGGCGATCCAACCTGCTGATGGCGTCCTTGAACCAGTTTACGGTGAATGAAGAGCATCTGTTCACCTTTCAGCCCCTTGCGTATCCGGGGATTCATACGCATATTGTGTTGAACCATTCTATTCCGGTCCCTGCTGTTATCAGCCAGCTCAAAAAACGCTCGATCCTTGTGGATGCTACTGACAAAAATTACTTGATGGGCTTTCCGCAAGAAAATATGTTAAAGCTGAATGTGTCCTATGCCAAGGAAACAGTGATTGAGCAAGGGATTAACGTGTTGATGGATGTGCTACGCCGCATGCACCGTTAACCTATCCGCCTTAAGTCTTAGATAAAATCCGGCGGGGGTGCGTTTTTGGACAACAATGAAACCTCGATAATGGAACTATTGAGTAACCAGAAAACGATCTACATCGTATTATCAGATACAAGGAACATGGTTTACCCGGAAGATTCTCTGGTATAAATTGTTTCAAGATGCAGGGATTGGGGTATTTCATTGTATAATAAGTAAATCCATTTCAAAAAAATTCGTTCCATAGTCGGCCAGTTTGAAGTAGAATCGCATCTATACACATACTTAATTGAGTTGATGACTGGCAGTTAACGATAGAATGACAAAGGAGAAATAGATGCTTCAGAACATTTTAGATTTCTTAATGGAATACGGCTATTTAGGAATGTTCATCCATTCTTTTGCAGACGCAGTCATCTTTCCCGTTCCTGCCTTCTTTCTTCAAGTGCCACTCAGCCTCGTTGACCCTTCGCAGGCATTGTGGATTGCTACGGTAGGCTACATCGCTTGTCTCATAGGGACTCCCGTCGGTTATTTTATCGGTAAAGTACTAGGCAAATCCGTTCTGTACAAACTCCTCAAGAAGGAATGGATTGACTCTGCCACAGAGATGTTTCAAAAGAAGGGCGAAGTCGCGATCTTCATCGGTTCGTTTACACCGATTCCGTTTAAAGTATTTACAATCATGTCGGGTTGCTTGAAATTCCCGTTGTGGAAATTAATCGGGTATGCCGCAATTGGACGGGCAGTCAAATTTTACGCAGTTGGACTCTTGTTCTATTTTTACGGTAAAATGGCGGAAAATATGGTCCATAACGTTTCTCTCTATATCTTTCTCACCGTGGTGCCGCTCATCTTGATCGGATTATGGGTGAAGAAAATCGTCACCAAGCGCCGTCAGCTGAAAATGGAAAGTACTAGCAGCATCAGCAATGGCATCAAGGAGAAACTCATGAATAAATAAGGAATATCTTAAAAAGAAAAGAAACCCCAATCGGGGTTTCTTTTTTTACAACTGTTATCCTTTTTTCACTCGAATTACATCATCCTCGACATCAATGACCATTGCTGTCACATTGTCTTCTTCCATCACCAGATCCGCAATGCCATCCTCAACATATTGCTGAATCACGCGGCGCAATGGACGTGCCCCGAAGGAAGGGTTGTAGCCCAGCTCAGCCAGCTTTACTTTTGCGGCATCAGTCACGCTGATCTCCATTCCTTGCTCAGACAGATTGCCCATGACATCTTGCAGCAGCAGATCGACGATTTTGACCAAATCCTGTTTTTCCAGATGAGCAAAGGAAATGATTGAGTCGAAGCGGTTCAGGAACTCCGGCTTGAAGTACGCTCCCAGAGAATCCAGCACGGTGGCAGGCTCGGGCGCTTGTGCTCCAAAGCCAACGGAGATTTTACGCTCGATCACACCGGCATTGCTCGTCGCAATGATGACCGTCTCCTTAAAATTCACCGTACGGCCCTGACTATCTGTCAGACGGCCATCCTCCAGAATTTGCAGGAACATGTGCATCACGTCCGGATGTGCTTTTTCGATCTCATCCAGCAGGATAATGCTGTACGGATTGCGGCGTACGCGCTCAGTCAGCTGACCTGCTTCCTCATGACCGACGTAGCCAGGAGGAGAACCGATCAATTTGGATACCGAGTGCTTCTCCATGTACTCGCTCATATCGAGGCGGATCATGGAATCACGGGTACCAAACAGCTCTTCTGCCAGCGCTTTGGACAGCTCTGTTTTCCCTACGCCAGTCGGACCGACGAACAGGAAGGAAGCAATCGGTCTGTTTTTCGGTTTCAGACCTGCCCGACTGCGTCGAATCGCCTTCGCTACTTGTGTGACCGCCTCGGACTGGCCAATGACTTTTGCTTCCAAATGAGCTGCCAGGTTTTTCATTTTCATCTGCTCATCACTTTGCAGCTTGGTAACTGGAATCCCGGTCTTTTGCTCGATCAAGGCTTGGATGTCTGTGACGTCAACCTTGACGCGTTGTTCCTTGCCCTCGATTTGATCCAGCTTCTCTAAAATGCCCGCTTCCTCGTCTCGCAGACGGGCAGCACGTTCGTAAGCTTCTTGCTCCGTCGCTTCCTTTTTCTCCTGATTGATTTGCGCCAGACGCTCATGTAACTCTGACGTATCCACCACGGAGGATCTCAGGTTCAAACGCGAGCCTACTTCATCCATGAGATCAATCGCCTTGTCGGGCAAGAATCGATCCTGGATGTAACGATGGGAGTATTCCACGGAGGCACGGATGACATCATCCGAGTAAGCGACTTGGTGGAATGCTTCGTATTTCGGGCGCAATCCTTTTAAAATCTCGATGGCTTGTTCTACGGTTGGTTCCTTGACCATGACCGGCTGCAGGCGACGCTCCAGAGCAGCGTCTTTTTCAATCACGCGATACTCTTTTAACGTAGTTGCCCCAATCAGCTGCAACTCACCGCGAGCAAGAGCTGGCTTCAGAATGTTCCCTGCATCCATGGAACCTTCCGCAGAGCCTGCGCCCACCAAGAGATGAATTTCATCCACAAACAGGATGACGTTTTTGCGTTTTTGCAGCTCGGCAATCACTTGCTTCATTTTTTCCTCGAACTGTCCGCGAATTCCCGTTCCTGCAACCAGAGAGGCGACATCTAAAATGTACACCTGCTTGTTTTTCAGTTTGGTCGGTACTTGCCCTTCCGTAATGCGCAGAGCGAGGCCCTCCGCAATCGCCGTCTTCCCGACCCCTGGCTCCCCGATCAGAACCGGATTGTTTTTGTTGCGACGGTTCAAAATCTCGATGACACGCTCAATTTCTTGTTCGCGTCCAATCACAGGGTCAATTAGTCCGGTACGTGCCGCATCGTTTAGATTACGGCCCAGGTCATCGAGGATGCCCCCACCGCGTTCTGGCGCTTGTCGCTGCGGTTGACCGGAAGCTTTGCCCGGATTCATCTGGCCTTGAGCAAAGCCTTGCAGGAACTCATCCAGTCCAGAGAAGGAGGAGAAAGGACTAAAGCCCATACCCACTCCCATTTTGTTGGTCAGCTTTGTTTTGCAATCCTGGCACAGATCGTATTTTTGTTGCTGATTTTGTACACGTATATGAACTGTCACAGTTGCTTCTCGTTGTTTACAGATTTCACAATGCATATTCAATCCCCCCAAAAGCGTTGTTTTGGAATTCAGAAGACCTTTGACCTTTTCTGACCTTCGTTGACTTTATTATAGTTTGACCTTTTTTGACTTTCAAGAGGGATTGTATGGTTTTTTACACTTTGCTCTTTTGCAAGTAAGGAACGATTGAAAGTAACCCGATAACGGTAAAACAAGCACCTACCCACAATGGTGAAACAAGTCCATAGCCACTGCTGATCCCGATCCCGCCTAAGAAAGAACCAATGGCAACACCCAATGTAATAAAAGAAGTATGCACCGTGTTTACCATCGTCCCACTGCCTGCTGTATTCATGACGCGCGCAATCATGGCCGGATTCATCGCTACACCCGTCAACCCAATCAGAACAATGGACAGCACCGCGATCCATTTATTTTCGGCACCTACCGCAAACAGAACCAATGCCCCTAGGAGGATGCTTAATCCCGTTACAAGGATTCGCATGGTAAAACGATCAGCAAGTCTGCCAATCACGATATTTCCGATCACGGTCGCGATACCGTAAAGGGCAAGCAAATACGGGATGCTCGCATCCGAAAATGCCGTTACTTCCGTAAGAATCGGAGTAAAATAACTAAACGCTGCGAAGGTACCGCCAATGATCAGCATACTCGTTGCATACGCGGCCCAAAGGTGTGGATTTTGAAAACTGGCAAGCTCATCCTTTGCGTTCATCCGATCTTTTTGTGTGGAGGAAGGGAGCAACCATTGAATCAAAATCCCTGATAGCAATACGACGATAGCAACAGCCCAAAAGCTCATTCTCCAGCCGAAATATTGTGCAATCACGGTTGTCAGCGGGAGTCCTACGACAGTAGCAATCATTAAGCCTGCCAAAACAATCGAAGCGGCCTTTCCCCGTGAATGAGGGGGAACCAAGCCAGCTGAAATACTGACAGAGATGCCAAACGCAGCGGATGAGGCAATACCCGTTAGGATACGCGCAAGCATCATTGACTCATAATTCCAAGCCATTGCTCCTAACGTTTGACCAATAAAGAAGACGGCAATCAATGATAGCAACGCTTGTTTTCGGCGAATGTGCAGGAGCGTTGCTGTTAGTAGCGGGCCCCCTATCACCATTGCACCCGCATACGCCGTAATGAAATATCCGATGGATGAAATCGATACGCCGAAATCATCGGCAAGCTCATTCATCATCCCTGCCACCATAAATTCAGAAGTCGTCATTGCAAAAATCGCTACCGCTAACAAATAAATCATCGACGGCATAAAGAAACCCTCCCTGCTTATTATTGTAACAATCGGTACAAAAATCACTCAAAAAAAGAGCGCATTACGCGCCGAAGATAGATTCCATGGTCCCCTTCATAATTTGTTCAGCCAATGTCCGATTCTGTGTGGAAGTATTCAATACACGAAAGCCGTAGTAACTGCTTAAAAATAGGCTTGCCAAATCCACCGCAGATCGTTTTTGAGAGATTTCACCCGTTCGCAAGCCTTCCTCCATCACTTTCTCCATGGTATCCTTCAGAAGTTCAACATGTCTGGAGACGATTTCTTCAATCTTGGGATCGTCTTTTGCCCGTTCCAATCCCGCATTGATCAGCAAACATCCCTTTGGATTCGTTGATTGAAAGTCTTCCACGAATGCCCACGCTAAAAAATTTTGCAACCGTTCTTTCACAGAATCCGGCCCTTCCAATAATGCCCGCTGTTCACGAATCCCGGTATCGTGATAGTGTTCCACCACTGCAAGATACAGGTCCTGTTTGCTGCCAAACGTATTGTACAAGCTGCCTTTCCCCAGTCCAGTATCACTGCATAAATCATGCGTAGAACAACCATTGTAGCCTTTTGACCAAAATGTTTTCATGGCCACATCTACGATGGACGTGTAATCAAAATCACGTGGTCTGCCGCGTTTGCTCACCGGAATCCTCCTTTCGTTTCCAACTGTTATGGAAAATCTTATACATTATGTACCGTTTGGTCAACAAATAAAATGGCTGCAACTGTACAAAACCATGCCTATAGAAAAAGCCCATTTTGAAAATCATCTTTCAAAATAGGCTCGATCATTGATTATATCGTCTCTAAATCTGTTACTGTTTTTTCGTTTACTTGATCACCAGTATTCAGCGTCGTCTTTGGTTCAAGCAATAATACATGAACCTCTTCCTCTGCAACTGGCATATGCTCTACACCTTTTGGAACAATGAGAAATTCCCCTTCGTTTAACCAAACATCTTTATCGCGAAACTTAATAAGGAGTTTCCCTTTCACTACCAAAAACATCTCATCCTCATTTTCATGCTGATGCCAGACAAACTCTCCTTTCAATTTCACCAGCTTTACATAGGAGTCATTGATTTCGCCTGCAATCTTGGGATTCCAATACTCATGGAATAACGTAAACTTTTCAGCTACATTGACCTTTTCCATTATTCTCCCCCATTAAAAAGAAAATGCTTGTACTTCATCGAAAGTAGGCAGGGATGGTTGAGCACCGTTCCTAGTAACGACAATCGCTGCTACTTTGCTAGCGAAAGTGGCCGCTTCGGTTTCGGTCATTCCTTGTGTGATCCCAACCGCAAAAGCTGCTGTAAAGGAATCGCCTGCCGCAGTTGTATCCACTGGCTCTACGCGGAACGCCGGGATATGGGTCGCTTCATCAGCGGTTATCAAGAGAGCACCCTTTTCTCCCAACGTCACGATGACGCGCTTTGGTCCACCAGACAAAAGCTTTTTGGCTGCGGCATGCACTTCGTCTATCGTGGATACAGGCATTCCTGTGAGAATGGAAAGCTCTGTTTCATTCGGGGTTAGGGTATGTACATGGGTTAATAGCTCACTGGATAGCTCGCGTGCAGGTGCCGGATTTAAAATGACCAGCTTGCCGAGTCGAGCTGCCTCTTTGACTGTATATTCCACGACAGGCATCGGGATTTCCAGTTGCAGCAATACGACGTCACTGTCCTTTAAAATAGACAGATTTTCAGCAATATGCTCGGTGCTGACGAGCGCATTCGCTCCTGGAACAAGCACGATGTTGTTCTCCCCATCATCACTTACATTGATAAAAGCCATGCCTGTTGTACCTGAGCATTTGATCCCCTCTATGTGAACGCAGGCATCCGTTAACCCTCCCAGCATGACCCGGCCGTTCTCATCTTCTCCTACCATTCCAATCATGGAGACATGCGCACCCAGGCGAGACGCTGCTACTGCCTGATTCGCTCCCTTTCCACCCGGGATCAGCTCGAAGTGATGGCTTGCGATCGTTTCTCCTGCTTTGGGCAAATGTTGTACATGGGTTACGAGATCCATATTGATGCTTCCTACTACTGCGATTTTCACGACGGGCCCTCCTCGTTCCATCTCGAACATGATCATTCTGTCGGTTACAAAATAGTGCTTTTCATCCGAGAAGTCAACGTATTTTCTCGGAATTGTTCCTAAGACTTGGAGCATAGCACATCCATTGGATATAATGAACAAATCTTCTATCATCCGGAGGTAACCAGATGGAGCCGATTATCCAGCATCCTTGGAACATGAATGAGCAAGAGGCAATCAACTTACAGCGACAGCTAGCTCAGCAAGTAAAAGAAGAAGATCAACTAACAGACGTATGCTATATCGCCGGGGTAGATGTCGCCTATCATGCCGAGTCTGATTTGTTAGTCGCTGGTGTCGTGATCCTCGACGCCAATTCCCTGCAAGTCGTCGAGTCTGTCGTCATTCAAGACACCGTGGAATTCCCGTATATTCCTGGCTTGTTCTCTTTTCGAGAGCTGCCTCCGTTGGTACGTGCATTCAAGGAGCTCAAAACAACACCGCAGCTCGTCGTCTGCGATGGGCAAGGAATCGCTCACCCGCGAAGATTCGGACTAGCCAGTCATTTGGGCGTCCTGTTTGACATTCCTACTATTGGCTGTGGAAAGACGAGACTACTAGGTGAATACGAAGAGCCAGCACACGAAAGAGGTGCGTATTCCCCGTTGATCGATCAGGGTGAGATCATCGGGGGAGTCTTGCGCACACAACCGAATATCAAACCAATCTTCGTCTCGATCGGACACGGAATCTCTTTGCCAACTGCATGCACGTGGGTCACCAAGCTCTCACCCAAATACCGTTTGCCCGAAACGACGCGGCAAGCGGATCAGCTCGTGAATAAAGTATCGGCGGAGTTAAATCGGAGCCGCTAATGAAGTGTCGGCCATACATTAACATCGTGCTCGTCCAAGACTGCTTCAATCCGATCTCCTTGGAAAACGACAATGTAGCCTCGTGGCAGAGCCATAGCTTGCAAAAGAGACGGACGTAGCTTTAGCAGTTGGTAAACGTAGTATGACTCTAGCTGGTCACTGTCTACTTCGCCTTCCACAGGCCCAAGATACCACCCGGAGTCTCCTTTTCGAACATCTTCTGCACGCTGCAAATAGACGTGTTCTTGTTCAAATGCACCTTTTGCCACCACAATTTTATCTTGGAACAAAGCAGCTTCCCCTTCTGCTCGCACGGTTTGCAAGCAGTTGTTTTGCGCCATTTGCACGACCAAGGACACAGACAGGTCAGAAGTTGTTTCGGAAAAAGGATTCGCGTCGTAGTCGGGTGCCACGATCTCCATACACCCATCCCGTTCGAAAACCAGTAGAATGGTCCAGCCTACCTGAATTTTCGCACCGTTCTTGATAGGACCCATCTCGTCTTCTACATCAGAGAATACGTCCAGCAGAAAGTCTGCTTGCTTCACCAAAAACTCTTGGCAGGTCACGACAAACGTGCGGTTATGAATCTGTTTGGAGCGTTGGCAGAGTCGGTTCTCTTTCTCAGCTGACATGGACCTCTTCCTTTCTGCGTGATCGGAATTGCTACTATCTTCAGGATAACATGAATAGGGGAAAAGCTTCGTTACACATTTGCTACAAAGGATTTGGAATAACTGGCTAACGAATGAGTAGCAAAGCTCGGCTTGGCAGGTGGGCTACAACGTTTTTTGTTGTATTTGTTCGACACAGTCTTTGATCGTATCTATGACGACTCCGGGCTCGGTAAACTGAGGAAAATGTCCACTTTTTTCAGCGAGGATATGCTTGCTGTTGCTTGATAATGAAAGTAGTTCCATCTGATGCTCGACTCGTTTTTTGCGTACTTCTTCTGGCATCATACGATTTTCTTTTCCACCTGTAATCACATAAACAGGGATGTCGGGAAAAGAATCGATTGCATGGATTTGTTCCACTGTTTTTTTGACAAAATGAACTTCATTGAATTGTTTATGAGGAGACAAGGAATCAAACATGGAGAGCATTTTGTTGATGGTTTTGACTACCTTACCTTGATATTTTTCAAGGCCGATATCTTTTGGATGGCTGGATTCTAAAAAGACGACGCCAGCTACTTCACTGGGGTAACGCCTGGCATATAAATTGGCATATAATCCCCCTAATGAATGTCCGACTAGCAAAAATGGGGGTTCAAATCCTACTAACGTTAATGCCTCCCGTAACGTTTCTACAATCGTGAGTCCATCTTGGGGGGCTTGCGGCTTATCACTACCCGAAACACCCAATCGATTATAGGAAAAGACAGATGACGTCTCTGAAAGAGCCGGTAGTATCTTCATCCAGCCTTCTATGGGTCCCGAACCACCGTTAATGAGAACGATATTGGGTTTGCCGTTTCCGCTCCAATGATATTGGAGCGTTCCTCTTGAAGTACTCACTTTCGATATCTTTATTGCCAATGTACAACACCTCACTTTGTTAGGGCTAGATTTCTCTGTAGTAATACGTGATGAACAAATGAGGGTTTCTATTTTGGAGGAAAGATTCTTGCTGGGAGTAAAAGGAGCAGCGGCAGTGTTCTCACGCTTGTCGGCGGATTGCTCGGCTGCTATTTCGGCAATCTGTTGATGAAAAAGCACGTCAAAAAAGCAAAGCTGGTGTAACGGTCTACGTAAAAAAACAAGGTATAATCCTTCTCGGTGCTCGAGTCGGAATATGCCTTGTAGAAGCTTCAAGTAATTTCAGCCATAAAAAGCGATGATGCCAATCATCTACCCTCATTGAAATCCTTTAAATCTCTCAAATGATTTTCGAAAGCATACAAGCGTTCGCTATCTTTCATTAGATAAGTCCTTGGATTGAAACGATTCATTGCTCAGTTGATTCGAATTGCTTTTTTCCTCATCCTTCACTGTATGTACTTGCGTATTTTTAATTTCTGGTGTCTCAATATTTTTGATAAACAGAATACCAGATTAAGAAACAGATCTCTAAATCGTTGCAAAAAGAAGACGATGTCTTAGCATCGTCCTTATTGCCCTTCCATGCCGATTAAAATAAACGTGATAATTGCTGTTATCGTACCAAAGACGAAATATAACCCCATAAGAATGGCCATTAACAACAAACCGGCTTTTGCCCAATTTTTACGATTCAGATTCCCTTCTGAACCAAAAGCCCACACAAATAACAAAACAATATTCGCGATCGGAATCACCATGAACAACGAGACGATTATCCAATCTTTCATCGTCATGACCTTTTCGTTTTCCGCTACGCTTCCTTCTATATACGTTTGGTGATCCATTCCATACCCTCCACGTTTTTTGCCAATCCACCGTTCTCGCTATTGTTCAACCGATGCTCCAATGAATGCCAAGATCAGAACAAAAAAGAATACGCATAAGTACAACCCGATGCAAACGCCCATAATCAGCAAGTTCGCTTTTGCCCAGTTCTTTCTATTTAAATTGCCTTCACTGCCAAATGCCCAAACAAAATACATCACGAGATTGACCACGGGCACCATCATAATTAAAAAAGTAATCAACCACTCTTTGACCGACATGACCCGCTCATTTTCAGGCACGCTCACTTGCCATTGCTGTTGATGTTGCTGCTGTTCCAATTGGAAACCTCCTTGTTCTGTCTTGATCAAATGTTCTCTACCCGCAGCGTTCGAATCAGCGCATGGGCCAAAGGTTGCCACACGAGCACTTCCCCAGACTCAAAATGAAAACTCCCGAGTAGTGCCCGCCCGTTTAGTGATGTCGCGAACAAGATTTGGTAGTAAGTTTTGTCCTCGACCGGGATGATGAATTCGCTGCAGGCAATCCTGCACCCATCCAGCTCGATAAGCTCATGATGTACGACCTGCAAGCCTGCCTGCGCCTTTTTGACTTGTGCTGTCATCGCCTGCACAAACGGTTCTACGCCGCTCATCGGCAACGGATGTGCCATATGATTCATGCCGAGCATGACCGCGCTCTCTTCCTCTTTATAGGAAATCTGCTCGTGCTGAGAATTCCCTCCGCTATTTGACCCGCGTCCCCTCGGCATGAGCTGCATCGAACGGGGCAGCTGAATGCCAAGCTGCCCGTCAAAGAGGAGATTCTCCGCGAATTCGAACCTGCGCCCTTCATACTCCAGATAGCCTTTTCGCACGCCATCCAGACACTCCGCAAGCGTCAATTGCACCTGTTGTTCTTCCATTTCAGCGAGTTGACGCCGTGTCTGGATGCTGTTCCATACATCTAAAATCTTTTCATCCCAGTAGATCGTCATAGCTCCCTCCGCAGTGCCTGCTCTACTTTTTGCAAAACAAATCCGTTCAAGCTTCTGCGAAGAAAGCTTTCCGCAGCATCCAGACTCACCACGATATACGGCTCCAAGATCCCCTGAACTTTAAAGAAATGATGTGCCTTTATCTTATCGGTATCTAATACAAGTCTCTTTACCGTTCCATTTAAATGAAACGCAGTCTCCATAGAAAGGCAATCTACAGCAGGTACTTGCATGGCCCAGTAAACGTTACGCAGATTGGTTTCGCTGTCAATCAAATCGACGCGCTTCCATTGTATGCTCGGATTGTATTTGGCAGTAATGGTTTTCATCCGCTCCGAAATCATCGGCAGTGGCTTTTCCAACCAATCTGTGTAGGCTTGGGCCCCATCCGTGTTGACCTCAAGAACGGATATCGGCGGGAGTTGATCAAATGTGTTTTCCTTTTGCAGCCCCAGCCCCGATGGCACGACCTTTTGAGCCATTCGACCGTCATCTGCTAGCAAATAATAATCGCGCATGTCATCCCGCCTCCTTTATTCCGTTCTCCACTCAATCTGCTGCATCTGCGCTTCGCTCAATGCAAAGCGTTCACGATCCTTCTCCAAAAAAACGGCATTCCGCATATTCGCTCCATGAAAATTCGCTTGATACAGACGAGAATGGCGAAAATCCGCTCCTTGCAAATCAGCATATGAAAATTGGACACCGAGTAAGCCCGGTACACGATGCAGCTCGTCCGCACTGACTCCTTGTCCCTCGGCATATGAGAAGATGGCTCCGCTCAAGTCAGCATAACGAAAATCGGCATCACAAAGAAGCGAATGGCTGAAATCAGTGCGTGGAAGCTTGCTACTGACCCACCTTGTTCCGAATAGGATACACGCACGGAACTGACTGTCTGCAAAATTACTGCCACTAAAATCGCAATAGCGCAAATCTAATGCGTCTACATTGCTTCGCGGCAAATCCATATGGGCGAATGTTTCATGGGTACAAAACGTTCCTTTCGGTTGCCCAAGCAGGCTTCTGCTCTCCTTCTCCTCCCGCTTGATTCGCTCTTCTATGTACACCACTTCGCTGATGTCTTTGAATTCGCCCATTCGTATGTACAGACGATCCGCTTTCCTGATCTGTTGGTACTCGGGCAGCTGAATGGCCTCCGGAATCGCCACTCGGGCAAGCGCTGTGACAAACTGACCGAAAAGCTCCATTTCCTTTAGCACCATAAACTCCACATCAGTAGCTTGTATGATCCCCATGTACATTTTTCGGCGTTCGTCCAGTAGCGAAATGAGCTTGGAAGCCTCTTGCAATGCCCATGCTGCATCGTACCGTGCATAGCATTCCACTGGCTCCCAGTACCATTGCTCCGTATAACCCTCAATCAAAAATGTGTGCGTACCATCCAATACGGTTGTCCGAAGCAATGAGAAGTGAATAAAACCGACAGGGGGTAGCTCCTGGTTGCTCTGCATGAACTCAATATGCTGGAGCATTTGCCGAAAAGACTCCACGAACTCCCGGACGAGCTGATCCTTGTTTTGCTGGAAATAGCGCTCGAGTGCCGCTACGCTTTCAGCCAATGCTGGTAAAAAGGTGTTATCATGCAGATGCTGGAGCGCTTCCTCTTTCTTCATCGATGCAAGTGCCCCCTCTAGTTCATCTTGATTTCCGAACCTTTCAGCTCGATCTTGTCTTCCAGCTTGATCGTATTTCCTTTTCCACTCAGCTCGATTTTATCCGCACTAATATGCAGAGAAGAAGCTGATAGCTTCATGTCCTTATCCGCTGTTATATTCACGTTCTGGCTACTCTTGATATCGATTCCACTCGTATCACTGATCGTGATCGACATGTCTCCTGTCGTGATCACAATTTTGTCAGGAGCCAACACGATTTCCTTGCCATATTTGGTACGAAACGTCTTTACAGCAGGGTCCTTCATCCGGTCTCCACCGCCACCTGCATTGCTTTTCGGTGTGGCTTTCTTTTTGGGAGCTGGCTTGTCGTCGTCTGGGATTTCCTTGAGGACAGAGCTAATCGCGATACCGTCCTCTTCTTTTTTGCTCGGGAAATAAATCCGAATCTGGTCGTTCAGCTCTGGCATGACATACCATCCGGTTTGATCCTCGGAGGCATAAATGGTGGAGTAAGGGAACCAATATGCCGTGCTCTGATCCTGTTGATCATCCATGTCCAGCTTGGCCCGCACATTATCCTTCTGGACTTGCAACACCCGGCCCTGGATGGATGCCCCGATGATGGCATGGTTATACTGCTTTTTACGCGCCAGACCTAGCCGTGGATAAAGCTTGTATGTGTGCGTGACAATGCCTTCCTTCACCTCCGTGACCGCTTCTCCGACGACAAGTGGTCTGGACTTGAAGTTCACCTCATTGCCGACCTCCAGCACTCGTTCACTCTGCACTTCATAAACGGTATAGTCCTGGTCATCGATTCCCGGAACCTTGTTCTCCGCATCACTCTGGTAATCCCCGACACGCTTGTGCACCGTATAATGACTAACCGCAAGCTTTCCTTTATCTTGACCTTTTGGCAAACCGAAATAAAACTTGGGAATGTCAAAAGCCGTTGTCGGGATCAAACCTGTATAAAAACGCGATGCCATCCTCTTCAGAAACTGCCAATCGGTTTCTTCATACTGCATGACAAACGTATTCAACGCCTTGCCGTTCGTAACAGAGTCAATAAAATCAGCTTTGCCGTACCCAGACAGCACCGTTTTCACGAGCCCCGCATAAGTCATCGCCGGGTTTTGAAACGAACGCTTTCTCGTTTTGACATCCAACAAATACGTATGAGAAATTGCCTCCAGCGACAAGTAATAAATACCGCGAACCGCTTTGACATGGACGCGCAAAACGATGCCCTGGAACCATGTTTTCGGCTTGCCCGATTCATCCGCCAGTGCCACGCTGATCAGTGTTTGGGCATTTGTCTGGTTCACGTAGCTATCTTTTCGCTCTTCAGAAATAATCCCTGTGAGCGTCAGTCGAGCATGCTCGTTCATCTTTTTCACGACTTTCATCGTTTGCAAATGCGTAAATTCATAGGGTGAAACTTGTATATCTCCATAAGTGAGTGTTCGATTGCTCATGGTATCCCCTCCCTGCCAGATGAACCCCCTCCCCTCCGATGCTTCTAGGGAAATGGATTCACCCTTCCAAATAAGACCATTATTTTACACACAATCTTACAATCGGTATTATTTGGGATTTTTTGAATGGGTCGTTAGTCCTGAATGATATGTTTTTGAGGCAAGGAGAGGGGCTTTGTACCTTTAATACCCCTTAAAATCGTCGCAGACCCTTGAATTCCGTTCCTATTTTACTCATAACGGCTTCCTGCAATTAAAATGGTAGCAAACAAATTCCAGTCTACACCTTCAAGATCAGCTAACATATTATCACAATCTTCAATCCATGATTCCATCCCACTTAGGAACTCTTCCAGAGACATATTCGCCCACTCTTTTTTATTTTGCTGATAATCCTTAATCAAATGAGAAATGAATTGAACCATATCCTCTCTACTCTCAACCGTACCCGCTCTCTCTAGAATATCCATGCGAAACTCATCCTCTCCTATGTCTTTATCTTCCATTTTAGTATAGATGCTTCAAAGGAGTTTGACGAATCGGGGAATGACAAAAAGCCCGCTGGCGTGCAACGGGCTTCCTGTCTCTTATGTGAGGGGGAACATCTGTCTCGTCAATAACAGGATTCGGGCTGTCACTATTCTCGTAGACGTTCCTTATTGAATAATCTCCGAAATTGCTTGCTTCTGCTCCAAAATTTCGCTCTGTACCTGGGTCAGTTCTTTCAACAGATCAGCAGCCTCTTGCAAGGATGTCGCTGCTTGCTCCTTGTCACCAGCCTTGAATACTTCTTTTGCTTCTTTCACTGTGTTCTTCTCTTTTGTTTTCAGTTCTTTTGCTTGCTCTTTGTTCTCTTTCTTTTCTGTACGGATTGGCTTCAATTGTTGGTTCATCTCTTTGAAGGACGCTCTTTTCTCTTTTACCTGAGTTAATTCTGTTTGGATTTGCGCCAGTTTTTCTTCGATGGCGGTGTGGTTTGCGGCGATTTCAGCCTTGATGCTCGCCACCTTTTCTTTATCTTTTGCTTTCTTCGCTTCTTTCAGTTCAGCAGATAGCGTCTTGTTCTCTTCGCGGAGTGGCTTTGTCTCTGCCAGCGCGCTTTTCACGGTTTCACGTACTTCTGGCGTCACGTCGCCCCAAAGAATATCCCATGCTTGTTTGTTGGTCTGGGTTTGGGCTTTTCGTTTATCTTGGAGAGCTTTTTGCTCCACTTGCAATGCTTTTAGCGCTTGAACTTCAGGCAGGCTACTCCACCCTGTTCCTTTTCCTTCTTTCTCCGCCGCAAAAGCTCCTACCGCACTCGTTGCCAACAAGCACGCTGCGATTATAGATACGGAAAGCATTTTTTTCATGTGTGAACACTCCCTATCTCCTATTGTTTCTTGCAAACAAATCGTACCGTATGGGCGCCGGGAATGTTCGGGATAACCTCGTGAAAAGTAAGGGGAAAGTGTGGGATTTGGGGAAAACGCAAAAAGCCCAGGGAAGGCCTGGGCGGGTCTGGATTGTCACTCAGAGAAAGCTATTTGATATAACCGTTCTTGGTGTAATCTACTTCCACTTGCAGAATGACATCATGTTCCACTTTTATGATGATCCAAAAGTCTTTTCCACAACAGGGACAGCATACATATCCTTCCCCTGTTGCATTTCCGCCCGATGGTCTTTTTTGGTGAGGGGGTTTACACTGCCCAGATGCCCATCTGATTTCATCACCTAGGTTGTAGGAATCTAGATTCATATAGCCCATTTTAAATTCTGCTTCTGTACGCTCGATTACGCCACATCTGGGACATTTTTCTTTTATGATGAGCAGATTATACATGTTTTAGCTCTCTAATCATTCGATTTCATTTTCAAAACAACGATATTTCCAGCGTTTCCAAAACAAGAAGCATGGTACAACCCTTCCAAAATATGCTCTTTATGAAATTCCCCAACAAATATGTGGTCTTCATTCTTTTGTTCATGAGCGTATCGAACAAGGATTACTGTGGCATTCTGCACATGCTTGTTTTGCATGAACAGTTGAATATTGCGGCTGAAACTTAAAATATCAACTGGTACTTCCTCTCTTTCCAACCACTCGTCAAACTCTCCAATGAATTCTTGATTCACCATTTCAAAAACGCTTGAATGAAGAAAATGTCTCAGATGCGCTATCTTCTTGGGCAAAATTTTATCTTTCGGTAACACTTTGAAATGATTGGTAACTTCAAACTCTTTCAAAGATGCAGTGACATCAGCTTCATTATCGGAATCAAATGAAATAAACTGTGTACAATCAAACGTTACATATGACATAGCCTCACCTCATACTGCTCGATTAAAATGATGAAAAGTTTACGCTATTCTTCATGATTTTATCTAAAAACTGATCAAACGAAGATGCGATTTGTTCAACTTCTTCAAATTCAGGTTCATAACCGCATACGATTGAACCAAATTCACTCCCGAGATCTATTGCATAAACGGTATAACCATTTCTTACAGATAAAGCTAAGGGCAATACACGTCCCAAAATTTTGTAATCTCTTGTTTCCACGAGTCATCGTCGCACGCCGATTCTAAACTTACTGTCATTATTAATCTAAATCGGTACCATCATAAGCATCTCCAAGAGACTCAAAATCCTCTTCATACCAATACCATGTTGTGCCTTCACCTTTTGACTTTATAAGTCTATTTAGTAAGTCCGTAAATGATTTGGCTATAATCGCACAACTACCTGCAATAGCATGACAATCCCAATGACTGTCATAACATTTACCTAATCTATCTTTATGAAGATCAATTGTTAGATAGTCTCCATTTCTATCATCGGCTATGATAAACCAATTAGAAGAGATATCATATTCACATAACTCTTTTACTATAACGGGATTTGCTAATTCGAATTTTTTGGGAGATACAATGTCTACACCAAAATCTTCATCTTTAAAAAATTCAATTCCCCCGCAAAGTTCATAGAACTCTTTCACGTCATCTGGTAATATGTGCGGGTATTCAATCTTAGGTAAACCTAGAGATGGATGTATAATGCAATTATCAAAACCTTTTATTTCGTCGATAATTTCCTTGATATTCATTCATTACTCCCTCCATTTTTGGTCTCAATCATATAATGACTTTCTAAGTTTATCTGAATAGTCTCCTTACAATAGTTTTAAAGGAAAGTTCTTCTACAATATCTCCTATTACAAGATTGAACGGATCCTCTTAAGCACCCTTCTCATAATCACTAGTTTTGTCGTCTTACCATTCTAGGTCGGTGAGGTGTCCCCTATTCTACTTCATAGGTGTACATAGCTTGTAATAAATTTCTCACAAATTATGTGTGATCAATGTGAATTCTATGTTGTCCGCATGTAAGACACTGAAACAAATGTATTCCTGAATCCTCACTTACTTGGTCCAAAATATCAATACCATAGTTTTCCTTTATTGCAAACAATTCTTCATCTCGTAAATCTATCTTCATTGCTGATAGCTCACTTTTATTCACGTATCCAATATAAGCACAAAATTCATCGCAGTGGCTTAGCCATTGTGGTTCCTGCCATGAAATGTAACCAGGGGTACGAAAAAGTAACTCCTCTAGTTTATCATCTTGAAACTGTTCGACTTCATCGTATCCTATAAAATACAAATACTCATCCGATTCATCATCATAAGTCACAGACAACAACTTATCCTTATATTCTACTGCTGCCTGTAGGACACCATTATATTGCTTAGTAACAGTTCCTTCATAAATGCACCAGGGACAAACATTGTCGACTTCGTCTATTGAATAAAATGGTCCCGTGTAAATATAATCTGTTTCTTTATTACAAATACTGCAATTTTGTGCAGGTACCTTTTTGAAGACTCCAACATCGTACGCTTTTGGTTGATACTTAAATATAGGTAGGTTATTCATATAAAATATTCCTCCCATGTAGAAAAAGGCTTATCCATCCTCATCTTTTAAGATGGATAAGCCTTTGTAAGTTCATCAAATGAAAATAATTTTTGAGTTGTATTGAAAGGCTCTTACTGCGTTAACAAACCATTCTCTTCTAACATTTTATACCATTCATCCTCTTTTGAACCAACGGTATTTATACTCCCTCCAGATTCAACAAGCTTCAATCCAATATCTCCATATTGTTCCCCTAGAAAATAGTTAAGTAAGAAGTTATTGAAGTCTCCATACGACTCTAAAACATAATTTTGATCTAATGGATCTCCAAATAAACACGTTACTTGACCATTTTCCTTATTAATAAACAGGGGGTACATTTCAATTTTTCCTATACAAATCCAGTCACCATCAAACCTTTGCATTTCCTCTACATAAAACTGATTTTCGGCAACTTTCCGTTGACCAAAAATATTGATAACTCCTCCAATTAATCTTTCATATCGATTTGTAATCAAGTAATAATCTTTTAAATGACTATTCTCGGAATTTGTGAATTGTTCTTCATTAGTATTTTTAGTAATGTCCATAAAGGTCAGACTAAATGGGTCGTCACTTAATATTTCACTAATTTTATCTATTTTTCCGATTAATAATTCGATCATATTCCTCACCTTTCGGAACATCTTTTACCTGTACTCCCAATACTCCCACCTAATCTTCTATGAGGAAACTCCCTATGAATACTTTTTCAACAAGAATCATTATTGTTCCAACTTCATGATGATGCCATATATAACCTTTAGGTGCTTTATCAGGCGTCGGTACTGGTGGATCCGAATCCTTATTCAATTTCGCTGCTGTATTTGCTCCCCTGTAATCTCTTGATCGTTTAGTAGGTGATGGAATTTTTATTGTAACTAAATCACCTGTCGCTTTTTCGAATTTGGTAAATTATTTTATCCTACCTTTTTATAGAGATTCTTTTTAATTGGTGTAAAGCATTCTTTTTAATTTCTTTTTCCTTTGATTTACTTAAGAGTTCTAATTTCACTTTAGACTCTGGCGTATTTATATCACCTAGAGCCCAGATGCATTTTACGGCAAGGGCATTTGTGTAATGAAGATACTCAAATTTTGTTATTGCTGCTTTATAAAGACTTTCTACTGATGAATTTGATTGAAAATATTGAAGCAAGCCAGCAATATCCTCATGTGCCTTATGCCAAGCTTCAGTAAGTAACTGGTTCAACATTTCCAAATGTCTTTCATCAAATAAATCAAATGTAAATCCTATATAAAATAGTAATCCTAGGTCATCTTTATTTTTTTCTCTACAAGTAGCTTCTAATAGTTTGTCAAAGTAGCTCGTTATTTCTATATTTCCCTTGAACAAATCCAAAAATTCTAAATCTGTTATTTCACCGCCAATAAGTTTTTTGATTAAAATTCTTAGTTCTTGATTCATTTTTCTATCCTCTCAAAACTAGTAATATGATCATTAAAAATATCCTGCCGCTCGTATCCGTGTAATAAGACAAATAATTTTTTATTAGTTAGATGGTTAATTCTTTCGTCAACAGCCGTTCAAAAAATGAAACCTTGAAAGGCAAGCAGCCAATCAAGGTTCTGGATATTTCACTCAAAACAATAGAACAACCTTCATTTTAGGCAAAAAAAGCTAATCCTAATCCCATTCATTAAGTGGAAATTTTAGTAACTCATTACTACATTTCGGGCATTTTTGTTTCGAAAAATCTCTTGTCCAAATCCTGCAATATATACACCTTTTTCCGTATAATTCCGGGTGTTGTTTATTTTCCTCATCCGCTTCTGGTTCCAGTATAGCAAATACTTTTTGTCTGGTTTTTTCATATAAATGCATAATTTCGGGGGAAACATCATACGAATTGGTAGTCGAATCCCACTCACACCCTTCTATTATTTCAACTGGTCTTTCCAAATCCTCTTCTAATCTTTCAATAGATGTTTCAGGCCATTCATCAGTATGAAAAATATCTTTCTTAATCCTATCCCAATCTTTCCAACAAGTTATATTTTTTAAATCACTTTCTAATTGATGGATGTCAATTTTAATATAAAACATAATAATCACCTACCTTGGTGTTGGTGGTTCCTTAGTTCCTTCATTAGGAAGGTCGTTATTTCTTAATCTCTTTGTTAAATCTCTAAAACTTTCAATATCTTTTTCAATTCTCACTTTGATCTTCTCTGCTTTAGTTTTTACTGCAACATACAAACGGCTATTACCATCTCTAGCGACAAGTTGACCTTTAACATTTACTACACTAATTGGTGGGAAATTTTTCACCTGATCTGGCCCTTGTTTTACAACTTTGGTAATTGGGACCTTACCGTTCGGGGTGTCAAATGACTTGTTTATTGATTCTTGTGCAAAATTTACATCTTTAGGGTTAACCTCAATTACGTCATCATCAGATTTACGAGGTGCCCATTTTCCAGTCTTATTCTTATAATCATTGATTCTTTGTTGCTTTCTTCCGTAGTATCCGCCATGCGCAATTTCGTCATGCCTTTGTGAAATATTCGGGAGATTCGAACACTTCATCAACCCCAACGGATCAATGAACCCAATCGGATCCCCATTCACATAAGCAAAACGGTTAAACGTCTGCCCGTCCGTCATATCCCCTTGGAGCACATCTCGGTTCAGGAACCGCTTCAATCCCGGATGGTAATACCGCGCCCGCATGTAGTACAACCCATTCGGATCAGTCATGACTCCATCTCGGCCGTTATAGCAAAACGGCTGTTTTGTCCTGCCCTCATGTGCTTCCAGCTCACCATACAATCCGTAGGTATAACGGTCTGTGACTCGACCATGCTCATCGGTCAACAGGGTCGTGCTTCCTCGCGTATCCGCGTGATAGGACAAATAGTCGCCTTGCGCATCCTCACGGCCAATGAGCCCCAGTCCATATACATAATACGCTTTGGCTGCTCCATTTTCCTCCAGTTCCATAAGAACTTGAGTGAGGTCAGCGTTTTGATCGACCACATAACGTGTCGTCTTACCATTCCATGTCATGGAGGTGCGCACGTATTCGGCATCATAAGTGTAGCGGGCTTGTCCAGCGCGAACGAGACGATTGAGGGCATCGTACGCATACGTTTCTGGCTGTTGCTTGCCCGGGAGCAACAGAAGGTTGCCGTCCTCGTCATACTGAACTTGTTGACCATCTACCGTATCCAACCGATTGTCCTTGGCGTACGTCATCGCCGTAGCAAGACTCGAACCTGAATCCCCAATCGCGGTAATATTCCCGCCCTGGTCATAGGTATAGAGAATCTTACGTCCTGCCATAGCTCCGCTCGTCAGGCGCCGCAGAGCATCATAGGTGTACTGCTTTTCTTCCTCTTGGATGATCTGCCCGAGCTCGTTGTACACAAACCGATATTGCTGGAGCATGACGCCTTGCGCATTTTGATCCCAAAGACGCAAAAGCTGTCCGGCTGCGTCATAGTGACGTTGCTCTACCGTACCGTTCGGTCGCTCTGTACGGATGAGGCGGTAATTTTCATCGTACGTGTACCTTGTAACACGACCTGCCCAGTCTGTGATCGTGGTCAATTGACCTGCGAGATCGTAGGAATAGTGAACCTTCTTGCCATCTGGATAGACGAGCGTTGCCAGTCTGCCTCCCGCATCGTAGGTGTACTGTAGCGTATTCCCATACTGATCGGTGCTGGAGACGATTCGTCCCAAAAGATCGTAGGTACGGCGCTTGGTGTCTTTTCCATCTTCTTTGACACTTACCACGCGACCCTCGGCGTCGAAAGTCCTGCGAACAGTCCCCGCTTCGTCCTGCTGCTCAATGAGCTGTCCGGCTGCATCGTAGCGATAGTGCGTTTCCTGACCGCGTGCATTGGTCTTGCTGGTCAGCCATCCGCGCTTGTCATAGCGGTAGGTCGTTCCTTCTCCAGTAGCATTCCGCTCAGCTAAAAGCAAACCACTGGCATCGTAGGAGAGCGTGGTGGCATTGCCATTGGCATCCGTATAGCTAGTTAGGCGGCCTTCTCCGTCGTATTGCTGCTTGTAGACGGCTGCTTCGTTTTCCAATACCTCTGTCAGTCGTGCGGCTGCATCGTAGGAGAACTTGGTTTTCTGTCCAGCCGCATTCGTTGTGGCAATAACTTGATGGAGCTTGTTGAATTGGTATTGGGTTGATCGGCCGAGTCCGTCTATATGGGCAAGAATGTTTCCTGCGCCATCATAGGTGAGCCCGCTCACCTTCTGTCCGGTTGCATCATAGACAGCCGTTAAGCGCCCGGCAGCATCGTATTCATAGCGCTGGGTGTTCCCCAAAGGGTCGGTGACTGATGTCACTCTGCCCATGGCATCGCGTTCGAGACTGGTCTTCGCCCCGGTTGGGTCTACCACCCCAACTATCTGCCATTCCTTGTCATACTCATAATGAGTGACTTCACCAAAGACGTTCGTGATAGATTCTACTTTTTCTGTAATCGTATATCCGATCTTCGTCGATACTCCGGTAGGCGTAGTCTCCCCTACCCGACAATCCTGTGTATCGTAGGTGAAGGAATGCATCCTTCCGAGAGGATCTATGACACCAACAAGATTATCATTGGCATCGAATACCTGACTTAGCGAACCTCCAAAAGCATCTGTAAAGGTTGTCATCCTACCTGTAGGGTCGAAGCCAACACGGAAGATACGCCCTTCTGGGTCTTGAGCGGAAACGAGCATTCCCTGTCCATCGTAATGATAAGTAGTTTTTGCTCCTGTAAAATCAATATAAGTGCTTCTTTGCCCGTGCTCGTTATACCCGATGGAAGAGATGCAGCCGTCTGGTCTTGTAATGCTAACCAGCCGATCGTGCTCATCATAGGCGTAAGTCGTGACTCTGCCTTCCGCGTCTTCTTCTGCTATCAGTAGGTCATTTTCGTTGTACGTATAGGTCGTTGTATGGCCAAGAGGATCTGTCTCTTTTACCAGATTCCCGCGATGGTCATACGTGTAAGTGGTTGTTTCGCCCGCTCCGTTTGTTTCAGATGTCGTTTGTCCCCACTCATTATAGGAGTATTTGGTGACCGTTCCATCCTTCTCAGTCTTCTCCAGCAACTGGCCATTGTCGTCATGAACCATGACCTCGACATGCCCATTGCCGTCTGTGAAGGTCGTGACCATCATGCCCGGGCGGCTCTCGGTATCATAGTGAATATAACCTGGGATGCCTGCCGCGTCTGTTTGGCAGATGATGCGTCCTTCCTCGTCAAACGTATTCGTATAGACGATGACGCCATCGGATACCAGAGATTCCAGTTGGTCATCTCCTGTATAGGACAAGTCAGTGACAACACCATTGGGATTGGTGTAGCGTGTCATCCTGCGGTCGGCATCATACGAAAAGCGAAGGGAACGAGTCCCATCGGACAATGCTAACACCAAGCCATCCGTCCCATACTCCAGTGAAAACGCTCGACGACTCCGCTCTTCTGTCAATCGATTCAGCCTGCCATGCTGATCATAGCTAAAGAGCAGCGACATCCCGGCAGCCACCGTATGGCGAAGTGCTTGTCCATTTCTGGCAAAATCGTACGTCTCTCTCGTTTCCTTGACCCACAGCGTATAGCCGTCTTGTCTTTCCCTCAGTTCGTCAAAAAAGACGTCCGCATCGCTGGACCGATATAAACCGTCCTGAACACGAGTAAAGGTATTGGCGCGGCCAGCATTCCACCAAACCGTAATTTCTTCGCGTGTCTCATCCAGGAATTCCAAGCGCATTTCGTAGTTGTGTGTCCATGCTTTGCCCAGTGCTCCCTCTTGCAAAAGCAAGGAGTTGTAATGCAGCTCAAATGTCCACGTCTCGGCTCCATACAGCTTGAGGGCAGGATGAACGATAAACTGCGCTCCAGTACCGCCATGGACCGGGTCTTTGATGCAGCTTTTCGGTTTTACTTTTTTGACGTTCATCTTTCTTACCTTGCCTGGTTTCTTGTGCTTCCCTTTGATTCTTTTCCGACCCCCGGCCATTCCCGCTACGGTTGAGAAAACACCATCCGTCGCATAATCCAACGCCTCAGATCCGGCTTCCTTGAGCACTTCCTTCACAACAGGCTTCTGCATGAACTTGCCGACCATGCTCTTCTTCAGCTTCTGCACAGCGGCAAGCTTGTCCATACTCTCCTGTATGTTCCGCGCAGCAGTGACGACCTTGCCTTTCACTACGCTTGCTGCATTGGCCGTCGCCTTTACCGCTTTCGATACACCCAGTGCTTTGTCTGCTGCCTTGACCGCTTTCGTTGCCTTGGTCATCGCTTTTGTTGCCTTCACTGCTTTCGTCGTCAGCTTTGCCGCAGTCACTGCCGTACACGCACCTGGAATCGCGGCTGCAAGGGACATAGCGGCACCCGCATAATCGCCACGCGCGACAGATATCCCCGCATTGACAACGTCTGCTACTTCCCCGATGACAGGGATCATCCCCACTATATCGAGTCCAAGCTGTAAGCTATCGAGGAAGCCCCATCCAGAATCCTCTTCCTCCTGCTCCTCTTCGACGACTTCCTCTTCTTCCTCCTCCTGCGGCAAATCCTCCACAACCACAGGCGCTTTCGTCAGCCCGACCATCTCAATCTTCGGCGCTTGAAGATCG
>NZ_JABSUV010000051.1:0-42442 GCF_013284275.1 Brevibacillus sp. HB2.2
TTTCTCAGACACAAGAGCTTCAAGCACGACAGCAGGAACTTCTCAGTCTTGAACAAGCGTTACAAGCGCAAGGACTAGAAATGCACGCTCAGGCACAAGACCTCAACTCACGGGAGCAGGAACTTCACGTTCTCAAACAAGAGCTTCAGACACAAGACCAAGAACTTCAATCCTTAAAGCATAACCTTGAGACGAAAGAACAACAGCTCCAGTCCCAAGAGCTAGTGCTGCATTCCCAAACACAAGACCTTAACTCACGAGAGCAGGAACTTCTTGATATCGAACAAGTGCTTCAGACACAAGGCCAAGAACTTCAATCCCTAAAGCATAACCTGCAGACGCAAGAGCAACAGCTTCAGTCCAAAGAGTTTGAGCTGCATTCCCAAACGCAAGACCTCAACTCACGAGAGCAGGAACTTCTCGATATCGAACAAGTGCTTCAGACACAAGGCCAAGAACTTCAATCCCTAAAACATAACCTTGAGACGAAAGAACAACAGCTCCAGTCCCAAGAGCTTGAGCTGCATTCCCAAACACAAGACCTCAACTCACGGCAGCAGGACCTTCTCGATATCGAACAAGTGCTTCAAACACAAAGCCAAGAACTTCAATCCCTAGCTCAAAACCTGCAAACGAAAGAACAACAGCTCCAGTCCAAAGAGCTTGAGCTTCATTCTCAAACGCAAGACCTCAACTCACGGGAACAAGAACTTCTCGAGCTCGAACAAGAGCTTCAAACACAAGGCCAAGAACTTCAATCCCTAAAAAATAACCTTGAGACGAAAGAACAACAGCTTCAGTCCGAAGAGCTTGAGTTGCAATCCCAAGCGCAAGACCTCAACCGACGGGAGCAGGAACTTCTCGATATCGAACAAGTGCTTCAGACAAAAGGCCAAGAACTTCAATCCCTAAAACACAACCTTGAGACGAAAGAACAACAGCTCCAGTCTAAAGAGCTTGAGCTGCATTCCCAAACGCAAGACCTCAACTCACGTGAACAAGAGCTTCAATCCCTAGCTCAAAATCTGCAAACGAAAGAACAACAGCTCCAGTCCAAAGAACTTGAGCTGCATTCCCAAACACAAGACCTCAACTCACGGGAGCAGGAACTTCTCGAGCTCGAACAAGAGCTTCAGACGCAAAACCAAGACCTCCAATCCTTGGTTCAAAACCTGAAAACGCAAGAACAACAGCTCCAGTCCAAAGAGCTTGAGCTGCATTCCCAGACGCAAGACCTCAACTCACGGGAACAAGAACTTCAATCCCTAGCTCAAAACCTGCAAACGAAAGAACAACAGCTCCAGTCCAAAGAACTTGAGCTGCATTCCCAAACGCAGGACCTCCATGCACGAGAACAAAAACTTCTCGAGCTCGAGCAAGAACTTCAGACGCACAACCAAGAACTTCAATCCCTAAAGCATAACCTGCAGACGCAAGAACAACAGCTCCAATCCAAAGAGCTAGAGCTGCATTCCCAGACGCAAGACCTCAACTCACGGGAACAGGATCTTCTCAATTTTGAGCAAGAGCTCCAAGTACAAGGGCAACAGTTGCAAACGCAAGCAGATCACCTACAAACAAAAGAACAAGAACTTCTCACCCAGACGCAATACCTTCAAGCTCGAGAGCAAGACCTATACACCCTTGAGCAAGAGCTACAAACGCGCGGGCAAGAACTTCACTCTCAGAATCATAACCTCCAGACAAAAGAACAAGAGCTGCTCGCTTTCAAACAAGAGCTTCAGGCCCGAGATCAAGAAATTCTCGAGCGGACGCGAGACCTTGAAGCACGTGAAGAAGAACTAAACGATGTTGAACAAGAGCTCCAGGCCCAAGAAAAAAAACTACAAGCTCATGCACAGGCCTTGCAGATTCAAGAACAAGAGCTGAAGAGCCATGAACAGGGGCTTCGGGATTGGGAACAAGCCAACCTCTTCCAGGAGCAAGCACTTTTAACGCAGAGCCAAGAACTACAGGTTCAAGAACAAGGACTTCAATCACGAGAACAAGAGCTGCAGCTTCGCGGGGAGGAGCTTCTCTCTCATGAGCAGGAAATCCACTCCCACGAGCAAGAGCTACTCACGATGAAACAAGAGCTGAACGCCCGAGATCAAGAACTGCACAACCAAGAGCAGGAGTTGCACGCTCAAGCGAATACCCTACACACTCGTGAACAGGAGCTGCTTACTCGAGAGCAAGAACTAAACACACTGGAACAGGCACTACTCTCTTTGGAGCAAGAAATCCAAGCTCAAAGGCAAGGGCTGCAAACCCGGGAGCAGGAGCTACAAGTGCAGAATCAAGACATTTACACCCGAGAACAAGAACTCGAAGCGCAAAAACAAGATTTACGCACGAAAGAACAAGAGCTAGAAGCCACTCGCCGTGAGATGTTGCAAAAAGCAATAGATCTCGAGCAAAGTTGGACAATAAAGCACGAAGAGACTTCTCAGCAATTAACGGAAGCTCTGCTTGAGCTGGAAGCAGCCCGGTTAACGAAAAATCAACTCGTCGCTGATTATAAAAAGCTGGCCGAATCGCATTCCCTGCATGAGCAAGAATGGCAGCAAAGCATCCAACAACGCGACGAAGAAATCCAACAAACACAAAACACTGTTAAGAGTCTCCAGTCGGAGTTAAAAGAAGCTCAACAGCAATTAACCGATGCACAGGATCGTATCAAAGCTTTTCAGCAACAAGCCAAGGAAACCGATGAAAAGCTCTCGAACGTCTCTCTTCAAAAAAATAAATGGAACGAAGTACTGGAGAAAACAACCCAAAAATATGACTCTCTGTTAACAGAAAAGGAAAAAACCATTGAGCAGCTTACATCCCAGGAGCAAGTATTGAAAAAGACGATAACCGGACTTAAAAACATGGTGAAAGAACACCAAAACAACGAAGAAAAATACAAGCAAATCATCAAGGAATTCACGCAAAAAGAAGCTCGATCCAATAAAGCCTTCAGTCAACTCCAGCAAAATGTCCAATTTCAGCCAAACACGCAATTTCAACCAAGCGCCCAATTCCACCCAAACACCCAATTCATGCCAAGCTCTGATCCCTCCACTCAACAGTTATCTTCATCTTCCACACCAGTAAAAATGCAGATGCCCTATCCCAAAAATGCCAACGAATTCAACCCGTTTCGTTGAAAAAGTGAAAATGTGCAAGAGCCGTTACCATGTGAATCTAACCTGAATACAACATAATACAGTCCAGAAAGGGAGGAAAAACCATGACCCCTGAACAAATGCGTGCACTGTATCATCAACGTCAACAACATCAAGTCCAACCTGCCCAGCGCCCATCGAAAATGCCGCGATCGCCATTGCCAAAATCCGGTCCGGTTCATAGAGTCCAACCGTCCGTCCAGACTAGAACAAGCGGAGGCTGCTGCGGCAGGCGTTGGCAGGGCTAATCTTTCAGAACCCCCCTTTTCCATGACCCGTACCGTCTGGGATGAGATCATCCGAGATTCCCTGGAGAAACGACCAAATGAAACGTGTGGATTGCTCTCCGGTAGAAATGGAAGTGCACAGAAGGTTTGGCGAATGGAAAATACGTTGAAAAGCCCGGTCGCCTTCGCTATGGACCCCAAGCAGATTCAACATGTTTTCCACGAAATGGCGTTGCGCGGGGAGCATTTGGTCGGGATCTACCACTCCCACCCTACTGCACCTCCCATTCCGTCACCTGAAGATATTGCTTACTGTCGCTACCCGGAGGTCGCGTATCTCATCGTTTCACTCGCTTCTCCACAACCAGTTCTCGGCTGTTTTCGAATTGAGGGGTCTTTTGCTCGGATGTATCCTTATACAGTCCGTAACTAGTGATCAAATTCCTCAAAACAAAAGAACAGCGGGAATCTACTCCTGCTGTTCTTTCTGTTTTGGAAGATCGCTTTGTTCCAATGAACTGGGCAACAGCCATTCCCTTTTCTCCCAGCTGACAAAATCATCTTCCCACATTATCTGGAAGCGGTCCTCCTCCATATGAATGACGACTCCCTTTGCCCCATCCTTTACATATATGACCAGATCGCCTACTTGTATCACCGCTTATCGCCGCCCATTACCCGAGTCTGAAGATGATTCCGTGTCCACCCTTCGGATACACCCACTTGATATTTTCATACGGGCAACCAATACGGCAGCTCCCACATTCGTGACATCCTTCGTAACCGACGTGCATCCGCACTTCTTCCCATTTGTATACTTCCGCAGGACAAAAGATGGTACAGAGCTTATCAGGGCATTGCGTCGCACAAACATCAGCAGAGAGCACATGCAGATGTGACTCCGTATCCGCTTTGAAACGCACGAGATACTGTTTCTCCTCGATTGACTGGCCCTTCGGTATATCCTGCATCACTTCATCACCCTCCACGCATTCATCAAGTCACGCGCCATTTTCCATTTGTCCTTCGCAGAGCCGAGGTCGCTCCAGATTTTCTTCTGCTTGCTCCATTTCGAGCTGCCATCAACCGTGAACATCTGACTCGCCGCTTTGTTCATCATTGGAATATACTGTTCAAAATACTGCGGGAATTTTTCAAAGTGATGCGTTGCGTCCTTGTATTTTTTCAAATCTTGACCGACAAAGCTATTCAACAGGTTGATTCGGTATCCGTCGAGCATTTTTTCGGAATAGTCCCCCGCCTCTTTTGCCGCCAGGATCGTTTCCGCCGCCATGACACCAGATGCCATCGCCATATTCGATCCCTCTCGATGGATCGCATTGACGAGCTGGGCAGCATCTCCTACGACAAGGACACCATTGCCGACAATTTTGGGAATGGAACGATAGCCTCCCTCGGGAATCAGGTGCGCCAAGTATTCCTGCTGCTCACACCCTTGGATATACGGCCGAATCATGGGATGATTCTTTACATAGTCCAACAACTCATACGGCTTAATCTTGTTTTTGATCAGACCCGACAGCATCGTCCCTACCCCAATGTTCAAGCTGTCCTTATTCGTATACAACCAAGCCGTCCCCAAAATCCCTTTGGTCGAATCTCCGAAAATTTCAATCGTACAACCGTGATCGCCCTCTAGGTTAAAGCGATCCTCGATTATTTTACGATCCAGTTTCAGTACTTCCATGACAGCGAGCGCTACTTCATCTGGACGAAACTCTTTATGAAACCCTAACGATTTCGCCAGCAAGGAGTTCACGCCGTCTGCCAGAACGACAACATCTGCGTATAAATCCCCATCCGGTCGATCTGTTTTCACACCGACTACTTTGCCATTTTCAACAATGCACTGCAAAGCCACGGTCTCATTAAGTAAAAGTGCTCCCTGCTGCACAGCTTTGTCTGCAAACCATTGGTCAAATTTCGCCCGCAGCACCGTGAAATTGTTATAAGGTTCCTGGGCCCACTCCATGCCTTTATAACTGAAATTGATGGCTGATTCCCTATCGAGCATCATGAATCGCTGTTCGACGATCGGTCTCTCAACAGGTGCCTCCTTGTAAAATTCGGGGATGATGTCTTCCATCGTTTTGCGATACAAAACACCTCCCATGACGTTTTTGGAACCCGGATATTCCCCGCGCTCCATCAACAGTACATTTACACCCGCTTTGGCAAGCGTATAAGCACAAGCTGTTCCAGCCGGGCCTGCTCCGACAATGATTACATCAAATTTCTCAGCCATACGTTACCTCCTTGTCCGGCTCCTTTTGGAATGCTTCCATGAGCAATGGCACAATTTCAAAAGCATCACCGACAATACCGTAGTGACAAGCCTGGAAGATGAGTGCATTCGGGTCTTTATTGATGGCAATGATCAATCCTGAGTTACGCATGCCGACCAAATGCTGGATAGCTCCTGATATGCCGATGGCAAAATAGATTTTTGGCGTGACCGTCACTCCCGTCTGTCCGACCTGATGTTCATGACCGATCCAGCCAGCTTCCACCGCATCTCTGCTGGCCCCGACGGTTGCCCCGATTCGTTCTGCGAAGCGATGAATAAGCGCAAAGCCTTCCTTGCTTCCGAGTCCCTTACCGCCAGCGATGATCACATCTGCCTCATCCAACCGCACCTTTTCCTTCGTCTCCCGGACGATTTTCAGTACTTTTGTGCGAATGTCTTCTTCTCGCAGCTCCATGGTTTCCTCGATGATCTCTCCTGTACGTGACTCGTCTGGCTCAAGCGCTTTCATGACTTTTGGGCGAACGGTCGCCATTTGCGGTCGATGTTTTTTGCACAAAATCGTCGCCATGATGTTACCACCAAACGCTGGACGGCTCGCCTCCAACAATCCTGTCTCCGCGTTCACATCGAGCATGGTCGTATCGGCGGTCAGCCCTGTCTCCAAATCCGTCGCAACAGCGCTAGCCAAATCTTTTCCCGTGGACGTCGCCCCATACAAGATAATTTCCGGCTTGTGCTTTTGGACACATTCGATGACAGCTCGCATGTAGGACTCTGTACGGTACTCATGAAAAATCTTCTGATCGTATACATACACTTGATCCGCACCGAAGGGAAACGCCGTGTGGGCCAACTCCTTAACTCCATCTCCGATTAACAAGCCAGCAAGCGGCACGTCTCGCTTGTCAGCCATTTGTCTTCCCGCCCCCAACAGCTCGAGTGATACTGGGGCGATACGGCCGTCACTCACCTCTAAAAACACCCAGATGCCACGAAAATCATCCAGATTCATATCTGCTCCTCCTTCACCCGAAACAATCGCTGTTTATCGTGCAAAACTTCCATCAAGCGTGCGATTTGCTCGCTGACGCTTCCTTCGAGCATTTCGCCACCCTTTGGCTTCTCTGGGGGCCAAACTTTTGCAACGATGGTAGGAGAGCCCTTCAGACCTAACTGCGTCCGATCGATATCCCCCAAGTCATCGACGGACCAAACAACAGGATTATACCTAGCAGCTCGAAGCATGTTGGGCAGCGGAGAATACGGTACCTCATTAATCTCCTTCTCCACAGAAAACAAACAAGGCAAGGTCGACTGGATGACTTCATAACCATCCTCCAGCTTTCGATGCACGATGGCGTAACCTTGTTCTTTGTTTATCTCTACTACTTTTTTCACACACGTAAGCGGCGGAATATCCAACCGTCTGGCGACTCCTGGTCCGACTTGTCCCGTATCACCGTCGATGGTCATCTTTCCGCAAATGACGAGGTCGACTGGCTGGCTTTCTGCAATCTTCTCAATGGCTTTGGTAATCGCATAGCTGGTTGCCAATGTGTCTGCTCCAGCAAATGCACGATCCGTTACCAGATAGCCTGCGTCTGCTCCGATCTCGATGCACTTCCGAATGGCCTTCACCGCTGGCGGCGGTCCCATGGTGACGACGGAGACCACACCCCCATATCGATTTTTCAACCGAACGGCTTCTTCTACCGCATGTGCATCATACGGGTTAAGAATAGCTGGTGCACTGGCGCGATCCATCGTATTCGTCTTCGGATTCATCTTGATGATTTTGGTGTCCGGCACCTGCTTAATGCAAGCGACAATATGCAGCATGATTGATCCCCCCTTGCTGCCGGGCGCGATTCCTATGCCTGTACAAAAGGTTGCCTTTCTTACGCGCAATCAGTTCGGGCAGCTTGTCGTTCATTGTTATAGCCTATTTCTATGCAGCCGAGCTTAGACCAGTAATCAGAGAAACGAAAAAGACGCCAAACATCAGCTTGGCGCTGTGTGGCGTCTTTTGACTTATTCATTAATGTTTGTCAATGGAGAACTCAACCGTAGCATCCGTGAACTTCTTGGAAGCTCTTTTCAGTTTGATTTGCAAACCGATTTGCGGCAGGATTTTACCGACTTCCGGTACTTCTGGCATCGAGTAGTCATCACTGTCGTCAAACTCCTTAACGCCTTTCAACGGATCGTATTTCATCGTTCCATAGATGTAATCCAGATCCATACCGGATGTGTTGTTCGGGCTAAACGCAGCATCGTTCACCTGATAGCGGGAGTCTGCGATTGCGCTTTTGTTACCCTCATCATTGTTCCAGTAACGTACTTCCTGATGGGCATCTACTACACCGAGCAAGCCGTAGCCTGGATGCTGGCTCGTATTGTTATCACGTGTTCTTTCGTAGCGACCATCAAAGTACCAGATCACCATACCTGGATCATACGTGAAGAAGGAGTCATTTCGGCGGAAGTACTTCAGTCCAGCGTCAATTCCTTCGTGAGAGCGAAGCTCAACCAAATAGTACGAATCGTACATTTTGCCTTTTCCATCGAAGTGGATGAAGCCATCCAACTTGAACTTCTTCTCACCCTCTGCATCATCCGCGAAGATAACTTGCCCATCTGCCTCTACTTCAAAGTTATCGAGATAGAAGCCGTCCAACACGTAAGCGACGTCCGTCACATAGTTAAACTCGACTTGCACTTTTTTGCCGACAAACTCATTCAGGCTAATTTCTTCTTTGTCCCAGCCTTTTGTTACATCATCGAATTTCTGCACTTCTTTTTTCTCACCTGTATCCGCATCGATTACATTTACGGAGAGGTAATCATAGCCTTCCTCAATGTTTCTCCATGAGTCGAATTTCATCGTGGCGGAGCTGACCCCAGTCAAATCGATCACATCGGAAGTCATTTTGGTGTTCAATTTGTTTCCTTCATCCGAGAAGTATGCGTAGCCACCATCTTTTGGCTCAACCGGCGGTTTCTTTTCAACTTTCGGCATATTCAGCTTGACGACTTTTCCGTTTTTCTCAATGCTGCTCGCATCAATGAGCTGAACCGTTTTCTTGCGTTTTTCTACATCTTTGTAGTCCAGAACAGTCGGAGCAATCCAGTTGCCGCCAAACATTTGTTGTAGAACCATTTTGGACCAAGGATCAAGGCCTGTAGGTTCTGTTTGGAAGACCTTACCTGTATGGCTACCGGACGACATGAGGGACCAAGCGCCTACTGGCGAATCTTTTCCGGCTCTTGTCGTGTCATACAAGTCTGGCAAACCGAGATTGTGTCCGTATTCGTGAGTGAATACACCTGGGGCGCCATCTTCAGGCTGGATCATGTAATCAAATGCCTTGAGGCTTGTTCCAGGAATTTCCACAGGTTTCTTCAAAGTCCAACGGTGAGACCAGATCGCATCTGGATCTTCCCCTGTCTCTTCTCCGATCCCCGCATGAACGAGCATGAGGTTGTCCAGATTGCCATCCGGCTCCATTAGGTCTCCATCACCATCGATATCATACGGATCGCGCTGATCGTACAATTCCTCTTTCCCAGCAATGGATTCCCCAACCGCCGCCAAGGTCTCGATTACCAGATCGCGCGGATTGGAATCGTCACCAGCCTTGGAGTTCCCTCCATAATACTTGTAGCCATTCTCTGCCATTTGCCATGGCGTTACCACACCATCAACGGTCCACGTTCTTCCCGATTGCAGATAGAAGTATTTCGCCATTGTTGTCATGCCGATTCCTTCAGGAGTTTTGTACCCCTCCTGATCAAACAGCATTTCTTTGTAATGCTTTTCGTTGAAGTCTTCCGTCCAAAGCGAATCACTCACTTTGGGTAGCTGATTATGCTCCCGGTCAGGGTACTCGACAAGAGCGACAACGATGTTATCTGTATGTAGACGCTTGGAAGCACGCACTTCATCGCCGTCTTCCATCTCAGCTATTTTCTGCACAGCATCAGCCAATGCTGCCTGCTGTCCTCTGCTCGCTTCCTTACCGTAAGAAGACGACTCATCAATGCCGTGCGGTACTTTTTTGTCTTCGAAGTACTCGAGCAACGCCTCGTCAATCTCTTCCTGATCGGCGTCTTCATCAATAATTCCTTGCTCCATTAACCCTTTAATCAGTCGATCCAGGTTAACAGTGGACAAATCTACATGCAGATCATGCTTGTCCTCTTTTGGTTTGGCCAAACCCGTTGCAGGTGCAGCCACGAAAGTACTGAGCACGAGTGAGGAGGAAAATAAAACGGATAAGAGCTTTTTGCTTTTCTTCACTGCGGTTCACCCTCTTTTTCTATCTATTTGTGATGCATCGGAAAATCAAACCCCCAATTCCGACTATTTTTAATTATTACGCGATACGTAATCTTTGCCAAATTTTTTCCTTCGACAAAAAAACCTTCACGTTCAAAAGAAATTGCTCAATAAGGCTATCGACCTACTTGCAACAAGTGCCGAATTTTCGGCTGATCATTTACACATAGGGTCTCTATTTGATATATGCTTGGTATGTCTACTGCCTAAGGACCTACAAGAATTTCGTCGAATTATGTCGAAAAAACCCGATAATTTTCGATAAAATATTCCTTTCGCCCCTCCTCTTTCTTGCAAAACACCTCGATTATCGGTACGATCGAATAAAAATGCTCGTGTTTTCCATGGAGGATTTTGATGCTGCAAACATTTGGTTTTTCTCTGTATGAGAGTAAAGTTTATGAAGCATTGGCGTCTAGCGGCGAGCCTCTCGATGCTGCAATGGTCGTGAAGCATTCGGGGGTGCCAAAGGCCAAAATTTACGAGGTGCTCAATCGTCTGGTAGAAAAGGGGATGGTCCTTGACACCATCTCGGAAAAGAAGAAGCGGTATACAGCCCTTCCTCTGGACAGCCTGGTAGAAAAGCTGACCCGCCAATTTCAAACGGACGTCAAAAAATTAACCAGCTCCCTTTCTCATAAAACCGTACGTGATGACCGAGTCTGGAGCCTGAAGGTTGACGAATCGATTCGCGCAGAATGCAAACAACTGATCCAACGAGCGACTCGTTCTATTCGTATCTCCGCCTGGTCCGATGATTTTTTAGAGTATGCCCCCCTACTTGAGAGGAAAGAAAAGGAAGGCGTAGAGATCGAAGCCTTGGTGATCGGGCAGATCAACACCACGCTTTCCTGTGTTCATTCCTTTATCCCGGTGCAAGAGCATCAAGGCTTGGAGCGCTATCAGCTAATCGTAGTGGACCAAGATGAAATGATTTTTGCAGGTGAGGAGGACACAGGCTGGCATGCGATCAAGACACGCGGTCAACCATTCGTCAAATTTTTTGCCGATTCTTTTTACCATGATGTCGCACTGACAAAAATCACCCAAAAATATGTGGATCAACTGTTTGACGATGAAGAAATCCGCAAGATGATCATCCGTCTCCGATACTGATAATCCCTGGACTTTGGCTTTTGGTTTTATTTAAATAGCTAGGAAGTCCAATTTAACCGATCCTATTAATTAATGCGATACAATGTTAGACGTTTATTAGTGAAAATAAGAATGGATAGAGGTTTCAGAGAAGATCTGAATTCTATCCATTTCTTTTTGTTATTTACAGCAACTCTTTTGTTCTGTAAATCGGCTTTCGTTTATTTGAACTATCGAAATCAGCTTGTTGAACAGCATCATCTGCCGACATGAACTCATCTTTAATGGCTCTATTTGCTTATATGTAGAAATGAAGCAATTGAAGGTAATGTATCTATTCCATAATGTAAAGCAATCAAAATCCAGATGTTCCTATATCTCCACCATAAAAATCCGAAGATAATACCAATAACAAACACTGGTACAATAGTTCCTATGAGGACCGAATAAATATTTCCCGCAGTTCCCTCTACTCCGCTTGAAAGTAGATAACGAGAGGGAAAATGAAATGAAGCAAACAAGAGCGCAGATAAAAAAATACCTAAGATAGCACCACATACTTTTTCCAATCGAGTTTGGAGTATATATCTATAAAAAATCTCTTCTGGAATAGCCGCTTGCACAAGCGGTAAAAGAAGTCCAACTGTGAAGTTTATCCATATCATGATACCACCATTGGCAACAACTCTATTAATCTCAGCTATGTAACTGACATTTAGAAGCATTCCAAGAATAAAACAACTAAATACTGCTATACATATTTTCCACGTTAGTTTGGTTTTAAATATACTAGAAATTTCGTACCCAAGTCTTTTATAAATACACAAGGGAAGAAAAAGTAGAAAAATGATTTTTACAAATACTACATACCATACATCCTGAATAAACCCTGTAGCTCCCAAAATTGGTATAGGAAAATACATTATCGCTACAGAAAATAATGCAACAATGAAAATATATAATAAAGAATATAGTATAAAGATACCCAATTCCTTTTTTAGTTTCTCAATATTCATAGATTAGAATTACTCCTTTATAGCGCCGGTTTAATTAAATACGAAAGGTTGCACAACCTCAATTTCTATACTATTCATAAAGATTTTTTACAATTTAGGCAGTACAGATATTAAGAACTGCCCATTTGTTTTCTCAGATGTAGCAGGCCTCCAATCATTAACTGAAAACCGATTTCAGTTCCATTTGATGTTACTACGACATTGCCCTGCTCATCGTTACGATAGATCTTAATTCCTTTCTAGATTCAAACCTGCTTTTGCAGATGAGACTTTTAACCCCTTCTTCGCAATTTCAGTTAAAACACTCCCAAGGCGCTACCGCATCGTGGTACAACTTGCCACTCTCCCTCATGCCGGAGCTACAGGTGGATTCTATGGTGAAGTTGGAGTTCTTCCTTGGTAAAAAACGAGGTTGATGACGAATCAATTCACGGAATAAGCTTAGTAGACTACGATCCTTCAATATAACAGCGACAGTCTAGGACTTTATTTTTCGGAGAAACCAACGTTGTTTCACTTGACTCCATCGAAACCGTGCAGTCGCCCTGATTTCAGGTAAATATTGAACAATGGCATCTGTTTCATCTTTGCGGTTATTCCGATGTTGTTCTGGGGCTAAGCGTAAAACTCGCTCTTCAAAAGCAAATTAAACTAAAAATCACATAAATAGGTATTCATTTCTTACTATGTACGTATCGAAATCGCACGTAAAAAAATGAAGAGGATGGTAACGCAAAAAGGAATATCCCTTTTACATTACACATCCTTCAATAAATTGTTTTATTTTGTATTCGATTACTTATTTTTATTGGTCATGATGAACTTTTTACGCTTTTAATTCTACAGTTGGCCGGAGTCTTTTCTATTTATATGGAGAAATTTCTAGTTGCACACGACCAAAAAGGTTACTATTATGGTAGTAACCTTTTTACTTGAGAGGAGCTATTGTCTTGAATCCACGTGTCTTCATCTTAGCGATTGCTACCTTTGTCGTAGGTACGGTGGAATTGATTATCGGTGGTACGCTCGATCTGATTGCTCGTGATCTTCAGGTATCGATTAGCGCTGCCGGACAATTAATCACCATTTTCTCGCTTGCCTTTGCCATTGCTGCTCCTCTGCTCCTGCATGTTACAAGGCGCGTCGAGCGTAAAAAGCTATACTTGTATGCATTAGCAGCCTTTTTCCTGAGTAATGTGCTCGCTGCACTTAGTCCGAGCTACGCTGTATTAATGACGGCGCGCGTCTTGAGCGCAGCAAGTAGCTCCATCCTGATTGTGCTGTCGATTACAATTGCAACGAATCTTGTGGAACCTGCTTATCGCGGCCGCGCCATTGGGGTTATTTTCATGGGGATTAGCGGTTCGCTCGTACTCGGCGTCCCTGTTGGACTGGCTCTGGGGAATGCCTTCGGATGGCGTGCCCCCTTTTGGCTCATTGCAGCTCTGAGTATTGTCGCGATGATTTTTATCCTCTTGTTTTTGCCAAAAGTTCAAACCGCACCGCCGATTCCGCTGCGTGATCAAATGACTACCCTCCGTAGCGGCAAGCTATTCAGCGCCTTGTTTATCGTTTTGTTAATGCTGACAGGTCACTTGACGCTGTATGCATACTTCACTCCTTATCTGCAAACGACGATGAATGTCGATGGAACGACACTGAGCTGGATTTATCTCTTGTTTGGGCTTGCAGCCGTTGCTGGCGGTGGGATTGGCGGTTGGATCGCAGATAAATGGGGAGCAACCAAAAGCATACTGTTCATCATCCCAGTGTTCGGCTTGATCATGTGTGTCCTTCCGTTTTTTACAGGCTCGCTTTATTTGTTCTTGCCGATCATGGTCATCTGGAGTGCGCTTAGCTGGGCTATTTCGCCAGCGCAGCAAAACTATTTGATCTCCTGCTCACCTGCTACTGCGGATATTCAATTGAGCTTGAATACTTCTGCCCAGCATTTAGGTATCGCCCTTGGCTCTCTGGCTGGCGGCCTCGTTGTCGAACGGTCATCCGTCATCTACACGCCTTGGATTGGAGCCGTGTTCGTCCTGATTTCATTCGGATTTGCCTTCTACTCGATCTCACGTCCATTTCATGCACAGGAAAACCAAGTGGTGCAGCCTGCGCCAGGACACCATGCATAGAGACTCGCAAAAGCAAAAAGCCGCCAACTGTTTGACGGCTTTTTCTTATCATCCTTGAATCATTTTTGTTATGAGCCTATTTCACTGGCAACCAGACGGTAAATCTCGTGATTCCCCGCTCAGACCAAACCTCAATTTTCCCCCTGTACTTGTGAACGACTGCATCTACGATCGTCAGACCCGTTCCACGCGAGCCATATTGTTTCTCTGTTTTCGTTGTATAGCCACGCTCGAAAATACGTGCACGTTGTTCTGGCGTTATTTCCGGGCCTGTATTTTCAACTCGGAAAATAACGTGTTCTTCATCACAGCAAAAATAAATGCTGACTCGCTTTTCCCCATCCGCTAATTCAGCCGCTTCAATTGCATTATCAATAAGATTCGATAAAATTTTGATCAGATCAATGGAAGGAATGCTATCGATTGGATCAGAACATTCTTCAAATTGCATCACGATTTGTTTGGATTTAGCCTGCTCCCATTTGGTGTGAAGCAATACCATTAAGGCAGGATTCGCAAACCTCACGGTGAGGTCCAAAAGCTTGGTTTCTTTCAGCAACGACTGCACGTAATCTCGTGCTTTTGGATAATAGCCGCATTCAATCAAACCGTAGAGCACTTGCATGTGATTGACGAAATCATGGCGTATGGAGCGCATCGAACAAATGACTGAGCGCAATTCATCCTGATAGGTTTCTTCCGTCTCGTCAACTGCTGCCTTGATGGCACGTTGGTACCAGCGTTCCATGCAAAGGACCAGGAAGATCAGTACGACGACAAACAAACCTTGAATCGCAAAAACAGGAATGCTGCTACGAACGACATCATCTCCAATGTCCTCGACGATGGCTACGTCCGTATCTACTCCAATGATTCCGATGATTCTTCCTTCTCTATCTCTAAGCGGTGCGCCAGCAGACAAGTAGACCCCGTAATTTGGATCCCTGATAATATCTGAGTAGTACGTTGATGATCCTTCGTAAATCATTTGAATGTGCTTAGAAGATAGAACAATAGGCATACCGATATCAAAAGTTTGCTTCGCATTTGGAGGCCTTGCGACGATCATTGCGCGACCACTCTGCCTGTCTTCACTGATTTGAATCGTGTATAAATACAGCAGACCGAGCTGCTCACGCGCTTGATTCAATTGCTGTTCGATTCGTTTATAGGCGGGGGTCCCTTTTACCGGATTTCGTAAAAACTCCTGATACGCGTCAACATCTAGACTGTCTGCTACTGTAGAGGCAGCTTTCATGCTTTGATTCGCAATGGAGAGTCGGACGGATTGAATCGTATTGAAATAAGAAATCGCGATGCTTACACAAGTCAAGATCAAAACAAGGATGCTAGAAACGAGCATAATGATTAGAACTCTGGGGTTTTTTGGGTGTGTACTCGTCATAATCTCCTCAATCCATCTGTGCAAAAAGTCGTCTTTTGTTTATTTGGTTGTACTAAAAACACGACTTTTTGAACATGTCTCTCTAATATTCTAGAGATTTCTACTGGAAATGTCTACATAATATGAATGTAGCTTCATCATAGTTATCGAAATCATACATTGAATTATGATTCGGAATATTTTTATAATAAGGCGAATACGAAATACCAATCTCTTTCCCTAGGAAAAAGGAGTGGGTTCGATGGAAGAAAAATGGTTTGCCCGGCTACAGGAGATTTATCCAGAGCTTGTTACATTCAGACGTGATTTGCATATGTATCCCGAGCTTTCCTTTCAGGAGGAAAACACAGCGAAGAAAGTAGCAGACAAGCTGGCTTCTTTTGGTATAGAGGTACAAACCGGTGTCGGTGGTATGGGTGTTGTCGGTCTCTTGAGGGGTGGAAAGCCAGGAAAAACAGTTGCGTTGCGCGCTGACTTCGATGCCTTACCCATCCATGATGAAAAAGAAGTACCGTATAAGTCCCGCATTCCAGGCGTCATGCACGCGTGCGGTCACGATATACATACCTCCGGACTTTTAGGAGTCGCACAAGTGTTGAGCGAGTTTCGCGATGAGCTCCCAGGAAATGTGGTATTCCTGCATCAATTCGCGGAAGAGCTGCCCCCCGGTGGCGCCAAAGCCATGGTGGAGGCGGGTTGTCTCGAAGGAGTCGATGTTGTGTATGGCGCACACGTTGCCTCCGAACTTCCCGTAGGCACTGTCGGAATCGGTCATGGCTACATTACAGCAGCAGCGGACAGCTTCGAAATCGTTTTGTACGGAAAAGGCGGACACGGTGCTTATCCTCATACCTCCGTTGATCCAATCGTATTGGGCAGTCAGGTTGTCATGAATTTGCAGCAGATTGCCAGCCGTCAGGTAGATCCGCTGAAACAAGTCGTTCTGTCTGTTTGCTCCTTCGTGGGCGGGGGCGAAGCGTTCAACGTCATCCCTGATCAAGTGAGGCTCAAGGGGACTGTCCGCACGTATGACGAGGAAGTAAGGGTAGCCGTCGAGCAATCTCTGAAACGTATCGTGGAAGCCAGCTGCCAAGCAGTCGGCGCTACTTGCGAAATCATGTACCAACGCGGCTACCCCGCTACTTGGAACGATGAGACAGAAACTCCGCTACTTGCAGAAGAAGCCAAACGTATTTTTGGTGAGGAGCGCGTCTTGAAAATCCCACCTGGCATGGGCGGAGAGGATTTTGCTTACTTTGCCCAAGAGCGCCCCGCTACCTTCTTCATGGTCGGTGGACGCAACCCGGAGATTCAAGCGACATATCCGCATCATCACCCCAAATTCGATGTCGATGAGCGCTCCATGATTCAAACTGGTCAGTTATTCATTGCAGCGTTGCTTGCCTATCAGGCACGTCATCAATAAGCGGAAAAAGTCGAAAGGCAAGGGCCTCATGCTCCTTGCCTTTTTTCTGCCGCCGTATTCACACTTCGTGTCCGACAATCCAGTCCAGTCTTCTGCTCTGGATACGGGCAGGGATCGTTTTTAGCAGGAAATGACGAGCCGCGATGGCGAGCGGATTTTCCCATTGGGTGACTGCCCCCATCAAGCGGGAACCTTTCACAATCGCATTCGCTCGCTTCTTTCGTATCTCTTCATACATGCGCAAAGCGTGAGCCGAGTCCGTGTCGTTATCCGCCAAGCATCTGGCCAGCACAAGTGCGTCTTCCATTCCCTGACCCGCTCCTTGCCCCAGATTCGGCAGCATCGGATGTGCCGCATCGCCCACTAATGTAACCCGCCCCTCACTCCATTTCCTGAGTGGTGTACGATCGTAAATATCATGCCGCAAAATAGCTGCATCCTCTGTCGCCTCAATCACTGCACGTACTGGCTCATACCAGCCGTCCAGTCGGCGCAAAGTCTCTCGCTTCCGTCCCATCGGCCCATCTTGTTCTCCCTCAGGTGCATTAATGGCGGCAAACCAATGTATTCGATTGTTGCCGATATGGGAAAATCCGAAACGAATTCCCTTGCCCCATGCTTCAAAGCCTCCCCCTGATTCCAGTGGATAACGAGGGTCTTGATAAGTAGCAATCCCGCGAATCGCCGTATACCCGGAGTATCTCATCGACTCTTCACCGAATAAGCTCCTCCGTACACGGGAGTGAATCCCGTCCGCTCCGATCAGAATCGTCCCATGTGTACCCGACCCATCTGCAAAAGCGGCATGAACCCTTTCCTCTTCCTGAGAAAATGAAGCGAACTGCTTGCCTAAAACCAATTCATGTGTCGAGATTTTCGTCAAAAGTGCCTGCTGTAGATCAGCCCGATGAATCAAGTAGCTGTCAGCCCCGTACCGTTCTGCTTGTTCCGCGACGGGCAGCTCGACTAATAAATTTCCTTTCCAGTCGCGAATCCGTGCTGAACGGACAGCTGCCCCACATTCGCGTACTTCCTGTCCAACTCCCAGCTTATCCAATGCCTTCATGGCATTGGCAGCCAAAACAATTCCAGCGCCGATGCCTTTATGCTCCTTTGCCTGCTCATAAAGCGTCACTTGCCAGCCCTTTTGCTTCAAAGCAAGCGCTGCTGCGAGCCCACTCAAGCCTGCCCCGATGATCACCGCGTGTTTTTCGTTGCTCATCGCCTTTTCTCCTCATTAGAAAAGATTCATACTCAAATACCGCTCCCCCGTGTCAGGCGCAATGCAAACGACTCGCTTCCCCACTCCGAGCCTTTTGGCAATCGTGATAGCAGCAAAGACCGAGGCACCCGATGAAGGGCCGACGAGAATCCCTTCCAACGCTGCAAGCTGTCTCATGCTTTGTAGGGCGTCTTCGTCTGCGATTTGAATGATTTCATTATAAATGCTTGTATTGAGGATTTGTGGAACAAAACCGGGGCTTGTGCCCACCAGTTTATGTGGACCAGGCTTTCCGCCAGACAGAACCGGGGAGCCTTTTGGTTCGACGACAGTGATATACAGCTCCGGGAGCTTTTCGCGCAACGCTTCGCCTGTTCCGGTAATCGTTCCTCCCGTCCCAGCTGTGGCGACAAAAGCATCCAGTTGACCATTCATTTGCGCAAAAATTTCCTTAGCTGTCGTCATTCGATGAATGTCCGGGTTCGCCTGATTTTCGAATTGCTGGGGAATAAAGCTGCGCGGAATCTCTTTTTGAAGTTCTTGCGCTTTGGCAATCGCCCCCGGCATCCTTAGCTCGCTCGGAGTCAAGACAACCTCTGCCCCATACGCTTTCAATATATTGATCCGTTCCTTCGACATATTATCAGGCATCACCAAAATCGCACGATAGCCTTTTGCTGCGGCATTCATCGCCAAGCCGATTCCTGTATTGCCGCTCGTTGGCTCTATGATCGTATCCCCCGGTTGAATCAGTCCTGCTTGCTCAGCCGTCAAAATCAGATTATAGGCAGCGCGATCCTTCACACTCCCTGACGGATTGAATTTCTCCAGCTTCACAAAAACTTCTGCTGCTCCTTCAGGAACCATGCGCCTCAGTCGAACAATCGGCGTGTTTCCAATCAATTCGGTAATGTTCTGGTAGACGCTCATCGTACTCCTCCTGGAAAATATGCCTTCATGTCATTATCCCTTAGTAATACTATAAGAATAATACAATTTTTCCGACCTGAAAACGATAAGGGTGCTTAAATGAGAAAAAGCTCTCGAAGGAGAGCCTTGTTCCTGTCTAAAAACCATACTTTGCTTTTGTCTGATTCAGTACATTCACCGCTTGTTGATACAGACTGTTCGCGGTTTCCTTCACTTTTGCTTGTCCGCTTTTGTCTACCGAGCCTTGGCGCTGCTTCGCCTGCGCGATTGAATCAGTCGCCGTCTTGATAGCCGCGAGGACTGCTTTTTCCCGTTTCTCGGCATCCGGCACGCTCGCTTTGATTTCCGCCCAAATTGTTTGGATGTCCTTCATGTCGGTCTCCATGATGGCGATCATTTCCTGCATGTTTTTGTTTTTATCCTGGATCGAGCCATCCATGGTGTTCATCCCATCGACCAACACCTTCATACTGCCCAGCGTTCCTTGCATGACCTCGAATTCCATCTTGCTCAAGCCTGGCTGCGTCGAATAGGTACGAATCTCTTCCAACAGTCTTTGCAGCTCTGCTATTTGATCATTGGAAAACTGAGCTTCATCCGTAAATTGCAGCTCGTCCAAATACTTTGCCGTTTCGATCAGATCAGCCTCTAGCTTTCCTGTCTTTTCTACTTTTTTGGCGAAATCCACACGCGCTTTTTCTTTGGCCTGTTGTTCTGCTACTGCTTTCTTTTTTACTTCCGCTTCCTCATTAATGCGCTTGGTTAATGTCGTCAATTTGCTTTCGTACGCGCTTTTCTTTGTGGCAATAAGACTCGTCTGTCCTTTATTTTCTTCCATAAGCAACCCGTCAAATTGGAGCTCGTCACCCTGCACTGTGCCGATGATATCCTGACCAGTCGCCGGATTTTTAAGGGTCAGCTGCGCCCCATCCATCGTTCCCTCCAGCAGAATCGACTCAGTTTTCAGAACGGGGATGCTGTCTTCCGTTTCGACGATGGAATCTGTTATTTCTACGTTTACTTTCTCGTTATTTACCGTGACACTCGTGTAAAACATACGTGTATCGTCTTCGTACAAATACCCTTCTGCCAGTGTCACAGGAGCAAAGAAACGATAGCCTGCATATCCCAGCAATGCGACGATGACCATAGCCATGACGATCATGATGCTTTTGTTTTTTCCCTTCATGCTGCGGCGACCCCTTTACCCACAAATTCTATTACGTTTGACCTGTTTTTCCTGCCAAAACGTGCCATAGTTTTATGATACATGAATCGCGGGGGAAAACCCTATGAGTCTAAAGGCCAAAACAAGATTAATAGAACGTATTACCAAAATCGTGACTGAAATCGAGTGTTTGACCTTCTTCGATTGTAATCGTGGAGAGTTCATATTTTAAATGTAATAGACTAATCCTTACAAATGAATCCCAATTTCTGATGTAAGGTTTCAATATACTTGTGAAATATTCATCAATAGGCTCATTAATATTGCGAGTGGTTTGTGCTGATACGACCAAGATGTGATATTCTCCAGCCGGTAAGTTACCAACCTCGTAATTTCCATATCCATTTGCTTTTGCAGCAAATAATCCCACGTTTTTTTTTGGTACTGTACCTATCGCAAATATACTCTCTTCATCATCAGTGAGCGTATTCTTATCATAACCTTTGGAAATGAGTAGAATCCTTGCATTCACATCCGGCTTCGTCCCAACAAAATCGTTATACTGCCAAGTAATCGTACCCTTGAGCGATCCCTTTTGGGTAGGAATTGCTGGTTCTGCTCCTTGTCCTACGACATTATTTTGTTGGCCTACCGTTTCAACCGGATAAGCTGCCGGCATCGCCACGTCCGTTGTACTTTTCCCCTCCGACGATACAGCTACAGCATTTGACTGCTGATTTGTGCCCGCTTCCTGACCTGTAGACACTGGATTTACGGGTGCAGGCTGATTCGTTTCCTTTTTTGCTACGGGGCGCGATCCTAGCAGATCCTCAAGGTTTTTCCCAGATAAATAGAAAATAGCACCGCTAGCAATTCCGAGGATGATGGCAATTACCAATAAAAAAGTAAGGAGTTCTTTGAAAAATCCGGGCTTCTTCGCTGCTTTTGCTGTTTTGGCCTCTGCCATGGTACCCCTCCGTCTGTCTCTCTATCATGCTATGTGAAGATTTTTCCAATTAATATTTTACCAATAGATAGAATCTAGGTCTAGGCTCCTATGACTCGTTCATATACAGGAACAGGAAAAAGCCGATGTCTCCCAAACATCGGCCTCTCGCACTTTCATTCCGTTATACCTCAACCATTTCACGCTCGGAGGGATAATACATACCCGCTGCACCGAGCACGCCTGCTTCCGCACCAATTGTCGTCAACTGGATGCTCGCTTGGTTTGCCATCCGAGAGATAGAGCGCTCGCGAATGACGCTCTTCGCTTCTGTAAGCAGCAGCTGTCCGTTCTTCATTACACCGCCACCCATGACGATCACCTGCGGATTAAACAGGTGGATCAGATTAGTCAGTCCGACCCCGAGATAATAACCTGCTTCCTTCATCAAGGTCATGCTGAGCAAATCTCCGCGAACCGCTGCCTCTCCGACCTCTCTGGCCGTTATCCTGCTCAGGTCATTTCCATTTTCAACAAGCAATGAGCTAGTAACACCCTGGAGAAGCTGTTCCCTGGCTCTGCTTGCCAAAGCCAGCCCAGACGTATAATTTTCCAGACATCCTCTATTCCCGCACACGCACAACGGTCCTTCAGGATCAAGCGAAATATGCCCAAACTCACCAGCACTATCGCCAACACCAGTAATCAGCCGTCCTCCACTAATAATGCCAGCACCAACACCCGTACTGACCGTTACATAGATCAAGTCTTTCGTGCCTCGCGCACTTCCAAACGCCCATTCAGCTACCGCTGCTGCATTGGCATCATTGATCAATTGCACGACTACACCAAACCGCTCCTGAAGCATCGCGCCGATTGGCACATCGCTCCAGTTTAGATTGCTCGCAAAAATGACCATTTGGCGCTGCGTATCAATAATTCCCGCGGTTGCAATCCCGATCCCGCGAATGCGAGAGAGATTGATGCCGCTCTCGTCTAGGACCGTCTGCACCAAATCACCGATACGTCCGATGACTGCCTGCGCTGCCTCTTCTGTTTGGGTCGCTGCGTTCGCCTGCCTGAGGATATTCCCATGCTCGTCGACGATCGCGGCCATGATCTTCGTGCCTCCCAGATCAATCCCGATGGCATATGGTTTGTCTTGATTCATCTTCCGCTTCACATCCTTGCTGTCCATTCACGATTGAAAAATGGCGTCCAACGCTTGGGACGTATGCGCGATTAATTGCTCAGGCAACTGGCTGTAAGGCGTGATTTCCGGGATGATGTAGCCGTCGTACCCGATCTCACGCAACGCTTCCACCACGCGGTTCCATGGGATATCGCCTGCGAGCAGCGGCACGAAACCTGTGATGTTGCCTGTTGTTGTCTTAAAATCTTTGACGTGAATAGCTTGGATTCTCTTGCCCAAAATGCGAATCCATTGCTCAGGAAAACCGAATTGCAACACGTTGCCTACATCAAAATAAGCGCCTACCCACGGACTGTCTACTTCATCGATCAAGCGGGCCATCTCCAGTGGACTAAGCAAAAACTTGTTCCACACGTTTTCGACTCCGATGTATACCTGATGCTGCTCCGCCTTTCTCGCCAAGCGCTGCAATGCTTCACGTGCCCGCTCGTAGGCCGTATCATACGACACCTCAGCTGTAACGAGACCTGGGACGACGAGGACGGTTCGCGAGCCAAAAATGCTTGCCGCCTCTATCATTTTCTCGACAACACGCATGCCTTGCTCGCGGGTCGCTTCCTCATTGTGCGTCAACGGATATTTCCATAAAAGGGCAGTAGAGACGCTTGGCAGCTCCAAACCGAGCTCGCGAGCCTCGTCTGCCAGCTCCTTTAATTCCTGCTCTGTCATCCCTAGATGAAAGGGAGCATCTCCCTCGTCCAAATTCAGTTCTACCCCTTGATAGCCGTGCGCTTTCGCCTGGCGAAACATTTCTTGTACGCTCGTTTCCTTTGGGAAGCACCAAGCATTGATTCCCTTTTGAAAAGCCATGCGCCTCACTCCCCTTTTCTCAAAATAGTGACAGGCTTTCCTTCTTGTGCCGACTGATTCGCTGCCAATGTTACTTCTAGCGTCTTTCTCGCTGATTCATACGGCGACAGAATCAAGCTGCGATCCCCTGTCACAATCGCGGTAATAAACGCCCGATCTTGCTCCACGTACATATCCACTGTGCTCTCTTTCGTACGCGCTCCCTGCTCATCGATGATCGATAATTGCTTCCCGTCAATCATGACGCGGAAATCTTTGCCCAAGATTTCTACATTCGTACGGTGATCCGGCTGAATGAAGCACGTATCCAGATGTCCTAGCGCCCCTGACTGAAACACCATACTAATGGAAGTCACGTCTGGAATATCGATGTTTGGAATGTCACGCGAGACGAGCAAGGCCATCTGCGCATAGACCTTCTCAATATCTCCAGCCAAATACCGCATCATGTCCAACGTATGTGTCGCCTGCTCGACAAGCTGTCCACCCGACTTGCCCATTTCTCTCCACCAAGGTGTCGTGACGAACTTGGTCAAATAATGACCGCGGACGAGCGCAATCGACTTGCCTTCCAAGTACGCTTTCGCTTCCTGTACGATATCGAGATAACGCAGGCAATAGCCAGTCGCAGTGATAATCCCTGCCTTTTCAATCGCTGTTTGCTTTTCATTTACTTTCTGTATGTCCAGCCCAATTGGCTTTTCCACAAATAGATGAATCCCTTTCGCAGCCGCCGTTTCCTCAATCTCTTCATGGGCAAAAGGTGGGACGCACACAAACAAAGCATCCAGCTTTTCTACCTCTACTAGCTCCCGCCAAGAGGTGTAGCCATGCGCACCAATGCGCTCAGCAGTCTCAGCAGCCGCCACTTGGTTCACGTCGCACACTGCAACGACCTTTACCCTCTCGTCCGTCAACAAGCCTTTTAGATGATGCTGCCCGATTCCACCTACGCCGATCATGCCTACACGTACAATCATGCGTCCTTCACCGTCCTAGCGTAATACGACTGGTTGCTTCTGTTCAGCGGATCGATAAGCGGCGAGGGCAACTTCCACAGCCCGCAAACCGTCTTCACCCGTAATCGACGGCGCTTTCTTTTCTCGCACGCTGGTGACGAAATCCTTGACCAATTGACTGTCCATGTCATCGCCCCAGTTGACCCACTTCAAGCCTTTTTCATTGGAATACACATCCAGCTTTTGAGAAAAAGCGTCGAGCGAAATTGTGCCCTCTGTCCCGATAATTTCCATCGTCACGTCTCCCCACGTCGGGAAGGACCTGTTGCGAGACCAGCTGCAATCGAGTGTAGCAAATACCCCATTCTCAAATTCCATGGTCAAAATGCCGCAATCATCAATCGGCGTTTCGGAAAACTTGCTGTCTATCTCCGCGTAAACCTCACGCACTTCATCGTTCATAAACCAGCGCATCAAATCAACAACGTGAACCGTGTGATCGATCACTGCACCTCCGCCGGATTTTTCCGGATCGACGAACCAACCACCAGGATTTTGTCCACGGTTCGTACCCCGGATTGCCATGATCCGTCCGACCTTGCCTTGCTCCACCAATTGCTTTGCTCGAACAACAGCCGGATGGAATCGCACTGGGAATGCCGTCTGCAAAATGACGCCCTGTTTACGGCAGAAGTCGATCATCTCTTGAGCAGCCTCTGCTGTTGTCGCCAGAGGTTTTTCGCACAGGATGTGCTTGCCTGCCTTCGCTGCTGCTATCGTATGCTCTTGGTGCTTGGCGTTTTCCGAGGTGACGATGACCGCATCGATATCCGTTGCGAGCAGCTCATGATAATCGGCGAAGTACGGAACGCCAAACTTTTCAGCCGCCGCCTTTCCACGCACGTCATCCTCGTCTGCTACCCCCACTAATTGAACCCCATCTAATTTCGCAACCGCATTTGCGTAACTGTAGGCATGCATATGTGCAACACTGATGATTCCGAGTTTCATGTCCAGTCCCCTCCTACACCAAAGTTACGGGTTTGCCCGTTTCGATTGACACAAGCGCGGCACGAGCGATTTCTACCGCTTTCACGGCGTCTTCTGCCGTCACGAGTGGCTCCAGATCATGGTCGATGCACTCGATGAAATGCTTCAGTTCTCGGAAATACGGGTTTTCACGCAACGGGCTCTCCGGAACTGCGACCCCGTTCATGCCAGCTTGCTTCGAGCGATTAACTGCCACAAGAGGTTTTTCCTTCGAGCTGTCGTAGGAAATGATGCCTTCCTTGCCCGCCAGCTCCATTTTCATCGCGAAGCCTTCATGTGCCCACGAGCCTTCCACATGCGCAATCATGCCGTTCTTGAAGCGAAGCGTGACCAGCGCGTAATCCATCCGTGCAAAACCTCGACCAAGTAAGCCTTTCGCGTACACACGCTCCACATCCCCGAAGCACCAACGCAAAAAGTCAAAATCGTGAATGATCATATCTAAAACAAGGCTGCCACTGTTTTTGTAATCGGCGTACCAGTCATTCCACGCTGTCGGGAAGATACCACCACGGAACGTCCGTGCCACACCAACGTTGCCAATCGCACCGTCATTAACCAGCTGACGGGACTTTTCGTACTCCGGGAAGAAGCGCAGGACGTGTCCGACGAACAGCTTGACGTTTTTCTCCCGGCAATAATCAACGATAAAACGAGCTTCTTCCTTATCACGGGCCAACGGCTTTTCGCAAATGACATGCTTGCCTGCATCTGCAGCCTTTTTCACATAGGTCTTATGAAGGTACGTAGGCAAACACACGTCTACGATATCTACCTGCGCCAGTTTTTCTATGGCCTCTTCATAGCTCCCAAACCATTCTGTTTTTGTCTCGGCTGCCAGCTCTTTTCCTCTCTCGCTGCGGATATCGACGATCCCGACCAGCTTGACGTTTTCCATGGCAGCATACGATTTCGCGTGAACAGTCCCCATGGTTCCTGCTCCGATTACCAGAACATGATTCATAATGGTTTCACTCCTTTTTGGAAAAAGTCTATTTGGACCCAGTTAGGGTAATTCCCTCGACAAAATGCTTCTGCAAGAAAATAAAGACGATGATCATCGGCCAAATGGCAAGAACGGAGCCCGCCATCAAAATCGGGTAGTTCGTCAAATTAGTGTGCTCGCCCGTCAAGTACGCCAAGCCAGCGGAGAGCGGCATTTTATCAGGCGTGCTGTTGACGATCAACGGCCACATCAGGTCGTTCCAAGACCACAACGCTACGAAAATAGCGAGTGCGATCAAGCCGGGCTTCGCCAACGGCAGCATAATTCTCCAATAAATCTGAAAATGGTTGCAGCCATCGAGCTTCGCCGCTTCTTCCAGTTCTTTTGGCAGCGACATGAAAAACTGACGCAGAAGAAACGTACCGAATGCACTGAACAATCCCGGTACAATCAGCGCTGTCAACGTATTCAGCCAGCCAAGCTCCTTCATGATCATAAATTGCGGGAGCAGAAACACCTGGCCTGGCACCATCAAAACGGTCAAGAACAGGATGAACAAGGCGTTTCTCCCTGGAAATTCAATTCGCGCGAATGCGTACGCCGCAAGCGAGCAAAGGAATACTTGTCCGATTACCTTCGCCACAGTTGTGATCACGGTATTCCAATAAAAGTCCAAGAAGGGCAGAATCTCAAAAATATGGGTGTAATTCTCCCACTGGTACTTGGTCGGCAAAATGACCGGAGGCACCTGTGTTGATTCGCCTAGTGACTCGAGCGAAGTGAGAACCATCCAGACGAATGGCGCAATCATTACGAGAGCGCCTGCAATCAACAGCAGATGAATCAGCAACTTCTTGCCCATTTTGTTCCGACTCGTATATACACTCATTCCATATCCCTCCCGTCTGTTCAGCGTTGATTAATCATAGTGAACCCATTTTTTCTGCAACTTCATTTGAATTGCGGTAACAATCAGGATCATCACCAGAAGCACGACAGCAACTGCGGCCGCATAGCCACCGTTCCCTGATTCAAATCCATTCGTAAAGAACAAGTACGCCATCGTCTGCGTTTGTTCAGTCGCTGGATTGCCCATTTTGCTTCCAAGCATCAGGTAAATCAGGTCAAATACTTGAAAAGCCCCAATCAAGGAAGTGATACTGACGAAAAAAATTGAAGGAGTCAACAGCGGCAACGTAATCTTGAAAAACATCCGAACCGGCCCCGCTCCATCAATTTCTGCCGCTTCGTAATAGCTTCTCGGGATGCCTTGCAGTCCGGCCAGGAAAATCACCATGTTGTATCCGATGGAGCTCCAAACGGCAACGATAATCACCGCATACAAAGCAATGGCGGGATCAGATATCCAGCGTGGGCCCTCAATACCTATCGATCCCAGCAAATAATTGATCAGACCGTAATCAGCGTTGTACAACCATCTCCACACCATCGCCACAGCTGCTGCCATCGTCACAACGGGCAGGAAGTACAGGGTGCGATAAATCGCAATCCCCTTAATTTTCTGATTAAGTAGCACAGCGATAAAAATGGAGATAGCGATACCTACCGGAACTGCGATTACTGTATAAATCAGCGTATTTTTCAGCGCGATCCACAAGTTAGGGTCCTTCAACAACAGCTCGTAATTATGTAAGCCAGCCCACTTGTACTTGCCGAAGCCTCCCCATTTGGTAAAGCTTAAATAAATGGTTTGTACGATCGGCCATAAGTAGAAGACACCCAACCCGATCAGTGTGGGAGCAATCATGAGATACGCCCAGAACCAATCACTTCTCTTCATGCGATTCAACGATTTATTCGTTTTTGGCTGGACGGCGGCGTGCATTTCAGGCTGCAACTGGCTGCTCATCGCATTCATTCCCTCCTTACATCAGCTTTTCAAAAAAGGATGGCCTCGTCCATGATGCGAAGCCATCCATCATAGACCTTTTATTCTTGGCTAAGCATTTCGTTCATTTTTTGCGCGAGCTCTTTGGATGCATCCTCTACGCTCATTTGTCCAGCCCAAGCCTTGGTCATGAGCTCTGTTTCCAGCTTGGCCCATTTTGCCGTGTCCTTCGAGATCGGATACGGCTTCGCCACAGCTGCCTGATCAATAAAAATTTTCAGATGAAAGTTCGGCATGGATTGCATCCATGTATCCTGTGTTCCGTTAAATGCCGGAATCGCAGCACCCGATTTTGCCAGGATTTCTGCCCCTTCTTTCGAGCCCAAGAATTTCACGAATTCCCATGCTTCCTTCGGATGCTTGGTATTCGCCGAAATCACGTTGCCCAGGCCGTGAATGACGCTTGTGTTCTCTTTTCCTTTTGGAAGATACGTCACGTCCACCTTGTCCTTCGTATATTCATTCTTATGAAAAGCGGATGCCATCCATGAACCGTTGTACATCATCGCGATCTTGCCTGACTCAAATAGCTGTGTTGCCTCTGTTTCGGACAATTGCGCTGCTGTTGGTGATGCTTTTTCGTTGATCAGGTCTGTCCAAAACTTGAGACCCTCGATCGTTTCCGGTTTGTCATAGCCGGACGTTTTCTTGTCTTCCGAAATGATATAGCCACCGTTTTGAAGGATTGTGTTATAGAAGCCGTCCTGTCCATAAGGAGGTGCTGCAATTCCCCAAACGCCTTTTTTCTCATCCGTCAGTTGCTTTGCTACTTCCTTCAGCTTGTTCCAATCCCAGGTTTCGTCTGGATATGGTACTTTTGCATCGTCAAACAGCTTCTTGTTATACCAGAGGCCAATGGTGTCGAAATCTTTCGGTAGCGCGTAGTTTTGTCCATCGTAGGTGTAGAGATCAACGAGAGCTTTCGGATAATTGTTCAGATCGATGCCATCTGCCTTAATTTGATCTGTTATCGGCAGGAGCATGTCGTTATCTGCGTATTTAATGATACGCGGACCATTAATCCAAAAAATGTCCGGCAGGGTGCCACCCGTTGCGGCTGCCTCCATTTTTGTCCAGTATTGCTTGTTAGGTGTTAGCTCGATCTTGATGTCCACGTTCGGGTTCTTTTCGTTAAACTTTTTTGCCATTTCCTCCATCGCAGGCATTTGGTTTTTGTCCCACAGCGCATAGGTGAGCGTTACCTTTTCGCCTGAAGCAGCACTGTCAGTTGTTCCAGCTGGTGCGGAGCTCTGCCCGCCGCCCGAACATCCTGCTACTGCTACCAAGAGAGCAGCCATTGCAATCGAAACCAACTTCTTCATCAGAAACCCCTCCTCGATTTACGTTCTCCTCTTTTACCCCCAAAATATGGCCAAACTCGACGCGCTTTCCTTTTCGACTCGCCCCCTTTCAACGATTTTTGATGGGGTGAACTTTCTTTTTCCAATGACCAAATAAAGTAATTAAAAAGATGTTACAAGCTGAAGTGAAAAACATCTTGTAACAAAACAGCAGCAGCAGCCTTGACCTCGAAATCAGCCCCCAGTACAGTTGGACGAAATTCCAGCCCTTCGACCATCGTTCCAATCGCTTGGACCATCACTTGTTTTTGGATGCGCTCAAACAACACTTGGTTGTCCCGTATCATTTCTCCACCCAGAATGATCAGGCTCGGGTTGAACAAATTCACCAGATTCACGATGCCGATTGACATGTATGAAGCGATTTCGTCGACGATGTCTTGGCATACCTGATCCCCTTGATGCAGTGCTTGGCGAAAGACATCAAATGTGATTCTTGTCATATCTCCGTCAGCCAAATCCATGACGAGCGTTTCTTTTCCGCGTGTAACGGCGGACAGTATGCCTGAGTAAATGGCCGGCCACGCCACGTAGTTTTCCAAACAGCCGACATTACCGCAGTCACAGCGCATCCCACTTCGATCAACAGTCGTATGCCCGAATTCACCTGCTCCACCTCGACTTCCGCGGAAGATGGAACCGTTTACAACGAGGCCCGAACCAACCCCTTCTCCTACAGTAACAAACAGGAGATTGTCAGCATTCAGACCACCACCGAAGTTTTTTTCCGCCAGGGCGATTGCATTGGCATCATTGTCGAGCCATGTGTTTAGCCCAAAACGCTCTTCTGCCATGTCCTTTAATGGAACATCATGCAAACGTAGCTTAGAGTTGAAGCGAATGACCCCGCTCGCTGCATCGACAATCCCTGGTGCGATGATGGAAATGCCCAGACAACGGCTGACATTATCCACCGATTGGAGAAAGTCCTCGATCGAATCCAGCACATACTGGATGATCAGGTCACTCACTAGAGCAGCTTTGACCGGATAGATTTTCTTTTGCTTTGTAGCTGCTTCCAAATTCATTTCGGCTATCGTAATCGCTGTATTCGTAATCGAGACGCCAATCAAAAACTTCCCGTCTGGACAAAAGCGAACCATAATCGGCTTACGACCACCCTTTGACTCACCAGTTCCATCTTCTGCAACCATGCCGTCACGGATTAGCTCGTTGACTGCCGAGGTGACTGTAGTGGGGCTGATGCCCTGCTTTTTGGCGATATCACTTCGCGAGATGGGCCCAAACTGGCGAATGGTGTCGAGGATAATAAAGCGATTGAGCTCTTGAATTAATTTTAGATCTCCCGTTCTGCGCATCGTATTCGTTCATCCTTTATTTTTCCAATGACTTTATAAAGTGATCATACTGAAGTTTGTATTTTGTGTCAATTTCGTTTTTTCTTAGATTTCGATCAACTTTTTCTGATTGAATCCACTTTACCGATTTATACCTACTCCTTTTTGCAAAAACGGCTCCACCCACTATGAACGAACCTACCATTTTTATTATGAGGAAGATGTGGAAGCCAGGCTAGTGGAGATTTCCAATACTTTTAATCAAAATAACCTCCCTTAATCCGTTGGAAAGGGAGGTTATTCTTGCTTTATTTCTTATCTGTGGACCCGTAGGAATAAAACTCGCCCGACAACGCATCTATTTTTGCATCGAATAGCATCGGCAACGTATAGACGAGAGTAGCTTTGCCTTCTTCTTGCAAGATATACTGTAGCTGCAATGGATATTTCTTGAGCAAAGAGGCTGCCGCTTCTTCTTGGGAGATTGCCTTCTTCGGATCAGACATCACGCCATCGACCTTTTCATTGAGATCGATCCCCATGACTTTCCCGTTGCTGCCGTTGATCGAGATATGCGTCAGCCAATCCTCAACAGGAATCTCTTGCTCTTGCCTCACAAAAAAGAATTCGTATTGATTTGTACTTTCATCATATTCTCCGGGCTGAAGTAGCAGTAGCTCGCCTGTACCAGCTGGAGTGATCTCTGCTAATTCATTTATGGCCAATTGCAAAGCCTGCTCTTGCGTCAATTTTTTGGTAGCGGTCTTTGACACACTTGTATCGATAACATGATAGCTCACAATTGACCCTGTCTTCGGTTCGATTAGCATGCTCCCAATCCATCCGTCGTCTGTTCTCCACGAATAATTAGTACGTCCCTCCCATTTCTTTGTTTTCCAGAAATATTTGATAATCACGGGTTTTTCACCAGTTAATTCTTCAAAAAAGACATTGTCTTTTGCAAAATCATAACCCGTACGCTGAGTCAAATACGCTTGTGCTTCTTCACGGGTTTGTGCTATGGGCTGGCTCGCACCCTTTGGTTTCACATTCACTTTGCTATGATAAGGCATATTTACGCTGTCTTTGTCTTTGCCGGACACAGCATCCAACTGACCGGAAAAAGCTGGGACGTAGAGGAGCTTGTACGTTTTTCCGTCTTGATCGAGGGAATACCGTAATTTCATATAGGTGGACAACTGTTTCTCGGCTTTTTCTTTGGATAAGATCTGATCTAATTTCACGAAGGAGATTTTTTCGATATTCATGCCAAGGGATTTTCCTGTGATTTGTCCCTCATGATCAACTTGTACCTGTATCATGTCGTCTGGAAAAGGAACCCCGTTGATCACACGCACAAATTGAATTGTATTTGTTTGGCCATCGAATACCTTCGCAACCCCATCCCCATCCAGTTGGTACCCTGCCATGTCTTCTCCGTACCACTTTTTCATAAAGGAAATGGCTGCTTCTTTCGATTTGTCGATCGGGTAAAGCGTTTGGCTCTGGTGATTATTTAGCTCGTATTTGCCAAACTCAAGTATGTCACCAGTATTTTTATCGAGCACTAGGCTAACAAATTCAGCAGTGTTTTCTTTAAACTTGTAGTTGTTCACGAGCAGATAAGGAGTGTCTTTCACTACTACTTCTCTAACAGGATAATCTTTCAAATAAGGGATGAGACTAGCTGCTTTCTTTACCCCTTTTTCTACCAGCCTATTTATTTCAGGAGTCATTTGCTCTACTTTTATTTTTTCCAGCGTATTCTCCCTAGCCATTGCACCAGTAGAAGATGACATCGCAATACTTGCAGCCATCAGGAGGAACACAGCGTGCGTAACTTTTTTCATCATTTCTCTTCCTCTCGTCTGTCCATATTTGTTTTCTCACACTCATTATTCGAACCTGAATCTGTTTTGTTTCATTTTCCTAAAAAAAAGTAACATATACATACATTCCTCAGATGAATCGAAGAAACGATGGGCGTCTATGCCCGCTCTGCCTTCCTTGGTAAGAAGGCGGAATGCTCCCCTTTGCTTTTCATAAGTCTCTAACAGTCTTATGGCTTGGCTTTTTTCTTGTGTATGTTAAAATTTACAAAAAAGGGAATGGGGCGTTAGTATGAGGGAGCAGCCCTTTTGGTTTAAAGCGACCGTGACCGTTGTTTTTGTCATTGGAATTCTAGCATTTCTGACAGGTGTCGCTTTCATTCAGCTGTTAGCAATGGTAGGCTTAGTCGTTATGTGTGCCTCGAAAGGCGTATTGGAATGGAAAAAGAACAGAAACTGGGCTGTCAAAATTTTTGGACTAGTTGCCTTACAAATCGTTATTTTTATCAAGTCATTGTATGACTTTTTCACATAAGCCACTTATTATTTCAGTGTAGGTGGAAAATATTTCTTGATTCCTATTATGAACATTAATATAATAATAGTGAATTTGGAATTTTAAGGAGGGGCTTCTATGAATACGGCAATTGCGATCCTTACTTTTATTGGAGATCTTATTCCATTAGTCCTCCAACTGTTAAAAGCCTTTGCTTAATTTCCAAACGAACAAATAGGGGCTGTTCCTCCGTCATTTTCATGACTGGAGGGACAGCCCCTTCCTTACTTATTGAGTATCTGCATTTCCTTCTGTTTCCTCCAAAATCTCCTCATCTACATAACCATCGACTTCTTCTACTGCTGCTTGCTGTTGAACCTGCCAGAGAGCTGCTACATTTGCTGGCTCCCACCCTACGAGAGAGGTGTGTGGTTGCAGACATTTGTATACCTTGCCTTGATAGCTGACCAAATCACCAGCTGCATAATTTACATTTGGCGCCCAGGCAGGAGTTCCTGGATTTGCAGCATCTGTTACGCCTACGACCTCGATGCTCTTTTGCGAAGCATTACCTGCTGCATCCTTCGCTACCACAGAGAAGGTATACGATGTGTTAGGTGTGAGTCCTGTGATAGTTGCAGTCGTAGTCGTTACATCCGCTGCTAATGCTGTCCCGTTGTAAACCTCGTAATTTGTCACCGCAATATTGTCTGTAGAAGCAGCCCAGCTCAGACTGATACTCGTGCTAGTTTTCCCTGTTATGACTAGATTGGTAGGTGTGCTAGGAGGTTGGTTGTCTGGCTGAATCGTATCCGTCGTAACCGTCACCTCATTGCTTGCTACTGAGGAATTCCCTGCTGCATCTTTCGCCTTCACAGTGAATTGGTAGGTAGTGCCAGCTGTCAGCCCGCTAATCGTCGTATTTGTACCAGTTACGGTTTTCGCAAGCTGCGTGCCATTGTATACCTCATAGCCAGTAACCCCTACATTGTCGGTAGCAGCCCCCCAACTCAGACTAACACTTGTAGCTGTTTTGGCGGTCGCTTGGAGATTAGCTGGTGCTGTCGGCGGAACGTTGTCGACTGGTACTGTCCCGCCTAGAAGATCGCCATTCACTTTGTCTAGCAGAACCTTGTTACGGTCTCCGCTAAATTCCCAGAACATTGCGCCTGCCAATCCTTTGGATGTAATATAAGAAGTTTTGTGACCGATTGAAGTCACATCGTCATAGCTAATATAGGTTTTCGAAGCCGGGTTGAAGAGATAGGGCACTTTTGCAGCGTCATTCCAGTGGCGTGTGAAGCCATTTTTGTTCACATAATTATTTTGGATATCCGTGAAGTCAAGCATGCCAGGTTCCCACGTTCCTGTTGAAGCCCCTGTGCAATTTTGATATTCCCCATTGTTCGCTGTTCCGCAACCCGACCAGCCCCTGCCGTAAAACGGAAGTCCGAGAACGAGCTTGCTGGCAGGAACCCCGTCACGAAGATGACCCTCTACTGCTGTTTGGACGTTATAGGTCTCGGCATTTGGCAAACCTGCTGCTCCTGCTGCCGGATCATAGGCCAACGGTGCGTTATGTCCAGTCTGCTTTTGGAAGGCTCCATAGAAGTCGTAGGTCATAATATTGATCCAATCCACAACCCGGGCAATATTTCCAAGCTCTGTATTTGCGGCATAGCTAGGGCTGGCACCAGAGGCAATCGTCAAATAGTACTGTTTGCCATCCGTTACCTCAGCCGCATCGAGTTTGTCCCTGACAGCCTGTAGCAACAACGTATAATTTTGCTTATCTGCTGGACGTGTGCTGTTTCCAGGCAAACCTCCACCAACCGGGTACTCCCAATCGAGATCGACCCCATCCATCTGATATTTCCGGATGAAATCGACTGAAGATTGTGCAAATACTTGGCGTGCAGCCGGATCTGCTGCTACATCCGAGAAGCGATTGGACCACGTCCAGCCCCCGATCGATATCAATGTCTTTAATTGAGGGTTTTTTTGCTTTAATTTTGCCAATTGGTTCAAATTTCCGCGGATCGGCTGATCCCATGTATCCCCAGGATAGGATTTTTGCACATCAATCCATGGATCTCCGAGAACAACCGTACCATTTGGGGCATTAATATTGCCTACTTCATCCTGGCAAGCCCACGTTTGTGGATTGGGCCCCGTTGGATCTGGGTTGCCGTGTCTGCCATTCCAGCAAATATCCGCAAATGCATAGTTAATATGCGTTACTTTATTAGGATCGATATCCGTTACATTGTAGTTTCGTCCATAAGCCCCCCATGAGGGATAGTAGCCAATAATTTTGTAATTGGATACCGCAGTCGCCTCCGCTTGATTTTCCTCTGCTTGCGCCACCTGTGCCGCCATCGGCAAAACGGAGGTGACAAGCAGGGCCCCTACCATTAGCACATTCCTCACACATTTCTTGAATTTCATAGTATCCCTCTCGATCTTCATGGATTTTATTACAAATCCATCTTATTACGCCTTACATTACAATATGCTAATGCGCTTACATAAATGGTAATAAAAGGTTAATTCAAGACGAATGTACATTAAAAAACCCTCCCTTCCGACCAAGGTAAGAAAGGGGGGGCTCTGAGTAGGTTACCTTGGCCATTTTCACATCCAACAATTCCTTAACAGTTACATTTTTCCATTTTCCTCGTATTTATTAATGGAACCAATTTATATGAAAGTAGGAAGAAAAATGAATATAAGGAATATTGTCGCTTTGAATCTTTTAACTTTAGCCGTTACTTTAACACCAACGGCTTTCGCAGCGGAGGCAAGTAATTTGAGTCAGCCTGGTAAAATGAACGAAGCACCCTTTTTGTTAGAAGCCCCCATTCATGATCCCTATGTCATTTCCTCTGAATTCGGCTTGCAAATGAATCCCGAAACCAAGAAATCAAAAGGACATAACGGATTAGACTATGCAACCGCTAAAGGTACAGCTATCTTTGCAGCAAATGATGGTGTCGTTCTTTTCGCTGAAAGCACACAAGGATTTGGAGAAACAATAATAATCAAGCACAATTCCGAATTCAGTACTCTCTATGGTCACATTCTCCTTGGTTCATTTCTTGTGAAGCCCGGAGATACTGTAAAGAAAGGTCAAAAAATAGCAGAAGTAGGATCATCCGAAACAGGAGATATGTTGCATTTTTCTGTTATGAAACAAGGAACTATGGTAAATCCTACCGATTTTTTACCTAAAAGTACCCAATGAGGATCTAGTCACCTTCCGTAAGGAATGGTGGCTTTTTTCATTCACATACCAAATTGATCATTTGGTATCATTATCCATATAACGGAGGTGTTTTACATTGTTGCTGCTATCTAAAATTTTCTTAGCGTTGCTCCTTTTCTTGTGGGTCGGTGCGGAAGTTATCTTTTCTCCAAGTCCCAAAAAGGTTAGAGCAAGAATATTGTTTTTCATCGCATTAGTGGTAATCAGCGGAGCCATTTACTGGATAGGGTATTGGTTATAAGGTCCATCAATTTGCGGTACACATTTTCAATGTAACCAGTAGCGTATTCAGTCGCTTTTTCAGAGCAACCTTCAGCTACAAACTTAGGACCTGTTCCCCTCCCTCGTTTTTGGTTTTTCTTGAATGAGATTCCGAAAAAACTCAATAAAATCTCGGTATTCACATTTTTGTAACAAATCCACCAATACATCCAAAGGAAAACTATTGATAGACAAGAAATTCATATTGAATTGTAAATAAATTACAAATAAGGAGTGTTTTTCATGAAGCGAACCTTGTCTTTCCTTTCTGCTACATTACTTTTAGCAAGTATGTTAGCTACACCATCGTATGCCGAAGCAAATAAGACGACTGCCACCTCCCAATCTTCAAAGTCAAATCAGTCAATCCAAGCAATAGCAACAGATCCATCTCTATTGAATGGTTTTCGAGTGAAGGAAACGAACAGCGCAACTGTATATGTAGTCATGGATGGTAAAAAGAGAGGCATTGTCAGTGCCGATGTTTACTTTAAATTGTTTAATAGTTGGGATGGTATTAGGGAATATCCGTCTCTCAGCAGTATTCCTGATGGGCAAGTCATTGGTGAAAATGCTCAACTGATAAGGTTTCAAAGCAGTGCAACTGTCTATCTTTTAGATGAAGAAAATGGAAGAGTAGTTAAGCGTGGCATCACAAGCGCATCTGTTTTTAACAAATACAATTTTGATTGGAATAAAATTATGGTACTTGCTGACTCTCTAAAGAATGCATTTCCCGATGGTTCCCTACTAGACAAATAACAAAGTTTGCGAATAGACACACCTCTTACATTGGGTAAGAGGTGTGTTGCCGTTTGCGTTTTGATTCATGTAAAATAATCAAAATATTAATAAAAAACGCTAATCATTTGGAGGGTCCGAAATGAAGGTCAAACGAATTGTCGCCAATATAGACACCCAGGATATCGCCGCAGCTAAATGCTTTTATCAGGACGTACTCGGCCTACATTTATTGATGGATCATGGTTGGATCGCAACTTACGGGACTAACGAAGAAATGAGCGTTCAAATTAGTTTTGCTTCACAGGGAGGTTCCCACACGCTTACTCCTGATCTATCCATTGAAGTCGATGATGTCGATACAGCGCTTGAACGGATGAAGCATGCAGGGTTTCCAATTGAATATGGGCCAGCAGATGAGCCTTGGGGTGTTCGGCGTTTCTACGTCCGCGACCCATTTGGCAAGCTCATCAACATTCTTGGTCATCTACAGTCTAATTGAATCCTATTCATAATTCAGTGCTGTTCGTCCACTTCTGCCTGCCGTCCATTTCATGCGGCTAGTCACTCTAACCATGCAGTTGCGATCCATCGGTTTCACTCCCTACACATTGTGTCAACCACCATAAAAACAACTTTTTTTCCACCCATTATTTTTTTCATGTACAAACGCCCTTACATAATTCATTAGATGACATACCTTAATTTGGGGAGTACCCTCAATCACAATTAAGGAGTGACATTCATGAGCACTGGCTTTTTTGATGACTTTTCTTTAATTTTGGTTCTCTTCGTCCTGTTGGTAATTGTTGCTTGCAGTTGCGAGTAATTTTCAATGTTTTTGGGTAGCTTTATAAGCTGCCCTTTTTACATAATTTCCCGCTAGACTTGTCGTTCATTTGGATATGCCTTCAATAAATAAATTTGCGCATTCATTAGCACATTTACGTTTACCCTAGGCTCGTATCAGTTGCCAAGCATCCCCTATTTGCATTCCCTATACCATGTGAGAGAAGCGAGTTGAGTAATCTGACGTACGGAGGCGAAGTATACGCATCTCTCTCACAAAAACATCAAATAGAGTATGCAAGATCGTTTAAAAGGAGGTGCGAGAATTGGCGGCACAAAAAGGTGTTACAACTTCGTCGAGAAGAGTGTCCTTAGAAATACAAAGAAAGAATCGTAGAAAAGCAGTCCGATTAATCAACAGAATTGTTGTAATAAGAACCATATTTGATACATTTACTGGATGTCTTCTCAGTGTCGGACCAAATGGTTTTCGTGTTCGGGTCTACACTGGTAGTAATGAGACGTTCACCATCATCACCATTCCATTAAATTTCGTTATAAACCTCTTTCCTTTCCCTTGCAATTGCTAGGTTCAAGGCCCCGGCCCAACGGGGCTTATACATATTCCCTCTCTTTTTTTCAAACCTCTATTTGAGCATTGTGATAAGTCTTGTATCCAACGGCAATAATGTTCATGAAAAAGAATTTGAGGTGAAACAAAGCAATGCTTATAAACATTTTGCTTGGCTTCGTATTTCCATGGATTTTTGGAATCTGGTTGTATTTGCGATCACCTAAAATAGTTCTCACGATTGGTCCATTTGCATCGGTCCTGTCGTACATCGTTAATGTCTGGGGGATTTATAACCATTACTGGATATTGACACCTGTTTTAGAGGTCAAGACCGCTTCCGTGCTTCCAATGAACCTCGGACTATTCCCTGTTATTGCCTGCTGTACTTACTTTCTCATTTTCCGAACGAGAACCCAGCCAGTTCTCTGGATACTATTTTTTTCTGTTGCCCTAACGCTTTTGGAATCTATCGCCTATTATTTTGGCAAAGTACAATATTTTAATGGGTGGAATATTGGAGGAACCTTCTTATCCTACTTGATCCCGGCCATAATTACATACATATACTTCGCTCTTTTGATATCCAAAGGGGTATTGGGAAAAAATGACCCCGATTTAACCTAACGCCTGCATCCTGACATATCCTTCACTCATAAGAACCGAAAAGAAAATCTTTCATTTTGCTTCACCTTCTAGGGCAAAACTAATTGCAACAGATTAAGAGCAGCTTTATGATGATAAAAAACAGAGGTGTCCATTTTATGTATTTCATACCATTTACGGATGAGTTAATCTCAGAAGCTGGGCAACTATTGTCCAAACGTCATAAACTAGATCGAGAAATTCTTTCGGTACTACCAATTGAATGTGAAGATGAAAATGATGCAACGACTGCTGTTAAAACGATATGGTCAAGACCAAACAGTAGCGGAGTCGCAGCAATGGAAGATGGTAAATTAATCGGATACCTCATTGGACAAAAAATTGAAAACCCTCTTCGAGGTCGCCATGTCTGGATGAACTTGGAGGGTCATGCAATTTCTCGCAATACCTCCGTTGAATTATATAGAGATCTTTATTCAGAGGCTTCTCAACTATGGGTAGATGAGGGATATTTCAGTCATTTTGCACTAATTCCAGCCAGTCAACCGGAATTACTTCATTCTTGGTTCCGTTTAGGATTTGGCTTTGAACAAACACATGCATTACTCTCATTACTTGGTCGGGAATTTCCTCTTCCTTTAAGCATTCCAAATGTGGAAATTCGCTTGGCATCCCCAGAAGATCGTAGTTTGGTAGAGGAGATTGCAAACATTATTAGAACTCATCAAAATAAGGCACCCGTATTTGCTTATTCTTTACGTGATGACCCTGAGGAATTACGTAAAGGTTATGCAGGTCTCCTTGATGATCATGATGTCGATTTCTGGATCGCCTTAAAAGATGGAAAAATTGTTTCTTTTCAAGGATATTTCCCCTTCGATAGAAGTAATGTAAATTTGAATGTACCGGATCGTTGTGTTGAATTAGGGGTGGCTGGTACTCTAGATCAATATCGCGGGCAAGGTATCAATTATGCACTTACACTACATGGACTTGCCCATGCGAAGAAAAAAGGATATGTCTCCTGCATGACAGATTGGAGAGAAACGAATTTACAATCTTCACGTTATTGGCCTCGTCAAGGCTTCCTTCCTGTTTCTTACAGAGTTTCTCGCCTTATTGATAGCAGAATAACCATGGTGAAAGAGTAGTAATGCTGTTTCACATCCTTCACTAGCTGCAAATCTCTTGATAATTTCCCTTAAAATTGTCTCACACTCCTATATTTATGGTAAACTTTTCTTGCCGGACGAACTGCTAAAGTGAAGATGCCGAGGAATTCACTTCTGTATTCGGTGTTGATTTTTATGCCGAAGATTGAACTATATCGCTCAAAAAGGTAGCCTTGTTCATTGATAGATGAGATAAATAGATGACATATGAGGGTATCTCATAATATATTGTTAATTTCAAACTTTTATTAAGGATGGCACCTGATGGAAAAAGATCCTCTTCTACTCGTTTTCGGTATCTCAACAATTTTTTTTACGTTATTGATGATTTTTACAATGCTAAAAAACAAAGTGATTTTTGCCCGAGTGAATTTACTCCTACTAATAATTTCGTTACTTGCCTTCGTAGTAACATACATAGGGGTAACTAACAAATTCGCTAAAGGTAAACCTCCTAGCGAAGATCGAAAAAATTCTATAGCCCATAATTCTCAAACGGAGGGCAATCCCTCCAAAATCATCGAACCTCCTAAAGAACAAGATGCTTTCGAAACCAACGAACCTCCTAAAGAGCAAGATGTTTCCGAAACGATTAAATCTCTTAAAGAGCAAGATGCTTCTGAAACCATTGAACCATTAACCGCGCCTAAGCTAACCCTACAAGATCTACAAATTGGTCCGTTAAACACAGGATTGACTTCTTTAGATGTTCAAGAATTAATTGGCCGTCCACCAGATGAAACTTATATAAGTAATGAGAATCGCTTCACCTCATCCTGGGGAGAAAGGATCATCACCGGAGAAAGAGAGGAAAATTCCGGAATCATCTCCTTAATGTATGCAAACAATCAGCTTAACTACCAAACCCCACGTGGAATTAAAATAGGCGATTCTATTGAAGATGTACATAAGGCCTACGGTTATAAAAAATCAAGAAACAATATTGTAGGATATTACCAAATGTTGTCCGAGACCGATATTGCTTATATTTCTTTCGCAACCTCAAACGGTTTAGTAGTTGCAATCTATATTAGACATGAATTAAGGTAGATATCATCTACTTTCATTACCAAAGTGTCAGATGTTACATCTGGCACTTTATTCATTGATCTGGCTATGTCTAACTTTGAATGCTTCAGGTAATGTGGCTCCACTCTGCCATTACCGACTACATCCCGCTGGGTTCAAATCTCTCGTTTACCAAGTCGAACGAGTTCGACTACTGCCTGAGATCGACCTTTGACACCTTTTTGCATGGCATTTCTCATGTAATTGCGCGCAGTCTTTTCACTGATGAAGAGTTGTTCACTAATTGATAGGGGCTTCCTACTGGAGGCCTCTTTTTATTTTTTTGTGTATTCATCCTTTTTGTAGATACTCAATCTGTCGGATAATCGGCGGCTTCCATTCAGCCAAATCTTACAGCCGCTTTCCATATCCACCTTCTTCATTTATTCGAAATATTGTCAATTTTAATCAACATTCGACAATTTCTCTTAAAGTTAGAGGATCGTCTTTGTGATAGGATGGTATATATTGGTATTTTAGGAAGGTGATGATAGAAACCTACCTCTTTTTAGCAAGAAATGCTACAACAATTGACCTCTACTCGATGATAGTTTCCAAACAACTTTTATCATGAAAGGTTGATGTTCATGTTTAAAAAAGCACTTATTATCCTGTCATTAAGTTCAGTCGTCGTAGTACCCTCTCTAGCCACACAAGTCCAAGCGGCAGCGCTCCCTGCACAGGAAAAGACAACCACCTACGCTTCCAATAAAAACATCAGAAGCGCCACGTATGGAGAAGAAA
>NZ_JABSUV010000052.1:0-42325 GCF_013284275.1 Brevibacillus sp. HB2.2
CAGGAGGTGCTTTTTCCTTGTCTCAATTTACTGGGTCACTTCAACAGGTTGTCAGGAAGGGATTTTTCCTTTGATGATCAGTCTCGTACTTGAACCTTGCCTAGTGTGTATCTTCCGTCCGCTCTTTTTCCTTCCATGGCAAATTGAATGCCCGGTTCTTCCGTATGCGGATCGAGGATAGCCACGCAGAGGGTGTATGTGCCTTCTGGTAAATCATCTGGGATTTTCAAGCTTTGCTTGACGGTTTTCGTGCCAGGAAGCCATTTGCGGATGTCTTCGTCCGTTTTGGTCTTGGTTACGATCTCGCCATTTTCATCCGTGAGTGACAGCTCGAGAATCCACGGGAAATAAAAAGGAGCGACACCGCGATTTTGCCAATCCATCGTTACAGTGAGACTTTCTCCGGGCTGGACTGCTTTGGCATGTGTCTCTTTGGTGATGGAGAAGCGGTAGCCAATCGTGTTTAAAAAGCGGTCCAGGTATTGTTGTTGTTCACTATCTTTTTCGAACTGTGCAGGTGTATTGGGGCCAAGCCAGCTAATATGTGAAGCTTTGGCTTGTGAGATTACCTGGTTAATGGAGGAGCGATCAAAGTAGCTGTTTAACGAGTCGGATGGGGAGAACTCTCCACCGCTTGGTGCATACTTCCAAAAGTCAGGCATGGCAGGCATTGTCTCTTTGGTCAGCCAGGATACATAGCCCTTCTGTATCCAGGACAGGTAGCTGTCTGTATCTTCTTTGTTGCCGAACATGTCGTTAAACAGGCCCAGCTTGTACTCTTTGGCGACTGGATGTGGTCTTCGCATCAGTAGCATGGAATCAGGGAAGTTATCTAGATACGGTTGGACGTACTGATCCGTGACTTCTGTCGCAGGGAAAGGAATAGACGTATCGGTGTGCCATTCTCCCCAGTGACCGACGCTTCCCAGCTGTATAAAGGCAATGCGGGGATCGTCCTTGTAACGTTCTCCCAATGCGTCAATCAACTGTTTGTGGTATTTGATGATCAATGGGTTGCTGTAGTTGGGACTATAGCCTTTGCCATAGTCGTTTCGATACCACTCGCCGTCTTCAAAGTTGTCATTGTCCCCGCCGATCTCGTTATAGAGCCAATCCGGTATCTCCATGTCCGATTTGGTGTGAGGAATATCCATTACGATACGGAGGATGAACTTGACATCTTTTTCTGTCCATTCATCAAACCGGATCGCATCTTCGACCTCATCAAATGCATAATCCCCTTTAGTAGGCTCGAGCATCCTCCAGGTAAGATTGGCATAGACAAGCGTGTGTTCTTGCTCAAGATTGCTCGTCCGTGAGTCGGGAGCCAGTCCCATATACGGGTTTCGGAGCACGTCTTGGGTTTGTTTTGGTGAATAGGTCGCCGTTCCATAACTGGAGGCGGCGGCAGAGGAAGGTAGAATGCAAAAAGCAGCGAGAAGTACGCTGTATAGAACACCTCTGAGCTTCATGAGTGCCCCCTAGATTTAGTGAGAGAGTAGCATTACTTTTGTTCTGTCTCTTGTTTCCATATGTGATACCACTTGGTGATATGTTCGTTTGCTGCTGAGCCGAGTTCATTCTCCCATCGAGAGGTCAAGAGTTGATACTGTTCTTCTACAGCCGCATGATCGTCCAAAGAAGCGTACAGCTGCATCAAGATCATGTAGCTGTCTTCTTCAAGCGGGTGCAAATTCTGAATGCGTTGGTTGACGTTGATCGCCTCTCGTACTCTGCCGTGTCCCAAATAAAAGGTGCTCATTGTTTTGGAGAGCGAAAGCCACATTCTGCGGAGTCTTTCCCGCTCGTACTCTGCCCACAAATAGTCGTAGTCTCCGAAATAATCACCTGTATACGCTGCGAGCAATTGCTCATACTCCTGCATATTGGCAAGAGAGAGGGGAGGGATTTGTTTGAGACGATTCTCCCATTCCTCCACATCGATCGTAGCCGAATCAATCGTCAGCTTATAGCCGCCTTCTAAATTGCCTTTGTTGATCGATATCGTTTGGAGACCATAGCGTTTCAAGGTTTGCCGGATGAGGTAAATCGTCGTATATAGCTGGGTTACGCCTTTGCTTCCATCATAGTCCGGCCACAAAAGCTCGATAAGCGAATCTTTGTCGATCATCTTGTTGCGGTGATGCAACAAATACGCAAACAGCTCGCGGGCTTTATTCGTGCGCCACTTGATCTCTTGCGGCTCCTGATTCGGCTGGTGAAACAAAATACTATTGAAGCATTGGATGGAGACGACTGACTCTTCTTTAATAGGCGCGGCTTCTTTCGCGGACTTGATTCTCTCACGAAGACGGTCCATTGTCTTTTGCAAGCGTTGAAGCTGTACGGGCTTCATGATGTAATCCAGTGCGCATAGCTCAAAAGCATCAACGGCGTACTTATCATACCCTGTGACAAATACGATCTCGGGGGAGTTATCGATTCCTTGTAGACGTTCTCCGATCTCCAGTCCACTGATGCGCGGCATATTAATATCTAAAAATACGACATCTGGTTGAAGAGATATTGCTTGGTCGATCGCTTCGAGAGGATTGGTGTAGGCTCCGACTACCTTAACGCCGCCAACATCTTTTTCTAGCAATCGTTGCAGATGCATCAAGGGTAGTTGCTCGTCGTCTACCAATAAGGCTCTCATCCACTGTCTCTCCTTCAAAAAACGATAAAATGCAACAGATTGTCTTACGAATCTGATAAATCCATACTCTCTACTCTATCATCAATAGAGAGGTTATCCAAACCTTTACAGTGATTGCAAATGTGAATTTTTAGCAAGCGATGGAGGTCAGAACTTGCCGAAATACTTCCTTTCCGTCCATAAACAGCAGGATCGACTTGTCGAATGATGTTCAATCTCTGCAAGTAGCTCAGTCAGTTCGAGATACTCCTGCACGGCTTTGTATTCCCACCTTTTGTCGCCGTATTTAGCGTTTTACGAAAAAATATACAAAAAAATTGGATATGATTGCAACAAATTTCCCAAATCTGCAGTCTGTAATGGTGAAATTTTCCTCAAAAAGCAGGAAGGAGGACATATGGTGTTATCTTGGTATGTCATCATTCCCATTCTTTTCGTAATGGCAGTCGCTATGTATACCGACCTACGCCGCCGTCTCATTTATGACTGGCTGACGCTTCCGGGAATTGTGTATTTTCTCGTTCTGCATGCGTACCTTCATCCAGAGAAATGGCTGACTTATGCGATAGGAGTTATTGTGCTGGGAGGAATTTCATTACTCATGGCGGTGATCAGCAACGGTCAAATGGGCGGAGGGGATATTAAGCTGCTCGCTTTGGTCGGTGCAGCGGTTGGATGGCAAGCGGGGTTGGTCGTGCTCATGCTTACGTATTTGCTTGCGGGAGTCAGCGTGCTTCCCATGTGGGCCATCGCCAAAATGACAGGAAAGATGAAGCTCGTGCGAGAGATCCCGTTGGCCCCATTTGTTGCGGGTGGGACCAGTCTCTTGCTGGTCATAGTCATGTATTCCTAGTGTCTTTCCCGTAAGTTTATCTATTCCCAATATTGGCAATAAAACGACAAAGAATAAACATGAATGGATTTTTCGAAAAAGAGAGGGAATCTTCTGATGTTGGAATCAAAACGTAGGGCAATCATTTTCCTTGTATTATCCTTCCTACTTGCTGCACTTGCGGGCTTTCTGTTTCTGCAAAAAATCAAGGATTTGAATGCGCAACTGGGTGAAATGGTGGAAATATACGAAGCAAATGCAGATATTCCATCTCGGGCACTAATTCAACCCGACCAATTGACGGTAAGGGAAATCCCCAAAAAGTACGCGGATGATTCGTACGTCATCGATAAAGCGAGTTTGAAGAATCAAGTGACGATCGTTCCCTTGTCGAAGGGAGACATCATCACGAAAAACATCATGAAGCCAGCCAATGTTGTACGGGATCAGAACAACAGGCTTGTGACAGTGTTTTCATCGAGCAATATCGTCTTTGATCAGGAGCTGGAGGCGCTAGATCGGGTGGACATCATCATCTCGCATGAGGTGAACGGGAAGCCGGTGACAGAAGTGTTCATGAAAGACGTGCCAGTCGCCATGGTGGCCAAATCGGAGAACAGTTTCAAAGGGGTAGCTCTCGAGCTGCCGTTCGAGGAAGCGCCGAAATTCATTCACCAGCAGCATTACGCCCAGATGGTTCGCATTTTGAAAGCGAATGTGGGCAAAGGAGACTTGGGGATTCCCGATCCGTTTGTGGAACCCACGCCGGAACAGACCAAACCGCCTGGCAAACCTGCTGAAGCGAAGCCTGCGACACCGCCTGTTACACCACCACCAGCAGCAGGGCAGCCAGCAGTACAGACACCACCGACAGTTCCGGCCCAGCCTCCAACGAAACCAACTTCGGTACCACCGCAGCCAACTAATCAACCACCGAAAACCGGAGGGTAAGTCATGAACAAAGATATGAAGATTCTCGTCGTTGCGGATTACGACTCTGTAAAAGACATGCTAAGGGACATTTTGACTCCGTTTGAGCAAGTGCGCTACACGACTTCCATCGAAGTGAAAAAGGAAATTGACCGGATTGGACCCGATGTTGTTTTGCTTGTTCAGCCGGAAGACGGGGCAGGAGTAGAGCTGGTGCAGTACATACAAGGCGAGCTCCCGGAGGGCATCCTCATTTACCTCACGGAAAAACAGGACTTTGTCCTGCTGCGAGATGTCGTCCGCGCGGGTGCGGTGGAATACATCGTGATGCCTGATGAGCTCAACCTGTTGTCCGATCGTCTCGACAAAATATCAGATTTATCCCTGATCAAACAGCGAAAAAAGGGCACGGATGCATCCGGCAAAGCTTTCGTGCGAGGGCGGGGAAAGGTGTACTCCTTTTACAGTGGAAAAGGGGGAAGCGGACGCACCCAGCTGGCAACGGGTTTTGCTCAAGCGTTGAAGCTGGAATCGACGGCCAGTGTGCTGCTCATCGATCTCAATCTCCAATACGGTGGAATCGAAACCTTCTTGTCCTTTGACAACAACCGTACATTGGGCGATCTCATGCCGGTTATGGACGAAATCAATGAATTTCATATTCGCAATGTGGCCCAAAGAGAGAACCATTCCAAGCTGGAGGTGCTGGTCAGCCCGCGTGATGCCGAGACAGCTGAAAATATATCCGAGGCATTTGTCACCAGGTTAATCCGCGCTAGCCGCCGCAGCTATGACTTTGTGATTATCGACCTGCCCACGCATATGAACGAGCTTACTTTTGCTGCTTTGTCAGAGTCAGACATGATTTATTACGTGATGAATCTGGACACACCGTCCGTTCAAATTTACCGACTCGTGGAAGATTTGTTCCAACGTCTGCGAATTGATACCGCGGGCAGGCTCGAAGTGGTCGTCAACCAAGTGGGAAGGGATAACGAACTGAATGTGTCTGATTTGAAAGGATTATTCACCGCACCGATTACTGCTGAGATCAGCAGAGATCATCAAGGCGTGCAAGCGGCTGTCAATCAAGGCCGACCGTTGCAAAAGGAAGCGAATGAGAAGAAGCTCTCCCCGGCTGCGAAAGACATCCGAAAATGGGTACTCAAGAAACTGTCATAACGAGCAAGTTCAAAAAGGTGGGAGTTAGATGGCTTTATTCCGACGAAAGCAAGATCAGACAGCGCAAGGGGATGAGGCAAAGCAGACCACACTCGCCGCTACATTAGCAGCTCCTTCCTTCAATCCGTATATCGACGAGCTGGCTGAACACTACAAGACCCGACTCTTGCGGGAGACCAATCTGGAGCGATTGACCAGCCTTCGTTCAGATGAGATGCGACTCGCAATTGAACGTCTCGTCTCCCAATACATGTCGGAAGAAAAAGTAGTCATTCCGCGAAATGAAAAGGAAATCCTGCTGACACGTTTGATCAATGAATCGGTGGGGCTTGGCCCGCTTGAACCGCTGCTCGCCGATCCGGAAATCACGGAAATTTCGATTAATGGACACAACCTGGTATACATCGAGAAACGAGGAAGGCTGGAATTAACCGATTTAAAATTTCGTGACGAGGAACACTTGCGGCATATCGTGGACCGGATTGTGGCACCGCTTGGCCGACGAATCGATGAAAGCTCGCCGATGGTTGACGCCCGTCTGAAGGATGGAAGCCGTGTGAATGCCGTCATCCCTCCGATTAGTCTCAATGGCACACTCGTTTCGATCCGCAAATTTCGCAAAGAGCCTTTCTTGATGGATGATCTGATGCAATTTGGTTCTTTCAGTGCAGCGATGTCTCAGTTCATTCAAGCCGTGGTGGAAGCCAAAATGAACGTGCTGATCTCCGGCGGGACCGGTAGTGGTAAGACAACGCTGCTGAATGCGACAGCAAAAGCGATTCCGCACTACGAACGTGTCATAACCATTGAGGATTCGGCCGAGTTGAAGCTGACTCACCCCAACTGTATTGGGATGGAGGCACGCCCGCCCAATATGGAGGGAACAGGGGAAGTCACCATCCGTCAGCTCGTGCGAAATTCCCTGCGGATGAGGCCAGACCGAATCATCGTCGGGGAGGTAAGGGGTCCAGAGGCATTCGACATGCTGCAGGCCATGAATACCGGGCATGAAGGATCACTTACCACTGTCCACGCCAACTCACCACAGGATGCGTTTAACCGTTTGGAAGGGATGGTCGTTATGGCCGGGATGGATTTGCCCTCCACGATTGTCCGTGAATATATCGTCAGTGCGCTGGATATCATCGTGCAGGTCACACGCCTGTCAGATGGAACACGTAAAATCGTTTCGATTTCGGAAGTAGCGAAAACGGAAGACAAACGGGTGGAGGTCAACGAGATTTTTCGTTTCCAGCGGAAGGGGATTGGCGGGAAAGGGGAAGTGCTTGGCTACTTTACGGCAACGGGGGTAATCCCGCGGTGCTTGGAGAGGCTCCAAGTTTTTGGAATCAATCTGGATGAATCCATATTCAAGGCGGAAGGAGGGAAGCAGCGTGACCATGCCTATTCTGTTTAGTCTCGCGGTGTTGTTTGGCATCTGGGGCATCTACGAGTATCTCGGTTATCGGGTTAAGAAGACCGAATGGAAAAAGAAAGCGGAAGAATGGTTCGAGGTAAAGGGAAAACGAAAAAGCGTCGTCATCGTTTGGGGAGATAAATTTGACCAGACGCCCTATGCCAAGGAAATCCAAAAAAAGCTGATCAAAGCGAACTTCCCGCTTGCGCCCTCGGAGTTTTACGGAATTTTGATCGTAGGTACCATGGTGCTTGCCTTCTTGCTCAGTAACGTCGTGAATATTTCTTTTCCTTTTAACTTCATGATCGGGGCAGTGGTGATGTATCTCATACAGAACGTGCTGTTCTTCGTCCGGCGCAACAAGTACCAGGAGCGATTGAATGAACAGCTGTCCGAAGTGTGTCGCCTTTTAGCCAACTCGCTGCGTGCAGGTCTTACGCTCTCGCAGGGGATCTCACTGGTAGCCAAGGAGATGAATTATCCCGCTGGTGATGAGTTTAGCCGCATGGCACGTGAGCTGCAGCTAGGCGTCAGCTTTGACCGGGCGCTCTCTGACATGGAAAAACGAATACCGACGCGAGAATTCCGGATCTTTACTGCTACCCTGCTGATTCAACGGCGCGCAGGGGGGAATTTGAGCCAGGTGCTGCAAGAAATGGCGGAGACATTGGAGGATCGCCGCATCGTGAATCAGGAAATCAAGACCATGACGGCAGAACAGCGATACGTCTCTATCTTGGTGCCGATCATGCCAGTTGCCCTGGTGCTGATGATGAACACGATGAACAAAGGCTTCATTGATCCGTTGTTTTCCGGATTTGGTCTTTTTCTTCTGGGGTTGTTTGTAATCGGAACTCTCCTGTCCTATATCCTCGTAAAGAAAGTGACCAACATAAAGGTGTGAAAACATGGATGCTCTCATAATTACTTGCGTATTCTTGTTTCTTTTGCTGTTTGCCATCTGCCTAAAAGAGTGGTATCGCTACTCCATCGAGAAGCAAAAGCTGCTCGCACATGTCCATGAGATGAGCGGGCACAAAAACTACGGCGTGCGCAAGCAGGAGACCTCATCCGAGCGTCTGGTCAAACGATTGCTTCGGTATGGAGACGACTATGCTGTCATGGGACAGCGCATCAATTTTTTCAGTGAGTCGCATGAGGTTGAGGATTGGTTGCTCAGGGCTGGGCGGCCACTTGATTTGACCGTGGCCCAATTCCAAGGGGTCAAAATTTTTATGGCTCTGCTCGGCATTATTGCCGGCACGCTGTTTTTTATTCTTCGCTTTCCCTTCTCACATTTAGGATTGATCGCCTGGCCGTTGATTGGCTACTTTTTGCCCATCCTTTTGTTGAAGAAAAAAGCGCGCGATCGTCAACATCAGCTTCGCTATGACCTGCCTGAATTTCTCGACACCGTAAGCGTGACACTTCAGGCGGGGGTGAGTCTCGATCAGGCTTTGCGCGAAGTCATCAAGTTTTTTGATGGGCCGATTCGGGAAGAGTTTTCCCGATTCAATCAAGAGCTGGATCTCGGTGTGCAAAGGGAAAAGGCGTATGAACAATTGCTACGACGCAACGACAATCCGGAGTTTCAAATGCTGATCAAAGCGCTCATTCAGGGGATGCGCCTGGGGGTGCCGATTGCCGTCACTTTCAAGGCACAGGCGGAAAATATGAGGAGAATCCGCAAAGAGCTAATCAAGGAAAAGGCGGCCAAGGCGTCGCCAAAAGTAACCCTGATCACTACGTTTATCGTGACTCCTACAGCGATTATCCTAATTGGCGGTTTGATGGTATTGAATATTTTGGATAACTTCAGTTTGTTCTCCGACATCATGCCATGATCCAGGGGTTCACTTTTAGGAGGTGATGCCCGTCAGCGAGATGGGAGTGCACAGTTCTTTATTTTTTCATTATCCAAATCATGAAGGGAGTAGATTTTATATGAAAAGCATGATGCTGAAATGGTATGTAAAAAGTCAGGGAGCTCTTAGAAACGAAAAAGGAGCACAGGCGATTGAGTGGATCGCGTTGGCAGGTGTAGTCATCGCTGTGTTTGGTGCGGTGATGGCCTACTTTGATAAGGACCCCACACTCGTTGGAGAATCCATTGGAGATACATTGAGCAATATCATCAAAAAATTAGACGGAAATTAATCAATCATTGAATGCTTTTTTGGTGATGAGCATATGGAAAAGAGGTGGTGAAGGAATGCTTCTTCACCACCTGAACCATATGACGCTTCATACATAGCAAGACGAAATCAAGCAGGAGGTAGCACTTTGATGAGACTCGTGAAGGGAATAATTGCAGTGATCCTCCTGTTGTGCCTGTTAACGGCGTGTTCGCAGGAGCCGGATACACCTCAGAACACAGAGGGGCAAAATCCTTCTGTTCCACCAAGCACGGAAACACCGCCTACGCAAAGCCAACCGCCGGACCAAACAGGAGAACCAAGTGCCGAGATGACGCGAGAAGAAAAGATAAAAGCGTTGGAGGCCATGGCACAGGAAGGAATGCCGTTAAAGCGGGAAACGACAGAGGACTTCGTCAATTCGCCGCCAGGACGTTTTTCCGGGGTTTCGTATGACAACAACAGGGAAGAAGTGTTGCCTGAACTGAAAAAGTTCCCTGCTGTTGAAAACCCGGACGAAGAAATGATGAACAAGTACTACCTTGCTTTGTTAGGGTTGTTTGCCCAGAGCTACCCCGATCCACAACAGATAATAGACGAACTGAAAATGGCCTCATTTGGGAATCCGGACATCGATGATCCGCGGTTCAAGTTTAAAGAAAGCTACAATGTTGAAATTATCTTGGATGCGAGTGGCAGCATGGCGGCAAAATCGAACGGCAAGACGAGGATGGATGCTGCCAAAGAAGCGATTCAAGCCTTTGCTGAATCTTTGCCGGAACAGGCGAATGTCGCTTTGCGCGTATACGGGCACAAGGGCAGCGGGAAAGAGTCGGATAAAACACTGTCTTGCGGAAGCAGTGAGCTGGTGTACGGGATGCAGACTTACAACAAAGAAAAACTGACGCAATCTTTAAATCAGTTCCAACCTACCGGATACACTCCGATTGCTTACTCTTTGCAGGAAGCAAAAAAGGATTTAAGCAAATTGCCTGGAGATAAGAACACCAATATGATCTTCCTCGTCAGTGACGGAATCGAGACGTGCGATGGTGACCCTGTCGAAGCTGCCAAACAGTTGGCCCAATCCGAGATTACACCAATTATTAACGTGATTGGATTTGGTGTAGATGGTCCGGGGCAGCAGCAGTTGAAAGAAGTAGCGAAGGCTGCGGGAGGCCGCTATGTTCTGATTCAAGATCAGAAGGAGCTGCAGGACGAATTCAATCGTGGGAAAGAAATCGCGAACAAGTGGAAAGAGTGGAAAGCCAATGCATCCTACCAAGCCGTATCCACTCGTAGTTCTCGGTCGATCGACATTCGTCACTTTGCTTTGAAATGGAGTCGTATCGCCAAACGGGAAAATCATGATCTAACATCTGCAATCATGACTATGGATGCAAACAACATGATTTCAGATGAGTTCGCCGATCAACTGCGGAAGTTGAACGATGAGCAGCTGGAAATTGCACAGAAAAAGGCAGATGAGCTGGAGCAATTCCTGGATACCTTGAACGAGAAGTCCTATAAGGAAGCCGTGGATGCGATCAACCAGAAGTTTGCACAAAACACGAAAACAAACTAGAGACGAAATCTCCAAAAGGAGGTTTGTGAAGTGAGGAAATGGGTAAGAAGCCCAATGGCAGCGGCTACTTTCGCTGTTCTGATTCTTTTGATGAATCTGTTTCCGCTGGTGGGCTTGGCGGCTTCCATGCAGTATCAAGGGCTGCAATACGAGGCCCCGAAGTGGGATCAACCGAACCTGGAGTCTCCGCAATGGGAGCACAACCCACAAACGCCGCAGTGGGAAAAAATAAACCCGCAGACTCCTGATTGGGAAAAGCTGAACCCACAGGCGCCGAACTGGGATTGGACGAATCCGCAAGCACCAAATTGGGATCAGATAAATCCACAAGCACCCGATTTTCAGGGGCCAAACGTCAATTACTCGAACCCGCAAGCGCCAAAAGCAACCGCACCTGCACCGAATCTACAGATGCCTGCTTCTCAGAACCCCGGCGTTGATCCAAATAGCTCGAAACCGATGACGGAGACGCTTGAATACGGTGCAGTCAAATGGACGTTCAAGGACGTCATGGGCGGTACGCTGGCATATAGCGCGGATTTGCTTATGAATGGCGAAGTAGACATGGCAGCGGGACTTCGTGGCAAAGGCATGTTCTTGGGAGATCTGGCGATAAAAGGCCTTGATCTTGCCTTCAAGAATACGCCGTATGTAAACACCGTAACTGGCTTGGGTGTCGATTCACTCGACGGGATGAGCGCGTGGGGCAACTATCAATTTGTGTTGGCACAATTACCGAATAACAGTTTTCGAGATATTTTCCAAGGTGGTCAGCTGACGAATTCGGCAAATCCGTCCGGCGTCAGAATGCCGGGAATCGTGAAAGGTTTAAATGTGGGCGTAGCAGCAATCAGCCTTCCGTTTGACATCATGGATACGGTCGGCACCTTTGGCATGGCGTTTGATCCGAGCCAGAATGAAGCTACGCAAAATGAGAAATTTGTGGATGGCGTCGGTAATTTCGGCAGTGTGCTGATGGATGCAGGGGTTATTGCATCTGTCATACCAGGGGGGCAGGCGGTAGGTGGTGTGCTTGTGGTCACTGGTGCGGTTCTGTGGGGATTGAGCAAACTCGTGAAGTACGCTGACAAGCTAGCTGGAGGAGCGATTACCCGTGGAATCCGGGATGGGGTTGGAAAAGCTGTTGGCTGGGTGAAATCCTTATTTGCGTAACGGAGGTCCTTGCTTATGAAAGTCGTGAATACACCACAGGTTCAGGCTCAAATCGAGCGGAATAAGCGTTTTTTAGAGAGGACAGAGCTGTATAACTACCCAGCCTACGTAAACGGACAATATTACTACCATGTAGCGTACTGGAAATGGGGGAAAAAAGACGCTGTCGGGTACCTGGTGCTGCGACCGGATGGTGAAGTAGTTCGCCGCCATGAAGCAGAGCCTGTCGTGAAGCTGTTTTTGGTGCATGCACATGCGGGGCGCAAGATTAAGAACAATCTGGCCATGGATAAAGAGAAGCCGATCGAGATGTATGAGCAAAAATACCAGTATCTAAGGGAGCTTTTGCCCAGCTACCAGGATAAGATGGACACGGTGCTTCGGCAAGATGCAGAGAAGCTGATCGATGTTTGCAAAACCATGATGGAAAGCCGGGACCAGCTGCGTGCCATTTATACTCGAGGGATGGATCTGCTCAATCAATTTTTCGCGCGCAACTACGTCATTGCGGGAGAAGAAACAGCATTGCGGGACGTTTTGTTTGAATCCGACTACATTTTATATGATCGCATTCGCAAACAGGTGCTGATCAAAGACTCGGTGGATCGGCTTTACCAGCTTTTCCAGTCCAATCGGGTAGAACTGGATCGGGTACAGGAGCAGAAACGAAAAAAGCTGAGTGACTTACTCTCCGTTTACAAAGACAAAACACTGCGAAATATTGCCGATGAATCCGTGAAAGGCTTTGAGACGCATACGACAGGGAAACATGAGTCTTTCCATTCGGTTGAACAGTTGCGAGAGGCCCACGAGAAGCTTAATATGACCATCCTGGAAAACGGGCTGATGGATAAACTGCGAAACCCATAACAGGAAAGGTGAGAAAAACCCATATGCATCCCTTCAAAGAAAGCATTCGTTTTTATGCACGGAACATCGAATCTTTGCTGCTCTTGTCCGCCGTGCTCGTGGTTCCATTTTTTATCATCCACAATTTTACGCTGAACTACCTGAATTTGATTGCGGCGATCACGGGCGCCAAATTTGTCGCAAGCTTTTTCAATCTGTTTTTACTGCTTCTATTTTTGCTGATCCTCCAGATTCCTTTTGCCCAGTATGTTCAAAGTGATCTGGACGGCGATGAGCGTCCGATTCGTAAGGCATTTCGGACTTTTTTTGAACACAGCTTTTCCGTATTCGTGTTTGGGATCGTGTTTAGCTTTCTTGTCTCAACAGGAATGATGCTGTTCATGATACCTGGGTTGATTCTGATGGTCTTGTTTTATTTGACGCCGTTTTTTGTGGTGCTGAGAAAACAATCGGCTTGGCGCTCTTGGCGAGCTGCCATGGAAATGGGCAAAAAGCATTTTTTCCAAATCTTTGGCCTGTTGCTACTGGTGAGCGTGGTGGAATGGTTAATCAGTATGGCGGGCTTGTTCCTTGTTACGTCTATTACGGCGACCTTCGGGGCGGTTATGTTTATTGAGTTGTTGCTCAATGTGATTGTTCTTCCGTTTTTTGCGGTCATGTTCATGATGTACGTCAATAAATGGAAGGACGAGGCGGCAAGAGCGGAAGCAGCTGTGGCAGGGGGATTGCTGCTCGATGAAAGGTAGCTTGCAAATAAGTTCGAGAGGAGATGAGCGAAGAATGCGCCTGAAGAAGATCGTTTCCAATGAAAAGGGCTCGGTCACCGTAGAGTTTATCGCCATACTGCCGTTCGTCTTTCTGATCATGCTGATTTGCTGGCAGTTTCTTGTGGGCGTCTACGGCGTAATCATCTCTCAGTCTGCAGCAAATGAGGCGGCGAAGGTGTACGCTATAACGGGTAATTCGGGAGAAGCCATGCAAGCTGCCAAAAACGTGGTGAACGCGGCAGGAGGCTACATTTCCTTCAATGATTGTGATATCACATGGGATGGCAGCGGATATTTTACCGCCAAGGTCGGCGTACAGATGGAACTGGCGTTTCTCCCTGACTGGCTATATATCGAGAAGGAAGACCGATATATCTCCTTTGATCGAGAAATGAAGAGCAGGGTGATGAACTAGATGATACGTATACTGCGTCACTTGCAAAATGAGCGTGGAAATATGACGATCTTCACCCTGACGATTTACTGGTTTATGTTCATGCTGGTGTTTGTTGCGCTTTTTAATTTTTCGACCGTTTTTGTAGACAAGGAGCAAGCGTCGAACAGTGCGCAGCAGGCGAGCATTGCGGCGGTGAAGGATATTTATGATGAGATGATAGTGGCTATTATGGCATATGATGCGTCGATCACAAGGCTGAAAAATCCTAATTTTGTCTGGCCAAGGGTGGAAGCTGCCACGAGTCAGTTGAAGGCTTCGCATCCGGATTGGGCCGCGAGCGAGATAAAATACGGAGCGATTGACTTGGCTTTAAACAGTGCATTGCCTGGTAATCCTGAGCTGCAGTTTTATGTCTATGCAGGCTTACAGAATGCAACTAGCAGAATTCCTGGAGTGGTTACCAAAGTGCTGTCGGATAACAAGGCAACGCTTACCGGTTCGTCCGTCAAATTGTTCAACAGTGACAATCGGATTGAAGTAATAACTTCTGTAAAGTACGAATCGGAATCGATGGGGTTTGACTTCATTCCCGCCTATTCCGAGCAAATCTACCAAACAGGAGAAAGCAGACGGATCGATTTTATTGATGAGGTGAACGACTGGTTTTACATCAATATCCCGATCCTTGGATGACGATGGTTGGAGGAAATGGCATGACAAAAAAGCTGCAAAAAATGCGGATGTCGCTCTTAATCAACAGCATTTTGATCATGCTGCTGCTTTCGGGCTGTTCACTGGGCGCAATCGGAGCGGGTACAGGGATTGGGCAAAATCAAGGGCCGCAGACGACACAGGAATTGATTGCTTCACAGCCTGGGCCGCTTGCTGGCACACAATTTTTCCACGCAGCTTATCCGCATCGAGCGCAGATCATACAGGTTTTGGATAAAATGCCTACCGTGGTCAACGGGATGAATGATGCTTACTTGGATTTGTACTGGAATCAATTGCTCACCCTGTTCGCCGAGGATTACCTCAGTCCCCAGATGGTTGTAGACCGCTGGAGAATGGCTTCGTATGGGAGTCCAGATATCGAGGACGCCCGTTTTCAGTTTCGGGAAAATTTCAACGTAGAAATCATCCTGGATGCGAGCGGCAGCATGGCCGGGAAAATTGGGGACAAAACGAAAATGCAGCTCGCCAAGGAAGCGATTCAGGAATTCGCGGAAGCACTGCCTGAAGAGGCGAGAATCTCGTTGCGCGTGTATGGTCATAAGGGGAGCAATGCTGATGAACATAAGCAGCTTTCCTGTGGCAGTAGTGAGATGGTCTATCCATTGCAAGCCTACGATGCGAAGAGACTTGAGCAAGCACTCGACATGTTTGAGCCGACGGGTTGGACATCCATTGCGCATTCCTTGCGTCTCGCTCAGGAGGATTTGGCGGGATTCGAAGCGGATAAAAACACGAATGTCATCTACCTGGTCAGTGATGGTATCGAGACTTGTGATGGCAATCCAGTGGCAGTAGCCAAGGAATTGTCCCAATCCAAAATTATGCCGTTGTTGAACGTCATTGGCTTTGACGTGAATGCAGAAGGGCAGAAGCAATTGAAGGAGATTGCCCACGCTTCAGAAGGTCTGTATGCAAATGTGACGAACCGTGAGCAGTTCAAGCAAGAGCTGGAACGTGCAAAAGAAATTGCCCAGAAGTGGGAGCAGTGGAAACGGGATGCTTTGACAGAAGCTGACGCTGTCTTGATCGACCGCAAGAAATGGGTGGATGCTTACGACCGGGACTGGTACGAGAAAAACTGGCGGGAGAGCCTGAACATCGGAATGGCGATCGAGTATTTATCTGCGAGCGGCAAGATTGGCAATGAGGCGAGGGAGTACCTTACTGGGAAAAGGCAAGAAAGAGAAGCGTTGGCTACACAGTCCAAGGAGGAGCTTACCAATTACTTGGTGAGTCTCACAACCGAGACCTATCAGGAAATGAGAGAGGAAATTGAGGATAAATACAGCGGAAACTAACAGCAATGGGTTCTCGCAACGGAGAACCCACTGTAAATGGAAAGGGTAAGGTTTAGGGTGCGTCAATCATACGTGAACGTAACGACCTGTTTCAGGCCCGGGTCCACTCCGATTGCCACGTCATTTAGGCCATCTGTGTAATAAAAGTAACGCTTGGCGTCATTGGAATGAGCGTCAGAAGCTTTCACCAATTGGAAGCTGTTTGCCGCAAGCAGGTTTTTCGAGCGGATGAAATCAGATGCCGTCTTTTCCAAATCTGCTTCTGTCATCGTTTTTGTCGCTATTTCTCCGTTTATTCCAATAACGTCAATCGACAGGGAAAGGATTTGCTTTGACCTCGGTTCGATGATCGCGTGAAAGCCATGGACATCGCCGTTCACAGGCTCGCGTTTTAGTATGGCGTGAACAGGTACACCTCTGTATACCGAATTGGCTGGGTCCTCCAGCGTGATTTCCCGATCAGTCGTATCAACATCCACTTGATAATATTGTCTAACAGCGGCGGCAGCGATCTGCCCCGCTTCTTCTTTTCCGAGCCCTTGCACTGTATCTGGTGAGCTGGAGGAGCATCCCATTAACAGAAAGACGAGAAGCACCGTGCCCAGCCATGCCAACTTTTTCATTGTGAACCCTCCAGCCATCTCAAGTAATACGTGTGTCTTCTTTTATCCTAACAGGGATCGTTTCGACTCCCTATCGATAAACCTTTCCATTACCTTACGATGTTGTAAGCTTGGAAAAAATGCAGGGAGTGACAGGACTTTGGGTAAAAAAGACGAAAGATTCCGAGTATAAGCGGTGAATGTGAAAAACGAGGGGGAGAATGGAATGAACGCCATCGAGCTGAATCAAGCGCTTCAAATGTATGTGAGGACCGAGACCTTTCCTGTGGGAGTTAGCATCCAAAAAGAAGAAGCCGCCCTGCCGTCAAAGGCAAAGCGACCTGTCCGTGATCTGGGTTATCCGATTACTATTTGCCAAGCTGTCGGTTTTTCCCGGCGTTATGGCTGGAGTATCGCGATGAATGGAGCCGATCTGTCCTGTCCGATCGCGCAGGTGGCTTTTGGGTATGAAGAGCAGCCGGCGTTTTATACAGAGGGTCATCTCGCCTGTGGGATGTATACAGATTCATTGGAAAATGGGGCGAAAAGCGAGCTGGATGTCCCGAAATTTTCGGCAGAAGAAAGCGGCTACTACGTATCGTTTCCGCTGGAGCGGGCACAGATTGAGCCAGATGTCGTCGTGATTTACGGCAATGCGGCACAGGTCATGCGATTGGTGGCGGGGATGCTGTACAAGCGCGGTGGATCGATTCCTTCTACCTTTTCTAGCCGGGCCGACTGTGCGGACATCGCGATCAAGCCGATCCAGACGGGACAGCCGCAAGTGATCGTACCGTGTTATGGTGATAGATTGTTTGCCCAGACACAAGATCATGAGATGGCCTTCAGTTTTCATTTTCGCGATGCCGCCGAGCTGGTGGAGGGATTAGTGGGAACGCAAAAAGGCGGAATCCGCTATCCGATCCCGTCCTTCTTGCGCTATCAAGCAGAGTTTCCGCCGACCTATCAAAAGCTTGCGGGGATGTTTGGAGAAAAAAACTAACCCTTCAGTCGGTTGAGCTGGAGCAGGTGATGGCGATAGTGCATTTCTACCACGGCAAACCATTCCTTTGCGGCAAGCGAACCGAAGGCTGGGTGAGCCACCGTGTGATGAACAGGAATTTCGTCCAGAGTTGGTTCCAGTTCCTTCATTTGTGCGAGCACGCTGATGAGTCCATCACGCAATTGCTCCTTACTCTCTGGTTGTGCAGGTGTGTACTCAGGAGAGGCAGGGACTTTCACGCGAACGGGAAGAAAGGAACCTTGAGCAAATATCGTCTGCCCGATCTCGGATTTTTGGGCACCTGCTTCTGTGACAGCAGGACCTCCTTGTCTACACTTCTCGACATTTCCCAGATGAAAATACCGCGCAGATTGGATCAAGTGAAGGTACATTTGACCGATCGACCATTCCTCTTCACTTGGCTTTTGCAAGAGTTGTTCCATGGTGAAGCCCTCTAATTCATGCAGGTAGTGGTTTGTCACGTCTTCGAATTTGGTTACGATTTCTTTTGTATTCATGGGCGAATCAGCTCCTCTTGGTTTCTTGCTCTTATCATATTCGAACGCTACTGACAGCAGTATGTCAGTAGCGTTCGAATAATTTTTGGGCTTCTTCGCGTATTCGGCTACGCAAGGATTCAGGCGTAAGAACAACCGCATCTGCCCCTAACCCAAGTACCCAAGACAATATTTCTTCGATTTGTCTGACGAGCAATCTAACGAGAAAGCCGTCCGGCTGCTCCGTAATCTCTTCGATAAAAAAATTGCCCGATTCTTTTACCCGATCAGCGATAGTTGGGCTGATGACGATCTGCACCTCCAAGTACCGATCGTCGAGAGGCTTGTAATCAGCAAAATGGAAATCGTCAGGGAGGATAAAGCGCTCTTCCAAAACGATCAGGCCGCTCATGCGGGACAGGCGGAATCTACGAATATCCTGTCGCAGATCGCAATGAGCGAGCAGTGTCCAAGAACCACGAACCAGCACGAGACCATATGGAGCAACATCACGAACTGTTTCACGATCGTCCCCCTCCCCAGGCGTGCCCCTCCGATAGCGGAACCGCACCTTCCGCTCACTAATGATCGCATCGTGGAGGAGCTGCGCATGCGCTTTTTCCTGTTCGCGCAGATTGTTTACTTTGGGGCTTACGAGGCGAAAGGTTGAACGGATACGTCTGGCTTGTTCGCCTACATCCGCAGAAAGGATCGCTTCTACTTTGCGTTGTACGGCTCTTGCGCTATTTCCAAAGTTTTGGTCAAATGCTTGCTCGACCATGTCTGCTCCGATCAAAAGTGCAACGGCTTCTTCTACGGAAAAGCTGACAGGTGGAAGAAAATACCCTTCCATTAACGAGTAGCCCTGACCCGGTGCCCCAACGATAGGGACGCCTGCTTCGCTCAATGCCTGCATATCACGATAAATCGTCCGGACGCTCGTCTCGAAAGTCGCGGCCAAATCTTCTGCACGCAACGTACCTTTTCGCTGCAATTCCAGAACGATTGCCAACAGACGGTCTGTTTTGTTCATATTAGGCTACTGACCTCCTCTCTATCCAGCTAAGCAACTTTATAAAAATGATTGGACATCTTTAAAATTATTTTAGATTTACCCTACTTTTTATTTTAACAGTTTTCCCTATCCTAGATGTGTAAGTGAAGGAGGAAGCTGTGAATGAAAAAGAGGGTTTTTTGGCTTGTCATTTTATCGCTGTTTGGATATATCGTCTTCCAAAAAATAACAGAAAGGCCACCTAATGTTGGGGGGCATATGGAAACAGTAGGCGAGGCTACCGGTGTGGAGTACCAATCGATACAAATAACAAAAGATCAAATTTATCAGGGAGACCTTCTCTTGGTCAATAAAGACTATCCGGTTCATGAGGCAGGGGTAAAAAACGATGTGGTTCGGTTGTCTGAGCATGAAGAACTGTTACAAGGCTATACTTTGCTCGATCATAGACTCGAAGTGTCGGAGCGTGTAGCTAAAGTATTCTTGGAGATGGTCAAAGCTGCGCAGCAAGATAACGTGAGCCACTTTATCCTGAACAGCGGTTATCGAGGTAAGGAAGAACAAGAGAAGCTGTATGAAGAAATGGGGCCAGCGATCGCGATGCCAAGCGGTTATAGCGAACACAATGTAGGTTCCGCGCTGGATATTGGATCGACGCAAATGAAAATGGAGCACGCCCCTGAAGGCAAGTGGCTGGAAGATCATTCGTGGAAATACGGTTTTATTTTGCGCTACCCGAAAGACAAGGTAGCCATTACAGGAACGGTATTCGAGCCTTGGCATTTCCGATATGTCGGCTTGCCGCATAGCGCGATCATGAAGGAGAATAACTTTTCGCTGGAAGAATACTTGGACTATCTAAAAGACAAAAGAAGTATCTCCGTGACAAACGATGGGAAGATTTACGAAATTAACTACTACCCTGTCGATGAAGAGATGACGATCAAAGTACCGATTTCGAGCAACTATGAGATTTCGGGTGACAACATAGGCGGCGTGATTGTAACAAGCTACGTGAACTAAAGAAAAGAAGGAGTGAATCTAATGAAGAAATTGACTGTCGCAATTTTGTTTGGGGGATGCTCCTCGGAGTATGAAGTATCGCTAAAATCTACGAGTTCGGTACTGGAGAGCTTGTGTCTGGAAAAGTACGAGGTGATTTTGCTAGGAATTACGAGGGAAGGGCAATGGCTGCGATATACCGGCAACATCGAAAGCATTCGGAATGACAGTTGGCATCAAAGTGAGAAGTGTGTGCCTGCCTTTCTCTCTCCTTGCAGACAGGTGCGGGGAATTGTTACACAGGAGAACGGTGCCATGACGGTCACGAAGATTGATGTGGTGTTCCCGATTTTGCATGGCAAAAACGGAGAGGATGGAACAGTGCAAGGGCTATTGGAGCTCGCCGGAGTTCCTTTTGTCGGTTGTCACACGCTATCCTCTGCGATTTGTATGGATAAGGATATCGCCCACACGTTGGCGGAAAGCTCCGGTATCAAAACGCCAAGATCCGTTACCGTTTATCCAAATACGGATCTGGCAACTGTTCAAGCTGCCACCGAACCACTGGGATTTCCTTTGTTTGTCAAACCGGCAAAGGCAGGGTCCTCCATTGGGATTACGAAAGCATACAGCCTATCAGAATTGTTTTTCGGGATAGAAAACGCCCTCCAGCATGATGACAAGGTAGTCATCGAGGAAAACATCACAGGATTTGAGGTGGGCTGCGCGGTACTGGGAAATCGTGAGGTCATTGTGGGGGAAGTGGATGAGATCGAATTGCTCCAAGGCTTCTTCGATTATACTGAAAAGTATTCATTGGAGACTGCCCATATCCATGTCCCAGCAAGAATTGACGAAGAGCTCGCTCATAAAATCAAGCAAACAGCGACCCATCTTTATCAGGTTTTTGGCTGTCGTGGCTTCGCTCGCGTGGATATGTTCGTCACACCAGACGGGGATATCGTGTTTAACGAAGTGAATACGATCCCCGGCTTTACCTCGAAGAGCAGGTATCCAAGCATGCTGCGTGCTGCGGGGATTTCCTATAAGGAGCTTCTTGATACGTTGATTATGCTAGCGTTGGAGGAGGACTAACTGATGACACAACCTCACGTCTTTACGGTTACGTTGAACAGCGACAATCTGCATCACGGTCATCTGATCTTGGTGAATCGTCAGTACCCAATCCGCCGGCAAACAGACGACGGTATTCTGCTGAACCGCATGCGGCTGATTGATGGAGCGCACAACAATATGATGATGGAAAATACGGCTGCAAAGATGTTTGCCAAGCTGCTGAAAGCCTGCAACGCAGAAAATGCAATCGTGCCTGTCAGTGGTTTTCGCAGTAAGGCGGAACAAACGGATATTTATGATCAATCCCTGCTCGAAAATGGACAGGTGTTTACCAGTAAATTTGTAGCGCGTCCGAATGAAAGCGAGCATCAGACAGGGCTTGCGATAGATGTAGGGGAGAAAAAGGAAGTAATCGATTTTATTTGCCCTTCTTTTCCCGATCACGGCGTATGCCGAATGTTTCGACAGCACGCTAGTCAATATGGGTTTATCAAACGCTACGACAAAGACAAAGAACAGCATACAGGGATTTCGGATGAGCCTTGGCATTTTCGGTATGTGGGCTATCCGCATGCTGTGTTGATGGAAAAGCTTCAGCTTTGTTTGGAAGAGTATATCGAGTATGTGAAAAACTACGAATTCCATCAGGAGCATTTGCGAGTAGATGAGGAGAGCATTGAAATCTACTATGTAAAAGCTACCGATACAGTTACGCACATCCCGGTTGTGGCTGGTGAGCGCTACGAAATATCGGGCAACAACGTGGATGGATTTATCATTACGGTATTTCATCAGGAGGCACGTAATGAACGTGGGTAGTGAAAAGCAGTATGGCGGGCTGGATCGATTCGGAATCATTGCAGCGATTCTTGTTATCGCCATCCATACTTTTCCACTGCTATCCATAAGTGAATGGGCGGACTTCACACTGAGACAAACAATAGCCAGGGTGGCAGTTCCGTTTTTCTTTATGTGCACAGGCTTTTTCTTCATGCAAAAGCTTGGCTCAGATCGCAACAGAAATGCGTCTATGCTAAAGCAGTTTTTATGGAAAGTAGGAAAGCTATATTTGCTTTCGATCGTTCTCTATCTTCCTGTGAATGTGTATGAGGGGTATTTTACGCTGGTCACAGTGCTGTCTTTTGTTCTTTCAGTGATGGCGATGAAGGCGATCCAGCGCTTTCGAGGTGGGAAACCGGATCAAACTGGGCGAGCATGGGCTGATATCCATCTCCCGCATCTCCAACATAATGTCAGGGAAATCCAGCAGGTTCTCCCCAAGGATTGTGCGATGATGGCAGTCGTTAAGGCGCAGGCATATGGCCACGGCGGATGGCAAATTGCGAGGTTCTTAAACAAGCTCGGGATTGATCACTTCGCCGTTGCCACAATCGATGAAGGAATCGAGCTAAGGAAGAAGGGCGTAAAAGGGGAGATTCTGGTGCTTGGCTATACCGATGAGCGTCGGATACGCCAGATCGCCCGTTTCAAACTGACACAAACCGTAGTAGATGACGAATATGCCCAAACACTGAATGGCTACAACGTGAAAATCCCTGTTCATATCAAGATCGACACGGGGATGGGGAGACTCGGGGAGTCTTGGGAATACACGGAAAAAATAGCGGCTATGTATCGATATAAGCATTTGCAGGTATGCGGTACCTTTACGCATTTGAGTGTGGCTGACAGTTTGGAAGCTTCGGATATTGCATACACGAAAAATCAAATCGACCGTTTCCAAAAAGTGATCGAACAGCTGAAAGAAAAGGGGATCAATCCACAGAAGCTGCACGTCCAAAGCAGTTACGGCGTGCTGAATTACGGGGAGCTGCAATACGATTATGCTCGGATGGGGATCGCTCTCTACGGGATGTTGAGCAAGCAGGGAGACAAGGTAAAAACAAGCGTCGACCTACGACCTGTGCTATCACTAAAAGCAAGAGTTGTGCAGGTGAAACAGGTGGAAAAAGGAGCACCCGTGGGCTACGGACGCGCCCACATAGCGCAGAAGGAAAGTAAGATTGCCATCGTATCTATCGGATATGCAGATGGGGTTCCGCGCATGCTGTCACAAGTGGGGGCTACCTGCTTGATTAGAGGAAAAAGGCGACCGATTATTGGCTTTGTCTGCATGGATCAGCTCATTGTAGATATTTCAGATATGGAAGAGGTGCAAAGAGGGGAGGTTGTGACCTTTATTGGCAGAGATCAAGAGGAGGAGATCACTGCCGAGGAAATGGCCCAATCGTGTAAAACCATTACGAACGAGCTGGTAAGCCGTTTGGGAGAACGGGTTAAAAGAGTCTATCATGATTGATCTTTGGACGAAAACGAGTATAGGGAGTGGTTCATTTTTTCCATGGCGAAGGGGAGACATAGCTTTCGTTTCAAAATGCTTGGGCTTCTTGGGTTTGGCATGCTTCTGGCCGGTATCGTAACCTATCTGCTCTATAAAGTGCTCCAGTTTTACTATCGGGTGGGGGTTAAGTACGAAGATCCACTCACCCAGGTGCGCTATTTCATCAGGGAGATGGGGGATATCAATTTCTTTTTGATTGTCTTTGCTCCCATTGCGATCTTGTTTTTCTATCTCCTGACCAAACGGTATGCTGGCTACTTTCGGGAGATTTCTACGGGCATTCATTATCTCGCGAGTGGAGACTTTACGCGGCATGTCCATATTCCATCCAATGATGAGTTTGCAGAAATCGCCAAGGACATCAATCTAGCAAGCGAAATGCTACAAAAGGCGGTAGAAAGAGGGGATTTCGCCGAAAGCAGCAAGGATCAGCTTGTTTTGAATCTGGCGCATGATTTGCGTACACCACTGACATCTGTTCTGGGTTATCTCGATCTCATTTTGCAAGATGAGCAGATGACACAAGAACAGATGCGGCATTATGTGACAATTGCTTTTACCAAGTCGCATCGATTGGAAAAGCTGATTGATGAGCTATTCGAAATTACGAGAATGAATTACGGCATGGTTACCATCGAGCAAAAGGTCATTGATTTGAGCGAATTGCTTGTCCAGTTAAATGAGGAGATGTATCCTTCCTTTGAGAAAAATGAGCTCGTCGCGCGGTGTACGGTTGCTGCCCAATTAGTGATCGTGGGAGATGGGGAGCTTTTGGCGCGCGTATTTGAGAACATTCTGACCAACGCGATACGCTACGGGGGCGATGGTCAATTTGTCGATTTGAACGCTTATCGCGAGGGCGATGAAGTGGTTGTGCAAATCATGAATTACGGCGACCAGATACCTGAGGAGGCGCTGCCGCATATTTTTGAAATGTTTTTTACAGGCGACAAAGCGCGAACGCATCAAGGGGGAGGAACAGGACTCGGCTTGTTTATTGCAAAAAATATCGTCGAGAAGCATCGGGGAACGATTTCTGTCCAAAGTGATTTGATTCGTACGTGTTTTGAGGTCAGGCTGCCGTACGGATGAAATGATGGCAAAAATAAAAAATGGAGACGCTTCAATGTCTCCATTTTTTTATTGCATAATTCATAGAGATTACAAAACCTGGTAGAATATTCCTATAACGAAATGAATTAACTTTGGGGGAGTTATGAATAAATACACATGGACATTGATAGGTGCGGTAATTGTTGCTGGAATATCATTGGCTACTTGGGCTGGGGCCATTAACCAAGGGGATAAGGAAGCGCTAAACGCATATAAAAAGATGGAACAGGCACGTAACCAAGGGAATGAATCCTTAAGCAAATTGAGTAGTAATGTAACCCTTTCGGATTTTTCAATTCAGGGAGCTGTTTTACCAGAAGCGGATAAAATACGTAAATACAACGATACGAATATGCAAGGACTACTATCTTCAACGGATGAAAAACTTTCCTTCATTATGGAAGGGGATGAAGTAAAAGGTATAGTTTTAGCAACAGATACAGAGCCAATCATGGCTGGTGGTGAAAAAAGTGGCCCTGAATTGTTTGACCTTTACGAGAACATGAAAAATACACTCGGGGAAGATGTAAACATTACGTACTTTAGTTATGCAGGTGGGTTTATCTTCGTTGCAACTGATAGGGAAGGTGAGGAAAGCTTGTGGCTCGATCGACGTGCTTCTACTTTTTTAGAACTTCCTTCGCACAGGCAACTCAAATCTGAAGAAGTTGTAGAAAAAATTCGAGAAGGTGCGGAATCGGTGGATGAAGAAAAGAATTGACAATATCTGAAAAAAAACAAGAAAGCCGGGTCCCCGCTAGAGGACTCGGCATTTATATCCAATTTCATTATCCGATGAATTCTTGTACCCAGTATCCATTCACAAAGCCTACACCGATTTTGGTGAAGGAAGGATTCATGATGTTCTGACGGTGTCCTTCACTGTTCATCCATTGGTTCATGACTTCCTCAGCGGTGCGTTGACCCATGGCGATGTTCTCACCCGCGGTCATAGAAGATACTCCGAATTGTTTCATCATGTCAAATGGAGAGCCATACGTAGGGCTTGTATGGTCAAAGTAGTTGTTGTTGGACATATCAGCCGCTTTTGCTTGTGCAACTTTGTTCAGGGAAGCATCCAGTTCCACTGGCTTCAGACCTGCTTTTGCACGCTCTTGGTTTACCAAATCAGTTACTTGCTTCCCAACAGAGGAAGCATCCACTTGTTGGTTAGCTTGTTTTACTGGCTGTTGAGCTGGCTGCTGTTGATTCGCTGGTGCTGCGTAAGGTGCTTGCATTTGCGGTTGGACAGGTTGCATATATGGTTGATATCCGTATTGCGGACATGTGGTAGCGGCAGAAGCTGTGTTAGAAAAGCCGGAGAGAACAAATCCCAATCCTAATGTAGCAATTGCAACAGTACCAAGGCGTTTCATATTCACATCGTCTCCTTTTTTTGGCCTACGAGGTTAGTTGACGGATTCGGATTGAGGAAACAACCCTACGCACTTTGGCGATTCACCCCATGCAGATCTCTCATCTGCAAGTAAAAAAGCTCCCCCGCACTTCCATTCAAGAGGAAGTTTCGGCTGTTTTGTCTGGCATGACCTAGAATAACAGAGATTCACCGGTGAAAGAAACTCGTAAAATTTGGTAGGATTAATGGGAATATCTCTTGTTTTATTGAGAGGGTGGAGTTGGACACTCACCAATCCTAGACCAGGCCAGACTAACACTTTATTTTCTCTGAACAATAGAAAATGGGCTAGGGAACTCATTCCCTAACCCATTTTTTCATTCATTTCGTTTAAATCAAATTCTCCGGGTTCAAGCCTTCCAGCTCTGGCAACACAAAGCGCCCATCTTTTCTAATAAGCACATCGTCAAACCAGATTTCGCCGCCGCCGTATTCAGGGCGTTGGATTTGGACCAAGTCCCAGTGAACGGAGGAGCGGTTTCCGTTGTCTGCTACTGTGTAAGCATTCCCTGGCGTGAAGTGGAAGCTGCCCGCGATTTTTTCGTCAAACAGGATGTCCAGCATCGGGTGGAGGATGTGCGGGTTGAAGCCGATCGCGAATTCTCCGATATAACGTGCGCCCTCGTCCGTGTCGAGGATGTCGTTCAATGCTTTAGTATTGGAGCTGGTCGCTTCCACGATTTTGCCTTCTTTGAAAGTGAACTGAACATCATTGAAGGTAATGCCGTTGTAGATCGATGCCGCGTTGTAGAAAATCGTTCCTTCCACGGAATCACGTACAGGAGCGGTGTATACTTCGCCATCCGGGATATTGCGTTTGCCGTCACACTTGATGGCATTGATTCCTTTAATGGAGAAGCGCAGGTCCGTTTTTGGGCCGACGATGCGTACACGATCGGTGCGCTCCATCAGCTCTTTCAACGGAGTCATGGCAGCGGACATTTTCGCGTAGTCCAGATTGCAGACGGAGAAGTAGAAGTCCTCAAAGCTCTCGAGACTCATTTTGGACAGCTGTGCCATCGACTTGTTTGGGTAGCGCAGTACAACCCAGCGTTTGTTCGGAACGCGCTCGTTCGTATGTACAGGTTGATACAGGACACGAGCGTAAATGCCCATTTTGTCGTCCGGTACGTCGGCATACTCGTTGATGTTGTCGTAGGCGCGGATGGCGATGTAAGCGTCCATGTCCTTCATCCGGTCATACTCGTATTTTGCCATCAGAGCCATATGTTCTTCGCTCGTGCCTTGATAGAGTGCACGCATGACTTCCTGGTCTTTTAAGGTGACCAAAGGCAGAGCCCCAACTGCAAATGATTCACGCACAAGTGCACGAACGAGTTCAGGTTGCAGGCCTGTATTTTCGATCAGAACTTTTTCGCCTTTTTGCAAATGGAGTGAGTAACGGACGAGACGGCTTGCCAGTTCATTAATGCGTGGATCTGCCATGGTGGTAACCTCCGTAGTAAAATAATTTTGATTAATGATTAATTTGTATTATTACATAACTGAGCGTAGGCTCGCCAGTGTGTTTGATGCTTCCATTACAGGCAAGCCTCGTAGATCGCGATTACATCGGATTCATTCAATTTTCGTGAGCTAGGCAGATACCCGATTCCGCGTCCGCCAATGCGAACGGCTTCCTCAGCCATTTGGGCCAGTGATTGTTTGGTCACACCGAAGTCAGACAGACGTTCTGTGATCCCCATACGCTCATACCAACGGCGAACGGCATCAATCGTTGCTTGTGCTGCTTCGTCCTCGTTCTCCACCGTAACGCCAAAACAATGACGTCCCATACGGGCTAGTCTCTCGGGACGATCTAGCAATATCACCTGTTCGAAATACGGAAGGGACAGGATCGCCAGTCCACGACCGTGAGCCATATCGTAGATTCCGCTCAGCGGATGTTCAATTCCGTGCAAAGGCATGCCAGCACCGCGACCGCCAGCAGCGAAGGGACTGATGCCCAATGTGCTCGCCCATAAAAGGGTGGATCGTGCTTCTGCGTTGTCTGGTTGCTGGATCGCTGTGATGGAGTGCTCGACGACGAGGCGAATGAGTGTTTCGGAAATCCCGTCCTGAACGTGGGTCCCTTCCGCGCTGATCAAATAGTTTTCAAACAGATGGGAAAAGATATCGGCGCAAGACTCTGCTGTGACGCGAGCCGGAACGGTAAAGGTGACAGACGGATCGAGAATGGCAATCTTCGGGTAAAGTGCTGGACCGTTGATCGAAGATTTTTCATGCGTGTCCCAATGAGTCAGGACGCTGATATGGTTTGCTTCCGAACCAGTAGCGGCTACTGTCGGGACGGTCATGATCGGCAGTGCTTCCTGAACGGGTACCAGTAATTGACCAGAACCGCTCGGATTTCCCCGCATGTAATCGTAAATCGGGCGTCCGGAAACGGCTGCTGCCGCAATCGCTTTGGAGGCATCCATTACGGAGCCGCCACCGATAGCCAGAATGAAGTCACACTGATGCTCACGCGCAAGCGCAGCTCCGGCATCAACCGTTGCCGTACGCGGATTCGGTTCGATTTTGTCAAAAACAAGATACGCCACTTGAGCTTCCTGCAACAGAGCCTTGGCGCGGTCCAAAAGTCCTGTACGTTTGGCAGCATTGCCGCCTGTAACGAGCAATGCTTTTTGGCCTAATGATTTTGCTTCTTGGCCCAAACGTTCCAGTTCGCCTATGCCAAAGTAAATTTTGGTAGGAAAAGACACTTCAAATGGAAACATCTGAAATTCCTTCTTTCACGTATTGGTTATACCACTGACAAGTTTATCTTGAACCCTCCCTCCACCTACGCTACTGCTTGGAGGTGGGGGATTCTTGGGTAGTCACTTCTACCGAAGTGAAATGCGCCAAGCTATCCCTGTCGTCCCGACAGTTAAGTTGTGAGACACAACAAACGAAGTCCTTCTCGCTCAATATTGATCGCGGCATTCTCGTCACGGTCATGCTGTGTCCCGCAGTTCGAACATGTCCATTCTCGCAAGTTCAGATTCTTGACATCTTTACTGCGGTTCCCGCAGTTTGGTGTGGAGCAAAGTTGGCTGGAAGGAAATTGTTTACCGACAAAGGAGAGTGTTCGTCCATACCATTCGGCTTTGTATGTCAACATGGCGCGAAAAGTGGACCATGACGCATCGGCAATACTTTTGGCCAGCTTTTGATTTTTGATCAGGTGGTTTACTTGCAAATCCTCCAAACAGATCACTTTGTTTTCGTGAATCAGTCGGGTGGACAGTTTATGCAGGAAGTCGTTTCGGGTGTTGGCTACTTTTTCATGCAAGATGGCTACTATTCTTCTCGCTTTTTCGTAATTTTTCCCGCCTTTTTGCCTATGTGAAAGTTTCCTTTGCCATTGGTTCAGTTTCTTTTCATACAGAAGAAAGTACTTGGGATTCCTGATCTTTTCCACAGTGGAAAACGTAGCAAAATCTTTGAGACCCAGGTCAATACCAATGGTTTTCTCTTTTCCAACAGGAATATACGGAGAGTAAGGTACCTCACAAAGCACCGAAACAGAATATTTCCCGCTTGGATTCCGTCTAACCGTTGCATTTAGAATCCGCCCTTCTACCTCTCTGGATTTTGCAAATGTCACCCAGCCAAGCTTCGGCAGTTTGATTTGATTACCGTCGATTCTGATGTTTCCATTCGTATGTTTCGTAGTGTATGACTGGACTCTATTCTTCTTACTTTTAAAACATGGGACTTCATTTTGTTTCTTGAAAAATCGTGAGAAAGCATCTGCGAGGTTGTCGAGGGAAGATTGAAGGGCTGTGCTGTCTACTTCTTGGAGCCAAGGCTGTTCCTTTTTTAACTGCGGTAGTTGAGCAGAACAAGAATGGTAGGTTAACCCCTTGCCTGTTTGTTTGTAGGTTTCGTTCCAACGTGCCAGAAATCGATTGAACACAAATCGACTGCAACCCAATGTTTTCTCGATGAGTACTGCTTGTTCATGATTGGGAAAAATGCGAAACTGAAACGATTTTTTACGTAGCATCATGATTCACCTCCTCCCATGAAAAGTTTACCACAAAAGGAACGTACGTTCTACGAAAGATTGGGGAACAACCAAAAAGCAGAGGTCCTTCCTTCGTAGCGCCGATTCATCCCCCACTTTCGCCAAGCTATGCAAGGCTTAGAAGTGGGAGTCTTCTCGGCTGTTATAATAAAGCTAGTATGAAGGGTATGTAAACGAATGTTAAAGAATGTAGGTGTGAAAATATAATGTAAATCCCGAACATTTGTCGAAGTCTATTCCAGCATTTTTCGTTGATAAATGCGTATGTTTGTGTTTTAATGTAGTTGAAACGTTCGTGAATTAACCAAAACTCAACCTTTTTGACTGGGAAGGTGACTCCTACGGTGGAAAAACAGGAACAACTCTACGAAGGTAAGGCGAAACGTATTTATCGGACATCTTTGCCTGATCAGTACTGGGTAGAGTACAAAGACGACGCAACAGCATTTAATGGAGAGAAACGGGCGCAAATCACCGGAAAAGGTGAGCTGAACAACCGCATTACGGCAATCTTTTTCACCATGCTGAAGGAGCGGGGCATCGACAACCATTTTGTCCGTCTGCTGTCCGCCACAGAGCAAGTTGTTCGCAAAGTGGAGATTATCCCTTTGGAGGTAGTCGTTCGCAATATCGCAGCAGGCTCATTGGCCAAGCGTCTTGGCATGGAAGAAGGAACTGTGCTTCCGCAGCCCGTTGTCGAGTTTTACTACAAGGATGACGCACTGGGAGATCCATTGGTGAATGCCTCCCATATCAAAGTGTTGGGGATTGCAAGCGAGAGTGACCAGGCGACATTGGAGCGCATGGGTCTTGCTGTAAACGAGGTCCTCGTGCCTTACCTGCGCGAGCGCAACATTACCTTGGTCGATTTCAAACTGGAATTCGGAAAAACAGCGGACGGGGAGATTCTCCTCGCCGATGAAATATCCCCGGATACATGCCGTTTCTGGGATTCGGTAACGAATGAAAAGCTCGACAAAGACCGCTTCCGCCGCGATTTGGGTAATGTGGAGGAAGCTTACAAAGAAATGCTTACGAGACTAGGAGGAGACGTACATGTTTAAAGCTGTTGTTTATGTAACATTGCGCGAGAGTGTTTTGGACCCGCAAGGACACGCTGTAAAAGGTGCTCTGCACACCTTGGGTTTTGATGAAGTAAACAATGCACGCATCGGGAAGTACATGGAGCTGGAATTGAACACTTCTGACCGTGCGCAAGCCGAAGAGCGTGTACGTGAAATGTGCGAAAAGCTGTTGGCCAATACGGTGGTAGAAGACTATCGCTTTGATATCGTGGAGGGCTAAGGATATGCGAGTAGCCGTTATCGTCTTTCCAGGCTCGAACGCCGACGTTGATTTGTTTAACGCAGTTGAAGACGTAATGGGAGTGCCTGTGGATTACGTATGGCATTCCGATACGGATCTTTCTAAATATGATGCGATTCTCTTGCCAGGCGGATTCTCTTATGGAGATTATCTGCGCTGTGGTGCGGTCGCTCGTTTTTCACCCGTCATGGAGCAAGTGGTGAAGGCAGCAGAAGAAGGCAAGCTGATCATGGGAATCTGCAATGGCTTCCAGATTCTGACCGAAGTTGGACTGTTGCCAGGAGCACTCTTGCGTAACCGTTCACTGAAATTCCGTTGCAAGCTGTCCGAATTACGTGTGGAAAACAACGATACCTCCTTTACCAGTGATTTCGCGGCAGGGGAAGTTATCCAAATTCCGATCGCGCATGGCGAAGGAAACTACTACTGTGATGAGGAAACGCTGGCGAAGCTAAAAGCGAACAAACAAATCGTTTTCCGCTATCATGGCGAGAATCCGAATGGTTCTCTGGAAGACATCGCGGGCATTTGCAACGAACGTGGAAACGTACTTGGCATGATGCCTCACCCGGAGCGTGCCGTCCACTCTTGGATGACTTCCGATGACGGACGCCGCATGTTTACCTCGATCCTGAAGACTTGGAGGGAGCAGAACAGTGTCACAACTCACGCATAAAGAACCGACAGCCGAACAAATTGCCGATCAAAAACTGTACAAAGAAATCGGTCTGACTGACGAAGAATATCAGCGTGTCGTAGAAATTCTCGGCCGCAAGCCGAACTGGACGGAGACAGGTCTGTACAGCGTTATGTGGTCGGAGCACTGCTCCTACAAAAACTCCAAGCCTGTCCTGCGTCGTTTCCCGACAAAAGGACCTCGCGTTTTGCAAGGACCTGGGGAAGGTGCGGGTATTGTCGACATCGGAGACAATCAGGCGGTTGTTTTCAAAATCGAAAGCCATAACCACCCATCAGCGATCGAGCCTTATCAAGGGGCTGCGACTGGCGTGGGCGGTATCATCCGTGACGTATTCTCGATGGGCGCACGTCCGATTGCACTGCTCAATTCGCTTCGATTCGGGGAGCTCAAGTCTCCACGTGTCAAATATTTGTTTGAAAACGTCGTTGCAGGTATTGCAGGCTACGGGAACTGCATCGGGATTCCGACTGTGGGTGGCGAAGTGAATTTCGACCCTACGTATGAAGGCAATCCGCTTGTCAACGCCATGTGTGTCGGCTTGATCGACCACGAGAAGATTCAAAAAGGGGTAGCGTCCGGTATCGGCAACCCTGTTATCTACGTTGGTGCAAGTACGGGGCGTGACGGTATTCACGGGGCGACCTTCGCATCCGAGGAGCTCACAGAAGAGTCCGAGAAAAAACGCCCGGCCGTACAAGTTGGCGATCCATTCATGGAAAAGCTCCTGCTGGAAGCGTGCCTGGAGCTGATCGACACGGGTATCGTTGTCGGGATTCAGGACATGGGAGCGGCTGGCTTGACGAGCTCTAGCTCCGAGATGGCATCCAAGGCAGGGAACGGAATCGAGATGAACCTGGATCTGGTGCCACAACGCGAAGCAGGCATGTCTGCATACGAAATGATGCTGTCTGAGTCTCAGGAGCGTATGCTCGTCGTCGTGGAAAAAGGCAAAGAGGCAGAAGCGATTGCGATTTTTGACAAATGGGGTTTGGCGTCCGCTGTCGTGGGCAAAGTAACCGAAGACAGCAAGCTGCGCTTGTTGCACCAAGGTGAGGTAGTAGCAGAGGTGCCAGTAGACAGCTTGGCTGACGACGCGCCTGTGTACCATCGTCCATCTGCGGTGCCTGCTTACTACGAAGCAAACGCGAATGTAGATGTGTTGGCAGCGATCCAAGAACCGAAAGATCTGAATGGTACGCTGAAAAGCTTGCTGGCTCAACCAACCGTGGCGAATAAAGCGTGGGTATATGAGCAATACGATCATATCGTGCGTGCAAACACAGCTGTAAAGCCTGGTTCTGACGCTGCTGTTGTTATGGTGCGCGGTACTCGCAAGGCCCTTGCTATGAGTACAGATTGCAACGGTCGCTATGTGTACCTCGATCCAAAAGTGGGCGGTGCCATTGCGGTTGCAGAATCTGCGCGCAACGTCGTCTGCTCCGGTGCAGAGCCGCTGGCGATTACGGACTGCCTGAACTTCGGAAGTCCGGAAAAGCCTGAGGTGTTCTGGCAATTTGAAAAATCGTGCGAGGGCATGAGCGAAGCGTGCGTAGCACTCGATGCTCCGGTCATCGGCGGAAACGTATCTTTTTACAATGAACGCAGCGGTGACGCGATCTATCCAACCCCAACGGTGGGAATGGTCGGCTTGATCACTGATGTTGACCATATTACGACCCAGGATTTCAAAAACGAAGGCGACGCGATCATCTTGTTGGGCGAGACCTTTGCTGAGCTGGGCGGTAGTGAGTATCAAAAGATGGCTACGGGCAGCATTTCCGGACGTCCTCCACAAATCGATCTGACTAAGGAAGCGGTCGTACAAAAGCTGGTTCTCACAGCGATTCGCCAAGGTCTGGTGAACTCCGCACACGATCTGTCCGAAGGTGGTCTCGGTGTCGCACTGGCTGAATCTTGCTTCGGCAAAGGCGTCGGTGCACAGGTGGCGCTTACGTCTGAGCTGCGTACTGATGCGCTCTTGTTCAGTGAATCTCAATCTCGCATCTTGCTCAGTGCTTCTGGGGAGCAAGCGGCGGCGATTCTCGCATTGGCAGGTGAACTTGGCGTACCTGCTGAAAACATCGGTACGGTCGGCGGCGATCGTCTGGTAGTGAATGTGAACGGTACAGAAGCGATCAACGCTTCGACTCAAGAGGTGAAAGCAGCCTGGAAGGATGCGATTCCATGTTTGATCGGTTAATCTGGGACAAATTGAATGAAGAATGCGGCGTTTTTGGCATCTACAACCACAAAGAAGCATCCCAATTGACCTATCTGGGTCTGCACGCCCTTCAGCATCGCGGTCAGGAGAGCGCAGGTATCTGCGCCTCCGACGGCGAGAAATGGTATAAGCACCGCGGAATGGGTCTCGTGTCAGAGGCTTTTGGCAAGGGCGATTTGGAGAAGTTTAGTGGTCATATCGCAATTGGTCATACCCGTTATACGACTGCTGGTTCGAGTAAGATTGAAAACGCCCAACCGCTCTTTTTCCGCTATGCACAAGGCAGCATGGCAGTTGCCCACAACGGGAATCTCGTAAATGCCGCTGTGCTTAGAAAAGAGCTGGAAGCAAAGGGCTCCATTTTTCAGACGACCAGTGACACTGAGGTGATCGCACACCTGATCGCCCGCTCTGAGTGCAAGGATTTGCCAGGAGCGGTAAAGGACGCCCTGCAATACATCAAGGGAGCGTATGCGCTTCTCGTCATGAACGAAAACCAGCTCGTGATCGCCCTCGATCCGAATGGCTTGCGTCCGCTGTCACTGGGACGTCTCGGAGATGCGATCACTGTCGCGTCCGAGACTTGTGCGTTCGATATCATTGGCGCGCAGTACTGGCGTGACGTGCAACCGGGTGAGCTGATCGTCATCGACAAGAATGGCATTACCGAGAGCAAGCATACAGAAACGACACAGCGTTCAATTTGTACGTTTGAATACATTTATTTTGCCCGACCAGATAGCGACATCGACGGAATCAACGTCCACATGGCGCGCAAACGTCTGGGCAAGCAGCTGGCATTGGAATCCGCGATTGATGCGGATGTCGTCACAGGTGTACCGGATTCGAGTATCTCTGCTGCTATCGGATTTGCGGAAGCCACAGGAATTCCGTACGAAATCGGCTTAATCAAAAACCGCTATGTCGGTCGTACCTTCATTCAGCCGAGTCAGGAGCTGCGTGAGCGGGCTGTCTATCTCAAGCTGTCTGCGGTTCGCAAAGTAGTGGAAGGCAAACGCGTCGTGATGATTGACGACTCCATTGTTCGTGGTACGACGAGTAATCGGATCGTCCGCATGCTGCGTGAAGCTGGCGCCAAAGAAGTGCATGTGCGCATCAGCTCTCCGCCTGTTATGAATTCTTGCTTTTACGGCATAGACACCTCGTCGCGTGAGGAACTGATTGCGTCAACCAAATCCGTAGAGGAAATTCGTCAAATCATTGAGGCTGATTCGCTGTCGTTCTTGTCTATTGAAGGAATGATCGATGCAATTGGCCGCACCGATTCGGCTCCTAATAGAGGACACTGCCTCGCATGCTTTAACGGAGAATATCCGACAGAGATTGAGTTCGAAGAAGCGCTACCTGCGCTCAAATGCTAATACAAGCACCTCTTGCTAGGGGGAGAAACGATGAGTGAAGCATATAAACAAGCTGGCGTAGACATCGATGCGGGCAACGAAGCCGTCGAGCGCATGAAAAAGCACGTCAAAAGAACATTCCGCCCGGAAGTTATGACTGATTTGGGCGGGTTCGGAGCGCTGTTTCGCCTGGATACCAAAAAATACGAGAATCCGATTCTCGTTTCCGGCACAGATGGGGTTGGAACCAAGCTAAAGCTCGCTTTTGCCATGGACAAACACGATACAATCGGCATCGATGCGGTCGCTATGTGCGTCAATGACGTAGTGGTTCAAGGCGCAGAGCCGCTCTTTTTCCTCGATTATCTGGCAGTAGACAAGGTCATTCCGGAAAAAATCGAAGCGATTGTCAAAGGGATCGCGGAAGGCTGCTCCCAGTCCGGCTGCTCGCTGATTGGCGGGGAGACTGCCGAGATGCCTGGCATGTACGCAGAAGGCGAATACGACATCGCAGGCTTTACCGTAGGTGTCGTGGACGAGAGCAAAATGATTACGGGGGCTTCCGTGGCGGCAGGCGATGTACTGATCGGTCTGGCTTCCAGCGGCGTGCACAGCAATGGCTTCTCGCTCGTTCGCAAGGTTCTTTTGGCAGACAAAGGCATGTCCCTGCATGATCATGTTGACGTATTGGGCAAAAAGCTCGGCGAAGAGCTGCTGACACCGACCCGCATTTATGTGAAGCAAGTGCTATCCGTTCTTGCGTCACATGAAGTGAAAGCGCTGGTACACATCACAGGCGGCGGCTTTACTGAAAACATTCCACGCGTGCTTCCAGAAGGAATGCAGGCTGTGATCAACGTTGGTTCCTGGCCTGTGCTGCCAATTTTCGAGCTGGTACAAGAGGCGGGGAACATCTCTTACCCGGATATGTACAAAACGTTCAACATGGGCATTGGCATGATGCTTGTCGTGAAGCCGGAAGACGCAGTGAGTGTGATGGAAAAGCTGCAAGAGCTGGGAGAACAGGCGTATTTGATCGGAAATATTCAAGCGGGAGAGCGCAAAGTCGTATACAACGGGGTGGAATGGTGAGAAAGCTGGCCATTTTCGCCTCAGGCAGCGGCTCCAACTTTGAAGCGATCGTGCAGGCTGTACAGGACGGCAGGCTCGCAGGTGTAGAAGTTGCCTTACTCGTGTGCGACAAGCCCGGCGCCAAGGTTTTGGAACGGGCAGAGCGTTTAGGAATCGACGCCTTTGTATTTCAACCGAAGGAGTATGCAGACAAGGCTGCTTTTGAGCAGGAAATAGTGGCACAGCTCCAAAAACGCGATATATCGCTGGTTGTGCTGGCAGGCTACATGCGATTGGTGGGCGACACTCTTTTGTCATCCTACGAAGGAAAAATCATCAATCTGCATCCGTCACTTTTGCCTGCTTTCCCTGGAAAAGACGCGGTTGGTCAGGCACTCGCATACGGGGTAAAGATAACGGGGGTAACGGTACATTTGGTTGATGCCGGTCTGGATACAGGGCCGATCATTGCCCAGATTCCCGTAGCAGTGCAAGAAGCAGATACGGCTGAGACCTTGTCGGCTCGCATCCATGCTGTGGAGCATGAGCTTTTGGTGAAGGTCATTGGCTACTTAGCAGAAGAGAGAGTGAAGCTGGAAGGAAGGCTTGTCCAGCTGACGTGAATCGAGAGAGAAAGCAGTAACCGACATCCTTTTACGATGTCGGTTTTTTGGTCATCCGTTTTAAAAATACTTCTTTCTCCAAAACAGGAGGGCTGTTACGGACGTAATGGCGGTGGACATGATCATAATGATTGTGAATGCGTGCGGATGATCCTGAAAAGGAAGCCCGACGTTCATCCCGTAAAAGGTGCCAATCACCATAGGTAACGTGATGACAATAGTAATGGCGGTCAACAGCTTCAATACGCGATTCAGATTATTGGAGATGACGGAGCCAAAGCCATTCATGATGTTCCCTAAAATGGCGGTATAGATTTCCGTCATTTTGATGGCCTGCTTGGTTTCGATTTTTACTTCTTCCAGCAGCGCCTTATCTTCCTCGTACATTTTCAAATAACTGCCGCTCCGAAGCAGGGAGATCAACAGACTGTTCGTTTCCAGGGACGTCGAAAAATAGACGAGACTTTTCTGCAATTCAAGCAAAGTAAGCAGTTCATTGTTTTTCGTCGATTGTCGCAACGATTTTTCCAGCGTTTCTGTCTGCTTGTTGATTTTTTTTAAGTAATGCAAATAATCATGCGACGTATTTGACAAAATTTGCAGGACGAACCGGTTTCGCATGTGCGTGTGAAAGCTTTTCACTTTTCCTTGGACGAACTCATTCATGACAGCCGTTTCTACCAGACAAACCGTTAAGATATAATCCTCCGTCACCATGATTCCCAATGGAACCGTCGTATAGTTTTCCTTCGTCGCTTCTTTCGTGGAGACTGGGATGTCCACGTAGAGCTTCACGCGGTTCCCTTCCTTGTCGATCCGTCCGATTTCTTCGTCATCAAGGGCATCCTGTAAAAAATGAAGGTCAATCGACAACTCCCTGACGACTTGTTGCTTTTCTTGCTCAGAAGGATCGGTCAGATGAATCCAGCAGCCTTTTTCAAATTGTTGCAGTTCTTCTATTTTTCCGAGGGTATTCGTTTTGTAAATGTTCAACATGGTTTTCTCATCCTTTCGCAAAGAAGGATCGGAGGGATACGACCATGTTGCGCAAGCATGTCTGCATATAGATATCTACATACACTCGTCCCATAAAAAGGGAGAATGATAAATAAGGTATGGGGAACATGCCGCAGCGCCACAAGGCCGGAAAATTCTCCGTACACAATCTTGATTGCAGTTATTCATTCCGCAACTTGGACTACTGTCCATTAAAACGTTCCCCCCCTTTCGAAAATAAAAACCATCTTGCTTTCTCGTCCTTCATACATGTTATTCATGTCCTTTCAGACGGTGTCGGCTTCTAACATGACCGACTCACCCTATTTTGCTGCTATTCATCCTCTGCGAATCATGACAAACCAAATCAACTCTTGTGACATACAGTAATAAAGAAGGATATTCCCACAAAGGGAGGGGCCGACTTGAGCGGAGATTTTGTTTCGAACTTGCTCGATAAGCTAAGCCAAAAAACAGGGCGGCAATGGACGCTTAACGATATTATGAAGCTCGCGGAAAAAATGCCGAAGGGCGGAGCCAATGTAGATGCGCTGCTCGATGAGCTGGGAAATATGGGATTCGAAGTGCCAGAGGAGACGAAAGAGCGCGTCAGGGATCGTGTAAAGGACGGCAATTCCATCTCCATGGAAGAGCTAGGGGACTTAATGCCCAAAGAAGTAAAGGCGAAAAGCCGCAAGTCGAAGAAGCCAATCAAGCCAATCAGGGCGACTGCCAAAGGCAAATCAGTCTCTCTGACAGATCGCATCAAAAGGTTATCAGGCAAAGGCAAGAAAAAACGATAATTTCATCAAAGCAAATACATGTGATGCAGTCGCAAGTGCCGAACAGGCATGGGCGGCTGTGTTTGTTTTCCTGACGAAGTTATTGATAATAGCGTACAATTATTTTATACTATAGAAGTATTGTTCGTGTTTTGGTCAATAGTTACTCATGTTTTCACTAAAATTCAGGAGGTTCTATCCGTGAGTGTGAAAAAAGCGTTGATCAGCGTTTCTGACAAGACAGGATTGATTCCGTTTGCCCGTCGATTGGTAGCCGCCGGGGTACAGATCATATCTACCGGGGGTACGGCTTCTCTTTTAAAAGCAGAGGGAGTTCCCGTTATTGGCATTTCTGAAGTGACTGGATTTCCAGAAATTTTGGACGGTCGCGTCAAAACGTTGCATCCCAATATCCACAGCGGCCTCTTGGCTGTAAGGGACAGTGAAGCACATGTGCAGCAACTAAAAGACCTTGGGATTGAGACCATTGATCTGGTTGTCGTGAACCTTTATCCTTTCAAGGAAACAATAGCGAAGCCAGACGTGACATATGAAGATGCCATTGAGAATATTGATATTGGTGGACCAACAATGCTGCGTTCTGCTGCGAAAAATCACGCGTTTGTCAGTGTCGTGGTCGATGCAGCCGATTATGAAAAAGTAGCAGAAGAAATTGAAGCAAATGGCGATACTACGCTAGAAACCCGTCGTAAGCTGGCAGCAAAAGTTTTCCGTCATACAGCTGCCTATGATGCCTTGATCTCTCGCTATTTGAGTGAGCAGGTGGGTGAACTGCTGCCTGAGAGCTACACCGTGACTTACGAGAAAGCACAGGATTTACGCTATGGGGAAAATCCACACCAACGTGCGGCATTTTACCGTGAGCCGTTATCGGATCAGTTGAGCATCGGGAATGCGAGCCAACTGCAAGGAAAAGAGCTTTCCTATAACAACATCAATGACGCAGACGCAGCGTTGGCGATTGTACGCGAATTCGCTGAACCTGCTGTCGTTGCGATCAAGCACTCCAACCCGTGTGGAGTAGGGATCGGTACTGATATTCGCGCCGCTTACCAAAAAGCGTACGAAGCAGACCCTGTCTCTATTTATGGTGGGATCGTTGCAGCAAATCGCCCGATTGACCGTGACACCGCACTCGCGATGAAAGAGATTTTCTTGGAAATTATTATCGCACCAGACTTCACCGACGAGGCGTTGGCTGTTCTGGCTGAGAAAAAGAACCTGCGTCTCTTGCGTATTTCTGCGCTGAATGAACCAGCCAAAAAAGTGGACAATCTGTTCCGCGTGGCTCCTGTTGCAGGCGGGGCACTCATTCAAGACTTCGACTACAAGCAGCTCGAAGAAAACGAGATTCAAGTGGTTACAGACCGCAAGCCTTCGGAAGAGGAACTGGCACAGCTGAAATTCGCGTGGAAGGTCGTCAAGCACGTCAAATCGAACGCGATTCTCTTGGCAAAAGACAATATGACGATCGGCGTGGGCGCAGGACAGATGAACCGCGTTGGGGCAGCGAAAATCGCCATCGAGCAAGCAGGTGCATTGGCAAGTGGCTCGGTTATGGCCTCAGATGCGTTTTTCCCGATGGGAGATACCGTGGAAGCGGCAGCCAAAGCAGGGATTACCGCTATCATCCAGCCAGGCGGCTCCATTCGCGACCAAGAATCGATTGATGCTTGCAACCGAGCAGGCATTGCGATGATCTTTACCGGCACGCGTCATTTCAAGCACTAAAAGAGGCTATTTGGGAGTAACTTTCGCTTTTTTAACACGTATGAAAGAGTGGATTACCTCTCACACAGGAGGAAATACGATGAAAATATTAGTGGTCGGTGGCGGCGGTCGAGAACACACGATTGCCTGGAAGCTGTTGCAAAGCTCTAAAGTGACAAAGGTATACTGTGCGCCAGGAAATGGGGGCACCGCCCAAATCGCTCAAAACGTACCGATCGGTGTCCATGATTTTGCTGCACTGGTTCAATTCGTCAAGGATGAGGGAATCGATCTGACTGTCGTTGGCCCAGAAGATCCTTTGCTGGCGGGGATTGTAGACTTTTTCCAGGAGCGCAATCTGCCGATCTATGGCCCGAACCAAAAAGCGGCAATGATCGAGGGAAGCAAGTCTTTTGCGAAAAGTTTAATGAAACGCTACGAGATTCCGACGTCTGCCTATGAATCATTTCTGGATTACGAATCGGCGAGTGCGTATGTGAGAGAGCAGGGCGCTCCTATCGTTGTCAAAGCGGACGGCTTGGCAGCGGGGAAAGGGGTCGTTGTCGCAGAAACGGTGGAGGAAGCGGAAGAGGCACTTCGTCAGATTATGCAGGAAAGCGTCTTTGGTGAAGCGGGAGCGCGCGTGGTCATTGAGGAGTGCATGTTCGGCGAAGAGCTGTCGCTGTTGTCTTTCGTCGATGGAGAGACGGTTAAACCGATGATTACTTCTCAGGATCATAAGCGAATCTTCAATGATGACCGCGGCCCGAATACAGGCGGCATGGGAACGTACGCCCCGGTACCGCAAATGTCTGCTGAGCTGGTGGACGAGATCGTCAAAACGATTGTCCAGCCGATGGCGTCAGGGATGGCCAAGGATGGCATTCCGTTCAAAGGCATTCTCTATACAGGTCTGATGATTACGGAGCAAGGCCCGAAAGTCGTGGAGTTCAATGCGCGTTTTGGCGATCCAGAGACACAGGTGCTCTTGCCGTTGCTCGAAACAGATTTGCTCGATATTTTTGTCGGAACGATCAATGGTGAGCTCGATGCAGTCGATGTGACATGGCAAAAAGGAAGTGCTGTCTGTGTCGTCATGGCAGCGCCGGGTTATCCGGGAGAATATCCAAAGGGTGCGCTGATTCACGGACTGGGTCAGGCAAACGAGGGAGCTACGGTGTTTCACGCAGGTACGAAGGAAACCGAGGAAGGTATCGTTACGAGCGGTGGCCGTGTGCTTGGCGTCGTGGCAACAGGAGCGGATTTGGCGCAAGCGCGTGAGACGGCGTACGCGAAGGTGCAGGGGATCTCGTTTGATGGGGCACAGTATCGCACGGATATTGCGGCACGAGCGATGAAGTATCAGCAAAAGAGATAAAAAAAGAACAAGCTGTTCCTTCTGTAGAGATTTCT
>NZ_JABSUV010000053.1:0-41773 GCF_013284275.1 Brevibacillus sp. HB2.2
TGTGTAATAGGGTAACTGTGCAAAACAAATGCACAGTTTTTTTTGTTTTCTTTTTTTGTCCCTCTATTCTCCTCTACGCTAGAAACAATGGAGAGGAGGGGGAGAATGTCTATACATCCGTTACGACTATTGGCTATATTGCTTTTCGCTACATGTATAGGCGTAGCGACCTACATCATTTTGAAGCCGCATCAAGTGACCTATATTCAATTGCGATCAACAGTGGAAAAAGAAAGTGGCCAATTACTTGAAGCAAGGGATATGGAGCCATTAACACTGAGACTGGGAGGGATCTTTCAACAACCCATTGCCCCAATTCCAGGTTTGATTCCATGGGAGGAAGGACAGAGTCTTGTCGGTTTAGCATTCACCCGTCAAGTGAAGGGAGGCCGACCGTTATTGCAAAGTGATTTGGAGCAAACCAGTAATGCGCAAGGTAGCGGAGTGATCACAGAAAAAATGACAGGTATGAGCATTCCCATAGACAATGTTGCAGGAGTTTCACCGCATGTATCAAGCGGAGAAAGGGTGCACGTCTATGCTTCCTTTGAAGATGAGACAGGAGCACATTCCGGACTACTGCTGCAAAACATGCCGATCATTGGCATTCAACGCGAAATGGAAGGCGATCATCCCAATCTGGTAGCTGTGACTCTCTCCCTGACACGTGATGAGGCTGTTCTGCTAACACACGCACTTCATTATGGAAAAATCAGATTGGGCTTGGCTGCAGTAAAGGATGAGGGAAATCCAGGAATAGGAGACGTAAAATTCGCTTCAGAGTTAATGAAGACGAAAACTCGCTGGGGTATTAAAAAGGAGGAGCACGAGTGAAAAGGCGTTTGCTCATAGTAGATGATGATCGTGATTCAGTTCGTTTGTTAAAGGCGCAACTTATAAACAGTAGATGGATTGAAGTGTGCGGGGAAGCACTCGGAGTGGAAGAGGCATGGGCAAAATTACAGGAAAACCAACCCCATTTGGTGTTGCTGGGTGGTATAAAGGGAACGGAAAGAGGTGTGTTGTGTCAGCAATTTCGGCTAGCCTTTCCTCATCTTTCATTTATTGCTGCTTGCTCAAGCAATGAACTGATGTGGGAGCCATTTTTCCGGAACTTAGGTCTATGGGTTATTGCCAAGCCCATTGAACCAGGGCAAATCGAAGCGTTAGCCATGATGATACAGCCTCCAGGTATGGTAGCAGAAGCTGCGCCTCAACAACACCAGTATGTAATCCAGGAACAAACCAGGAGCTATCCGAGTCAGCAGCCTTCGATCTCAGAGCCGATCACGGGTGGTTTAGTTCCTGAAATGACTCGTCCCAAACAGCTTATTACTGTTTACGGTCCCAAAGGTGGCGTAGGAAAAACATTTATTTCTCGTGAGCTAGCGATTTTCTTTTCCATGCAAAAAAACGAGGGCGTCCCATTGCGGGTTATGGCTGTTGACTTCAATCTTGATCTCGGTACTTTTGCGACTACTTTGAATCTCCCCCGTACCCCTAATCTTTTTACGTGGGTAAAGGATCTTGATGCTCAATTGCATTCGTTTATTCAGGATCAAGGCAAAGATCCGTATTCCATTAGCAGTGAGGAATGGCAGGAATACGCACAAGCCTTGCCGTTATCTCCCCAACATATCGAGAAATATGTGGTTGCTCATCCTGATACAGGCTTGCATGTACTTACGTCCCCCCGTGATATTCGGCAAAGCTTTGAAATCCGTGACTATCATTTATATCTAATTCTCGAAACGTTAAAACAGAGCAACTATGACGTCATTCTTATTGATACGGCTCCTGATACAACAGATGCAACGATTCAAGCTCTGTTTTTTGCAGAGCATGTCGTGATGGTGGGGAATCCGGTGGTAGACTCCATTGAAAATATTCAACGATTGCTGAAACTGTTGAGAGAAGCAGAGTACCCTGAAGAACGCATTCAAATTTGCATGAATCGTTTGCAGAGGAAAGAAATGTTTACCTTAGATGAAATTCGTGCCTATTTCCAGCTTCACCCCAGCAAAAAAATTTTCTCCATACCTGATGATGTGGAAGTGAAAAAATCGATTAACACCGGAACGCCAGTCATGCTCCAGTCAGGGAGAATTCCAGCCAAGGAAGCCATTGAGACATTAGGAAAAGCACTGTTTCCCGTAGATGGGGAGCAAATGAAGGCTACTGAAAAAGAGAAACAAAAAGAGAAAACATCTCTCTTCAAATGGTTATGGGGATAAGGGAGGGTGTCATGTTCGATAAAAAACAGTTACTAGGCATATCAAATCAAGTCCGCCCTGCGCAAGAATTACGATCAGCGGGGAGGGGAATGGCGGGAGTTCCTACGACGCTTCATGAAAAAATGCAAGCTCCTGATCATGAGCGGACGAATGAAAAATGGGTTGGGACAGATAGAGAAACATCGATTCGTACCCAGATTGTTGAGAAATACGGAAAGCGATTATGGGAGGAAAAACATTCTTCACTCTTTATGGATGAGCTGACGGCAGATATTCGAATGCTGCTGGAGTCGCAAACCACGCTGACATCCATACAAATGGAAGCAGAAGTAAAACGGCTGCTGCATTCTTTGACGGGGTGGGGCCCATTAGACGCTTTATTAGAGGATAACGACATCACGGAGGTTCTTTTTCATCGCTATAACTATCTCGTCATTGAAAGAAAAAGTACTGGTCGTCTTGAATCTCCGGAGATTGCTGTTTTTCGCGATGAGGAAGAGCTGCTGCGCTTATTAGAACAGATTGCAGCGACAATGGGACGTGAGTTTAATGAAACGAAAGCAGAGCTGCATACACAGCTTCCAGACGGTTCCCGGGTTGCTGCTACGCATCGTTCTATTTCTCCCGATGGTCATATGCTCACGATTAGAAAGCACCGTGAGCTACTCAGTGAGTCCGATTATTTACGGTACGGTTCCATTTGCGAGCCGATGCTTCTCTTTTTAAACAGAGCCGTCCGTTTATCTCGCGCATCTGGCATTGTCAGTGGAGGAACAGGCTCAGGCAAGACACACATGCTCAATCTCATCTCCCAATATGTCCCTGATCATTTAAGTATTATTACGATCGAGGATGTTTTGGAGATGAAGCTTCAGCATCCTTTTGTGCGCAGATTTTTAGCGAAACCTGCGAATTACGAGGGGAAGGGTGGGTTTTCGATCAAGGATTGTGTTCGCTTGTCTTTGCGAAAAAGGCCGGATGTCATTATGGTCGGTGAGACACGCGGTGGAGAAATCGTAGATATGCTTTGGGCGATGAATACGGACCACCCTGGTAGCTGGAGCACAGCGCACGCAAACTCACCGCGAGCTTTGGTCGATTCAACATTGCCCATTTTATTTGGAAAAGCAGATGAAGGGTATAGTGCTGAAGAGCGCAACTTAATGATCGGTTCAGCACTGGATTTGATTGTTCAAGTAAAACGTTTTGAAGAAGATGGTAGTCGCAAGGTGGTAGCGATAACGGAGGTAGTGGGGACGGGTCAATCGCATGAAGAATGGATAAAGCGAGCCTGCAACATTAAACAGGTTCTCCCTGATCGGGTGTATTTGCAGGATATATACGTGTACGAAGTAACAGGGGTGGAGAATGGGAGAGTAAAGGGCCATTTCAAATGGACAGGCTATCGCCCAGAGCGACTGATTAAGCGATGGCTAGAGAAAGGCCTGTCTCGAGAGGAGATTGAGCGCGTCTTTTTCACCACACCAATACCGCTATAGGAGGGGAAAGCATGGACATTAGCTTACCTGTTGCAATCGGGATAGGGATGGCCATCCTGTTATTGATCTTGCCCAACAAAGTGTATATGCGAGAACCGGCGGGGAAGCACGAAATCGTAGAAGTGTTGCAACAGGACAGAAAAACGATTTGGAAGCAGTTTGAGGAGAGGTTGGCGAAATCGCGCTCAGGGTGGGGGGTAAACCAGTATGTGACCCTCTCTTTTTTATTGGGGATCGCGTCATTTGGTGTGAGTAGTCAGATCTTGCAGTCTTGGTGGATGGCAATGCCTGCTTTGCTGGCAGGGATTATGTTTACCGAACGGTTAGTGAGTGTATGGGGGGCCCGTCGAAAGGACGATTTCGAAGCAGGCAATGTAAAAGCGATTCGACTCATGGCCAGTTCATTACGTACTTCTCCATCGTATTTGCATGCGTTTGAACAGGTAGCTACTAGTCCATTTTTATCAGAAATCGTATTAGAGGAATACAGGCGTATTGTAGAGCTATTGCGGGCACAAGTCCCATTAGAGCACGTAATGAATCGATTCTTTGAACGCACAGGATCAGCAGATGTCAAATATTTAGCGACCATTGTCCACATTCAACGTGAGATGGGCGGAGATATGGCTAAAACGCTCGATTTGGCTGCCTCTTCGATATTACGGCGCAGACAGTCGCTCCGTAGACAAAAAGCAGCTATGGCACAGATCGTTGCACAAGTGAATTTACTAAGCGTCATGCCGTTTGTTTTTGTCATTGCGTTGTATGTGAATAATCCCAATCATTTCGACCCACTTACGGCCACAATCGGGGGACGGTTTCTTATTTTGGGAAGCTTGGCTTCTATTTTGATTGGGGGTGAAGCAATTCGTTTTGTTGCGCATAAAAGCATAAGCAGGGGAGCATAGGGGAGGGTGCAATGTTCGTTCTCGTTCTTAGTATATTGGTGAGTGTTGCTATATTTCTATACGGCTTGCCGTCTTGTGTGAGTAAGGGAGAACCAATATCCGCCACCCTTTTGGGCAGGATTGACTCCGTGAAACAAGCCAAGCTTGAGCAATCGTTTCAACAAGGACGAAAAAGGTGGACACTAGTTCGAAGCTTGGAGAAAAACCAGGTACTGCTACAGCATTTCTACAAATGGACGGGTGTCGATAAGAAAAAAATAGAGGAAACATTGGCGCGTCTGGGGATTGATATAAGCCTGACAGAGATTGTTTTGTTCCGGCTCATCAGTATGTGTTTCATCGTTTCATCTCTAGCTTCATTGCCAATAAGCATGATTCATGGTGAAAAAATCGGTATGGTGACTGGGCTTCCCTTAACGATTAGCTTATTTTTGTACTTGCTACCGAACATGCTATTAGATCGGGTGGACAAGCGGGCTAAAGCTGAAATTCGAGAGCAGGTCCCAATCTTTTTCAGCATTGTGCAGTCATTGGTGGAAGCAGGCATGCCGTTGCAGCAGGCTGTTAAGCAGACAGCGAGACGTTTTGATGCCAGACTTGGCAGAGAACTCGCGAGCCTAGAAATGGGAGAAAAAAAGCATGGGAACTGGCGAAAGGCACTTGAAGAGCTGGCCTTTCGGTGGGAGGTAGATTCGTTGACTACCATCGCACTAGAGATGAACGAGGCGATGAAAAAAGGGGTTAGCATATCACAAAAGTTGTCTGTCCAAGTAGAGGAGCAAGTGAGACAACAAGAGGACGAAGCTGCTACCCATATGAATCGGTTAAATATCAGATTATTGCCTTTTGTCATTTTGTTAATGGGTCTGCCGCTGTTGTTCTTGGTGATGGGGCCTGCATTCATTGGCATCGGAGAAAGCCTGTAGAAAAATAAGCGCATGTAAATATTTTTGCGAGAGGCGCTGTCTTTTGGCAGAGTGAAAATAGAACCAAAATCTCAATGAGGAGTGAATGGAATGGGAACCATCGCAGATTACGTCAAGCGTTTTTGGTATGAGGAGGACGGTGTCACGATCGTGGAAATGGTCATTATCATTGCCGTCATCTTGATTGTGCTTATTCCGACACTGACACAACTAGGTACTGCTGAAGACGAGAAGCTGAAGGAACTGCAAGAAAAAATAAGCAAATGACAAACGTAGTCTTGCTAGGCGTATTAGGAGCGGCAGCATGGATGGATTGGAGACAAAGAAGAATATCGAATACGCTTGTTTTTCCAGCGATTGCTGTCGGCTTATGGTATCAGTGGGAAGGTGAATTATTAGCCGGAGCAGTGCTAGGTGTGGCAGGAGCATTTTTGTTGACAGTTGGTCCCGTAATCTTAAAAGGAATGGGGATGGGCGATCAAAAGCTGCTGATGGCTGTTGGAGCTTGGACAAGCTGGAGTGTGGTGTATTCTTTGTTTTTGCATTCTATCATCTTATGCCTGATTGTGATGGTGTTCTATCCGCAAAATTGGGCTCGCCTACGCAACAATCTTCAAATTATTGCAGCCGGATGGACAGCTCATCGACAAGTGTGGCTTCCAGGCAGGGAAAAAACAGCCTTTTCATTCCCCTATGCTGTATATTTGCTGGGTGCTTTTGTGCTCCAATCTGTGCGAGATGTCATCGGAGCAAGCGGATGATCACACGTATGGGACGAATGATACGTGCGAGGGTGAAAGATGAGCGAGGCAGCCAGATGATTGAGTTTATTTTGGTGTTTCCTTTAGTTTGGATCTTGATCGTATTCTCCTTTGACCAATTCAGCATGATGTACAACAAGCAAAAGGCATTGGCGGCTGCGTATGAGGCAGGGAGAATTGCTGCAGTGCAGCCCAATTTCGGTTTGGCCAAATTCCATGCGAAACAGAGAGGTACATCCGAATTAGCACAAGGTATCGGAGTCCTCCACAAAGATGTGCAGCTGGAGCTTGATGGGAACGGCTGGAGAAAAGGCAGTCATGTAAAAGCTAAAGCAACAGTTTCATTTCGGCTTCTCTCTACGGGGGAATTATTCGAGATAACTGAAAGCTATCACATGATGGTTGAAAATGCGGAGGAGAAGCAATGAATGATTCGTTGCATCATTTTTTGATTCGAGTGAAGGAAGAGCGCGGGGCAACCATGATTACTGTGCTCTTCTTTCTCTTCTGCTTGGGCAGTCTGCTCTCTATCCTGTTATTTTTGGAGCAGACAGATTATCTAAAAATGAAGATGCAACATACAGCAGATTTGATTACTAAGGGAGCACGTGCGGCTGGAAAATGGGAGTACGTGGATACAAACGGTGATAAGCAAATCAGATTGTTTGCCACAACAGAAGAAGCTGAACGTCGTGATGCGGATATCATTCGCGGGGCTCGTGAAGAAGCGGGGATTCTTTGGAGATTAAACAGGCCGAATCTGGAGGGGACAAGTGATGAGGTCTCTGTCATTCACCAAAAAGGTGAACGGCCTTATTTGTACTTGCAAGGAATCTATCATTTAGAAGTAAAGGTTGAAAAGAATATACCTGTATTTTGGGATGAGCTTTTTGTAAAAATGAACAGAGTCTCCCAGTCTGGGGTCTATGAATAAAGTCACAATTTTGAACAGAGGTGCTGTTATTTTTGTCCTAATCCCGCATGGTAATTTAGTAGTATATTCCAAAAATGGGGATAGGAGTGAGATGACAGTGCCCTCAAAAATAGTCGATCGGTACAAACGAATTCTTAACGGAGAGCAAAAGCGTTTTTCCCCGTATGAGTTCGAAGATGTGCAGTACCGAAAGCAAAAAGTCCAATTAGTTGTAAGATATGCGATTGAAAATGTAAAAAGATGGACTCCTGAGCAGGCGAGACGTGAATTGAACTTGCAGGATGTCAAAGAACTGAAGCTTCATTTGGTGAGAGAATTTATTGAACCGCCCATCGAGGCAAAGGCTGAGGATGTGTATTACTTCGTCGAATTCGCTTATCCGTATTTACCTCGGCTTACAGAAGAACAACGAGTGTTATGGGTTTACCAAGAAGTGCTTTCAGGCATAAGACGTCATTTTCCCCCAGCTTATTTTCAGAGTATAAAGGGTGAGGAACGGGCAAAAATATGTGTCGACTATATGTGCAAGCATCTACTAAAGCTAGCAGATTTGCGTCAACTGCCAAGTATCTTCAGCAAAACAGAGAGAGCCTATACGCTCCTGAAAACATATAAACTCAAGATTCTCGTCGATACACTTTACTTTTCACCGTTTGATATGGTCACTGAAATGTATCCTGAACTTAGTGATCCCTCTTATTGGGATGAGTTATAAAAATATTTGCACAACCCTGCTGTCTTTTTTTACGGTAGAGGTAGTTTCATAGGCTTATAAGCAGATGAAACGGCCGTACTCTACAGGTGAGAGAAGGAGGCGTTGCGCATGGCAACAGTAGAGGCTCACCAGAAATGCTCTGCATCCGTGGAGCAGCTTCTAGGGCGACAAGTACGCTACCAGAAGCACAAACCTGGCAGACATCTTTCAGTGGAAAGAGTTCCGCAGGGAGCGTTCCAGATCGAATCCGTACATCGATTTGGAGACAGAGTAGTACTCAATGACGGGCTAATTGTAATGGAGAATGCTCCAACCGTCATGGAGCGCGCGGGAAGGATTGCTCTTCTTTTCGCGACCGGAGAAGAACTTTACTTTGTAACCGAGTAGGTTCTTTTAATCGCCTTGCACGGGTGCGTGTGAGGCGACCCATAAAGCGAAATGCCTGGTTTGCCAGGCTAAATAAGATTCGCCGCGTCGAGAACGCTGTTGGAGAATATCTATCGTTCTATAAAAAGGAAAATGGGGGTATTTTGACGTGTTGGCAAAGAGTGCAATCGAATTAGTCAACCGCTGCTATGAGGAGACAAACAAGCTGACATTGTTGTCATTGGAAGAGTTTAAGGAATCCTTTATTGCTTTTGTTTTTGGGGATTACCAGGAAGAGTTTATGGTTCAGTATGATCTGGAAGAGTTTTATGAGCATCTGAATCAGCTTCAGTTATCGAATTGCCGGAGAGATTTTGATCGAGCAGTTGAGGAATGGTACATCACAGAGTATGGAAGCGGGTATAAAGGCGTCAATTATCATGACATTTTGTTTACGCTAGTAAAAGAAGCAGTCGTTCAATACCAATCGCCAAATCGGATAGCACTCATCCGAGATGTAACCAAGCTCCTAACAATGCCAAATGGATTCCTCGCCCGATGGCAAGATGGGCAGATACGTGAACGTCCCATCCCCACCTATTTTAAATACTTGATGAAGCTCGGAGTACGTACACATGAAGATATTGAAACGTTGGTAGACATGTGGCTGGTAGAGTACCCAAACGCATTTAATAAAAAGCAGCAGGAGCTATTTGCCAATCCTCCAAGAAGAGGGAGACCTAACAACGTCGAGCTCGCTCTGTTAATTGAGCTAGCCATGAAAGTGAGACCAGAAATGACTGCTCAGGAACGGGAGCGGCTGCGCAAAATATACTATTATCACCGCAAGTCCCTTACTGTTCGAGAGATGGTTGAGAAATTTGAGAAATACATTGCTAGTAAAAATAAATCAAATGACTCCCAGGTGGGATAATCATGTTTCACCAAATGAGCCGCTTTGTCTCCAGGTTCCGTGATTTGGAGCAGCAGGAGTTTTCACAGTCTATTGAGGAAGAGCGGCAATGGAGGATACTTAAAGAAAAGCTTGCTTCTCCACAAATAGTTGAGCAACTGGAGTCGTATCAGCGTAAATGTATTGCCGTTATGAGCTTGTACGCACAGGCTGGAGCTAGTTTTCTTGCAAGTAACCTAGCGTATGCATGGTCAGGAAAAGGCATTCCTGTTACCCTTTGCGAGTTGCCAAAAGTGACATCCTATTATTATTTTGCTCTTGATTTTGAACGTAGAGCTCGACAACAAGTAAGAGATTCTCCTACATCATTGCTCCTCATGCAGAATAACCATCTTCGCATCCAGATAGAATCCCCAGCACGACTTCAGCAGGAATCTTCTCAAACAGATACAGCCAACTGGTTACTACGAATTTGTAAGGATAGTCCCATAGTGGTTATTGATGTTTCTTCCTATTGGAATGATGCTCACTCCAAACAAATTTTTGAGCATGCCGATGAAATATGGGTAGTTTTTGATGCCGATTTGGCTAGACTTACCCGCTTGTTCCTGGCAGAGCCAGCCCCTGCTTGGTGGAAGACAGAAAGAAGAAAAATAAAAATGATAGCAAACAAATGGAATAGCCAATTGTCTCGGACAAGCATCATGAAAAAAGTAGAAGGAACGCTCTCCCTATGGGACCAGCAGCCGGGAGCTACACAGGTAACTAATATGATTCCGTTGATGAATGGAGAGAAAACAGCAATGGCAAGCGCCAAAGCCAATCTACTTTTGGAGATTTTCCCCGAGGAAGAAATTGAGTTTCAGTCATTGATTCATGCTTATAAAGGAAGGATGTTATGAAGAAGCAAACATTACTTGTCATTTGCTTAATTTCATTTCTGCTAGCAGGGTCGTCCTTTTATGCGGCGACTCAATATATTGACGCGATGGCTGCCGAAAAGCTGTTTGCCCCAGTTATTAAGGTAGCTGCAGGGAAAGAAATATCAGCCTTCGAGCCGATTACACAAGATGACGTGATACTCGTACAGGAAGAGGTGGATGAAATTCTTCCAGGTTCAGCGCGCGATTTGGATACTGTACTGGGGAAAAGGAGCACGCAGACAATGTACGAAGGCGAGCAATTATTAGTGGAAAAGCTGACAGATTCGCAGCTTTTACCGGAAAAAGGGGAGGCGCGCTACGAGTTCCCCCTACTATCCATCCATCCGTTAACGGAATTACGCAAAGGCGATCATGTGAAAATTTGGGTCAAATACAAGAGTCTTTCGGAGCTGCAAGACTATCCTACACCACTGCATTTTCGAAAAACTAATGATACGGCAGATATGTTATTTGAAAGTCAGCTTGCAAGTGTGAGGGACAGTAATGGTATTGAGATCTATACATTAAAGCCAAGCTTGTTACCATCGCCTGATCAGATGGATTCTATCTTTCATGGATCACGAGAAAAACCGTTGCAGAATGGAGAAAAGCGATATCGTGACTACCGGGTACAGCCAACAGCACTACCTGCTTTTATCGGCTTTAATTTGACAGACGAGGAGTATGTGATAATAACCGAGGCAATGTCATATGGGATGCTTCAGGTAGGTCATATCATGGGTTCGAAGGAGCAAGCGTCATGAAAATTTTAGTTTGTTATCCGATGAAGTCACTCGCCAAGACGTATATGCCTATGTATAGTGATGTGCTGGTAGCTGAGTCGGCGGCGGAGTTTTCACGGCTTGTGCAACTTTATATGCCAGAAGCTTCCGTGATATTTTCCGAAATGTTCAACTCTCCCGTTTGGGAATGGCTTCCGGCACTGAAAGCACAGCTCCCGCCTAACTCACCGTTAATTATTGTCCCTCTCTATCGGGATGAGAAGATGATTGAGAAGGTAGCTGAGGAGTCTGGGGTAGAGCATGTATACATTTTATCAGCGCACTTATCCCAAGAAGAAATACGTCATCAGATCAGTCTGATTCTAGGCTTCGTGCAAGAGTGTGCAGATATCGGATCGTCAAAAGAAAAGGGGTTCGTTTACGCTTTATTGAGCTACGGTGCTTCTGGCATTACTACTTTTTGTATTAATTATCCAGTCATACTAGCGAGGCAGCATCCTGAAAAGCGAATTGTTGTACTTGATATGAATGAAGCTAAACCAGATTTATCAAGATTCTTCAAGCTCCAACAACATCAATTATCTCTATTTCGTCCTGACTTTATTGATATACAAACAACTGCCAAGCGTAACTGGAGCAATGTCTGCAAACAGAGCGCACACTTACCTAATCTGTATTACGCACATGCTGCCAGCAAGTGGAAGAGCTCAGAATTAAGCAATCTAATTACTGTGTTTCGCAGGCAATTTGACTATGTATACGTCGATTGGGGTTACTGCTTTCCTGAGTCTGAGACTTTACAGCGGTTGCTTCATACTGTTGACCGCAATCTTTTATTCGTGAGAGCTGATCCCTTTAGTATCGATAGTGCTAGAGAGTGGTTGTATAAATGGAAAGAAAGAGGAGTGAAATGCGAGGTTCTGCTCAGTCATTTAGACCCTGGGCAACCCTTTCGAATTGGAGAGGGTGTTTCGGTCTATGGTGTAGTACCACGCATTTCGGAGAACAGGCTCATGCAATCACATCAGAGCAGCAGCGTATTAATAGAAGAGTTTTTCGCTCCCAAATCGTACATCAGCAGTTTGAAGGAAATTGCTAAGGCGCAATATATGGATAGAAGTGCGGTGTTTTGCTGATGAGAGGGATAGAACGAGAACAACCAGTTAAATCAGACATCCAAACTATCGAGGACATGAAACAAGTAGCAAGAGATTATTTAAATCATTTTGGCAAAACTCGAGAAGAGAAGCTGGAGATGCAACGAATTCTCGCTTTGGCAGAGCAGGGAGACCGTGATAGTCACAACCATATTATTCTTCGCTTACAGCATTATTTTGAGGAAGTCCTCCAACGACCAGTAACCGAACAAATTTTGCCGCATGTTAACAGTTACGAAGGTCTCACCTTTTCCACTTACGGGTGGGGCATACTCGATGCCGTCCTACATTTATCTCCGTGGGTAGAGGAAGTGCGAATTTCTGCAAACCGCAACATTGCGTACTTGGAGCAAGGAGTCAAAAAATTTCTCTCTTACACTCCCAGCTGGAAAGAGGTTGAAACCCTCCAACAAAAGTTGACCAATACAGCGGGTCTATCTTTTAACGAGAAAAAACCTAGATTGAGCGGATACTTACATTCGCTAAAAGCAAGATTGACCATGTTTACTTTCCCTTATTCCAGAGTACCGACCATTCTGGTTAGACGATTTACAACACCTGCTTTTTCGCTCGACCAACTCCGTACACAACAACAGCCAGCCTTCGACGAAAGAATTCAATGGCTAATGGAACAGCAAGTGTACGGACGAAGCAATGTGCTGGTTATTGGACCGATGGCTGCTGGGAAAACCACGTTGATGATGTGTATGTTGAAGCTGAAGGACCCTCGGACAGAATATATCACGATCTTTGAAAGTGAACACGAGATGCGATTTGGTGATATTTGGCCAGGGGAAGTGATTGAACTCCAAAACGTGGAGGAAATCGGCATTGAATTAGAGCATTGCTTCAAAGACATGTACCGGTCGACAGCCAATACCATTTTGATTGGAGAAATTCGTGAGCCTATAGAAGCGTACCATTTTATAAATGCCGGAATCAGAGGGACGGACGCTACAATCGGAGCAATGCACGAACGATTTGCACATAGAGCGCTACATGATCTGACCGATCTTGTTTATCAATACGGAGGGCGGAGTGTCGAGCTGACGCAGGAGAGGATTAGCAGGGCAGTCAATTTTGTCAATTCGCTTACATACCGCAACAGTGGTCACCGTTTTATTGATGCCATTCATACGACGGAGTGGAACTCTTCTTTTAATCGAGTTGAATCTATTCCCCTGGTAGGTCGCAACATGCAGACGGGAGCTTATGAATGGACGGGGAATCAACTGAGCCCACATTTAGTTGAATACATGTGTTACGTCGGCAAAGCAGACATTGAAGTGTTGAAAGAGCTACGTCTTACCGATATAGGCAGGCAACTATGATTTACACGTTTCTTTTCCCGGTGTTTCTATGTCTCTTCTCTGGCTTTTTGTTTCTCGGCTTACACCTGTATAAGGGATGGAGAAGCCCACGCGTTTTCTTCCCACGTACAGTTGAGGTATGGAGAGAGAAATTTTTAAGGCATTCTACTCGGCGAATGTTGTATGAACACTTTGAGCGTTGGTGTCAAATCGTGGGAGGTACGCCAGAAGGATACTTATTACTATCCATGATTGGCGCGATAGCGGGATTCATCTCGGGTATTTTGCTAGGAAATATGGTTGTATCCTTATCGCTTTTTCTGTTATTCCTCTTGCTGCCAACACTGATTCTATACGCACGCTATACCGTACAAATGAATAAAAAAATTAGCTCATTCTGTCGCTTCGTAGAATTGTTTGCCCGTTATTATAACAGTCGCAAAAACATTGTCCTTACTTTTCGCGAAATGATAGAGGAATGCCCCAAAGAGTTACTGCCTGACCTCCTTCTGCTAAACAATAGCCTTTCGGATGGGGGAAACTCGGTTGCGACAGTGGAGAAGTTTGCGCAGAGACTGGACCACCCGTGGGCTTTTGACTTTGCAACGTATATTTCCAGCGGTTTGGAAGGAGAAACAGAGGATATTCAATCACCACTAAATCGGTTAACGAATGAGATGTTTGTACAACAAGATGAAAAGCATGAGCGTGATAGTGAAATATACTCTATTTGGATCAGCCTGCTAATCGTCATAGCGATTTGCATTTGCTTGATCCCCTACAATCAAGGTTTGCTTCAGGATTCCTACCGTCTCTATTTCTACACGCCAGATGGACAAGCCATTTTAGCGATTGCGGCGACTGTGTGGACTTTTTCGATCCTATTGGCTTTTATTTGGGGAAGGAGATATCGCTAATGCCAATGCTAATCATGTATACCTACCTTGGATTAGGCGCTCTATTTGTTTTTAGTGCAGCGTTTATGATTGGGAAGTATTTGTTTCATAAGCAAAAGCCGAAGCTGTTTGTTTCTGGGGTGTGGTGGGAAAAGTGGGAGCAAGCACTCAAGCCTGACGAAGACGACAAATGGGAACAGTTACTTTCACGAGCAGGAAGGCCATTTGGATGGGGGAAGCCAGAGTGGGTGTTTCTGCAATTGTTGACTGGAAGTATGGTTTACATCCTGGTTCTTATGTGGGTCGTTGTGAGTCGAGTGGAATCATTCCCACTTCTGTCGATGTGTCTGGCATCTGCAGGTAGTTACATGCTGCCTTACATGGGCTTGAAGACGTGGGCAAATCACAGGGAGGACATGCTGAGCACAGATATCGCCAGATTTATCAATCGCTATGTGACCCTTCTAGAAAATCAGGTGCCCATTTACAATGCCATGGTCAAGGCAGCAAGACCGACTAGAAAGCTAAAGGAGTATATCCCTACTTTATCTGAGTGGAACAGAGACCCTAACGAAGCGCTTGAGAGCTTTAAACGCAAAATCGGTGTCGACGACGGTATTATCCTCGTATCAAGTATGCGTACAATTGAGACGCTGAGTGAAGGACAAGTAAGTGCAACTATGCAACGAATGGAATGGGCTGTCGATCACCGAAGAATGTTTCGTCATCGAAAAAAGATAAAGTCTTTAGGGATTGGCTACACGGTCATTGTCTACCCAGCATTTTACATGGGTTTACTGGTAGCTATGTTTCCTTGGTATAAGCTGCTTACAGAAATACTGGATAAATATTTGACCTGAGGAGGAGCAACTCATGACGAAGCTATTATCTATCATCATGTGCATCGTTTTCTCTTTAGGAATAATCGTTTCGAGCCTGTCTGAAATAAACACATCGGTAGTGAGGGAAGATGGGCTGAGAGATCGAGCAGTTGGGTGGATCGATAAAGCCATACCTTAAATAAATCAAGTATGAGAAAAGGAGAAAATTGAGATGTCGAAAATGTTTTTTATATTTTTAGCATGCGTCATGGTGTTAGGAATTGGTGTTAGCAGTTACGGCAATGAGTTAAGCCCTGCGGCAAACGATTCTGCCGAGAGCATTAACCAATCCATCACATCGCTGAACTATGATACTCGAAATGAAAACATCAACTTTAGGATGCAAAACGGCACATCCTATACGTCGTCTAAATGATGCTGCACATCCACGTACTTCTCATCATTTCGATTATGGTAGGGAGCTTGTGCGCGGTGCTTTGGAAACTCCAACCAGAGGAGCAGCTTAAACAGACACAACAGGAAAGGGTGTATCGGGCAGCGACGGTCATCTTCCATTAAAGAAGAGCTGGCGTTTATAAAACGATGGTGAAAGCAAAAGTCTTTCTTATTTGTCTACTGGTCCTTCTATTGATCACTTCCGCACTGGGAGCTTACCACTTGTACGCAATGGAAAGGGCGATTGCCCGTGGAATCTATGCTGACTTACTGGATGATATGCAGGACATCGGGTATTTGGAGCCGACATTAGCAGATTACTATCTTCTGAAAATGAAAGGACTGGGTTGGGAAGTGACAGGGGATACGTTTGCTGGGAGCTGGCCTCGAACCGAGGGCGAGCGAGCTCGTAAAGAGCGGCAGGAGGCGATTACCTTGTCGGTTACCATCCAGCCTTCAAAAGTGACCCAATGGCTGCACAAATTTGTGGAGGGGGATACATCCTTTTCCTTTACGGGAAGCCGTCCGTCCGAATACTTTGATCCAGGGTGGTAGTGAATGAATAAAATGATTAGCATTTTGGCTGTAATGGCGATTGTTTTGCCTTTGACGGTAGGGTTGCTTCTCACCGGTCCGCAAAATCTCTTTTCGGCATGCACGCAGTTTTTCGGTGATTTGCTCGCTGAAGTAACGCGTTTTGGTACAGGCTAATGGGGCAATTAATCGCTGTGATTCTGAACATTATGGTTATGCTACTCGTTCCATTAGGGCTTTTACAGGTACATACGGTTGTTCAGGCCAGGAACGAATTATTGGAAGTGAGCGCAGCCGCTACGAAATATGTCAGCAACCACGGGGGGACGAGTGAAGCCAACCTGCAACAAGAGGTTCGTGCATTGATCACTCGGGAGCTGAGGGAGAAAAAGCTTTCCATTCCAGATCAGGAGCTGTTTGTCAGTGTCACTCGCACTCGTTCACACGATCCCGTTCTGTGGAGCCACGAAGATGAGTTTGTCGTGGAGCTGGCAATTCCATACCCTCGCTTTACCACGTGGATTCCGATGCCAGCTGATTCCTTGCAAGTCCAAAGAATAGGTACAGTTAACATCATGGACTACGATTTGTAAAAGCTCCCGTTAGGAGGCTATCGTTACGGGTATAAATATCTTATCCATTTCTACGATGCTGTTCTTTTTGTTGGTAGGTATGTTTATTGTAGATGCAGACCTCGCCATGCAGAAAAAAACAGAAGTGAAGATACTCATGGAGTTGTCTAATCATCACGCCACCTTTGCTGTTGATCCTGTACTGAAAACAGAAGGTGTGATTGATCTGCTCGAAGACGAGGCTCTTGAACGTTTTGATGAAAGAATGAATGAGAATGGTGGCTATCGTCGTGAGCAGGCCATGTTCGTCCCTCAAGCAGACAGTGTGACCACTGATCCCATTCCATTCTCCCGCTATTATGTGGATTTCCGTTCGTGGCGTAATGACCACCAATTACGCTTACAGTACAATGGGAAAACACTCGTGACAGAGCGAGCAACGAAAGGGCCAGCTCGTCCGGGAGGTGGAATGCTGCAGATTACCGTCGTAACTGAGCGTGGGGAGGAATTGCAGCTTGCACCGAAAACAATGGTGGGTCCATCGCATGTCGTAGTTGCCTACATCGACGAGCGACCGTTTCTGCCGATGATGCCGTCGCATTCGTTTCCGGTCGTATCTGTAGAAGAACTGAAAGATTAGTCAGACTTATTTACAAATTGCGAAATCTTCTGGTACTATGTAGGAAAGTGCTTACCCAGCTTGCGATTGTGAGGAAGTCGCTCTCCGAACATCCCGTTTGCCGGTCCGTTAAGCATAGTAAAAGTGGGGTTATTGATTTGTTTGATAAAGATACCATTTATATCGTAGGCGATGCACAGTCCTCTTCGAACAATCCGATTACACAGCAATTCAGTGCTTTTTTTATCGGATTGGTTGTCGATACTTCCAATGACAAGATCGTAGATGCAGCTTGTTCTTCCACGGTCCAACTGACGTCTGATTTTGCTCGGTCGATCTTTATCGGTCATTCGATTATGGCGTCGGAGGAAATTGGTGAAGAGATTCGCTTTCGGTATTTTGGATCTTCCCAAAAAACATTGATCGCAGCGTTTAAGGACGCGCAAAAGAAGTACAAACAAGCAGTTTCCACGAGAAATAAAGCCACAGTCACCAAATGAATACACCCGCTGCTTTATTTATTCGTATGCACGGCATACACGTAAGTAAAACCCAGCAAATGCCATGATCACGTGCATTTGCTGGGTTTTTTGCTTATTACGAGAGGTCAGTTTCTGATGAAAAGGAGGAGAGTCCTTGCTATCTTTTGTTTTCCGCAGATTTATCTCCATGATCGTGACGTTATGGCTCATCATTACCCTCACCTTTTTCTTGATGCATGCCGTTCCGGGATCTCCTTTTGAAAAAGAAGGAAAGGCATTAAACGAAGCAGTTGCTGCCAATCTCAATGCCTACTACAACCTGGATAAGCCACTACTCGTCCAATACGGGCTGTACTTGCAAAAGCTGGTGCAGTTTGACCTTGGACCATCGATTGCCAACAGCTCGGATACGGTCAACAAAATGATCGCCCGTGGATTCCCCGTTTCTTTTCAACTCGGTCTGATTTCTGTCGTCTTTGCGATTATTACCGGTATTGCGCTTGGTGTGATCGCCGCGCTACGACATAACCGTCTCATTGATTACCTTGCCATGATTATTGCTGTTATCGGGATATCTGTTCCCAGCTTTGTTGTCGCCTCCTTATTAATCAAATATTTGGCGGTCGAATGGAAGCTGTTGCCAACCGCAACGTGGGGGTCTTGGCAGCATGTGATTATGCCAGCGCTTGCATTGGCATTTGGTCCGATTGCGATTATCGCTCGTTTGACTCGTACCAACATGCTGGAAGTGTTAACCCAGGAATACATTGAAACCGCTCGTGCAAAAGGGCTGTCTCCGGTAACGATCGTGTTGAAACACGCACTGCGTAATGCGATTTTACCTGTCGTCACGCTTTTAGGTGCATTGATTGCTAACGTTTTAACAGGAAGCTTTGTGATCGAAAAAATATTTGCGATTCCTGGGATGGGGAAATATTTCGTAGCCGGCATTAATAACCGTGACTATTCCGTCATTATGGGAACGACTGTCTTCTACAGCGCACTTTTGATTTTCTTGATGTTTGTCGTCGATGTACTGTACGGCATCATTGATCCACGAATTAAGCTTCATCGAAAGGAGAGCGAAGGATGATCGTTTCTGATGATTTATTTATCCCCATGCGAAAAGACAACCTCAATGCGGAAGCGATTGTGCGACCTCAACTGACGTTTTGGCAAGAAGCTTGGCTTCGTCTGAGAGGAAACAAGCTGGCTTTGTTGGGGCTGGTAGTTATTATCTTGCTTGGGGTTATGGCTACGATTGGACCGATGATCTCTGGTCATGAATACGCCAAACAGTCGATTATTATGAAAAACAAACCGCCGTCGGAAGTGAACTGGTTTGGTACTGATGATTTTGGCCGCGATGTGTTCACGCGTGTTTGGTATGGTGCGCGTATTTCCTTGTTTGTCGGTTTGACGGCAGCACTTATCGATTTTTTCATTGGTGTCTTGTATGGGGGAATTGCCGGATATTTGGGCGGTCGAATCGATAATATCATGATGCGCTTCGTGGACATTTTGTACGGCCTTCCTTATTTGTTAGTGGTGATTTTGCTAATGGTCGTCATGGGGCCCGGACTTTTAACCATTATTATCGCCTTAAGTGCGACTGGTTGGATCGGGATGGCCCGGACTGTGCGTGGTCAGGTCCTGCAAATGAAAAACTCAGAGTACGTACTGGCAGCAAAAACAATGGGGGCAAAGCCTTTCTACATCATTCGTAAACATCTGCTGCCCAACACAATTGGCATCATCATTGTATATGTCACGTTATCTGTTCCATCTGCGATTTTTTCAGAGGCGTTTCTGAGTTTTCTCGGTCTCGGTATTCAGGCGCCAATGGCTAGCTGGGGAGTGATGGCGAACGATGGACTCCCCATCATTTTGTCCGGTCATTGGTGGCGGCTCTTTTTCCCTGCTTTCCTCATCTCGCTGACGATGCTCGCGTTCAACGTGCTCGGTGATGGCTTGCGCGATGCGTTCGATCCGAAGTCAAGGAGGTAGGCAACATGGATAAAACGGAAAGGCTGCTGGAGGTCAGTGGGCTTCGGGTCACATTCAAGACGCATGGCGGTGAAGTGAACGCTGTTCGGGACGTGAACTTTACCTTGAACAAAGGGGAGACACTGGCGATTGTTGGTGAATCCGGATGTGGGAAAAGCGTGACTGCAAGGAGCATCATGCGACTGATCCCGGAGCATATCGGAAAAATCGCGGGTGGAAGCATTCATTTTAAAGGGCAGGATCTGGCAAAGCTGCCGGAAAAGCAAATGCGCGAGCTGCGTGGGAAAGAAATCTCCATGATCTTTCAAGATGCGATGACATCACTTAACCCGACGATCACCATTGGTGAGCAGATTATGGAGGGAATCATTCGCCATCAAAAGGTCACCAGAAGCGAAGCCAAGCGGCAAGCGATTGAAATACTCACCTTGGTGGGGATCGCCACTCCAGAAAGTCGTCTCAAGCAGTACCTCCATCAGTTTAGTGGCGGGATGCGCCAACGGATCATGATTGCGATTGCGCTTGTCTGTAAGCCGTCCATTCTGATTGCGGATGAGCCTACAACAGCGTTGGATGTGACGATTCAGGCGCAAATCATCGAGCTGTTCAAAAGCATTCAGAAAAAGACGGGAGTCTCGATCATTATTATCACGCATGATTTGGGAGTCGTCGCCAAGATTGCGGATCGGGTCAACGTTATGTATGCCGGAAAAGTGGTAGAGTCCGGGCCTGTTCGCGACATTTTTTACAATCCGCAGCATCCGTACACCAAAGGCTTGTTGGCGTCGATGCCTCGTTTGGATGCCGATCGCTCCATACCGCTCAGCCCGATACCTGGAACACCCCCGGATTTGTTCAGCCCGCCAATTGGCTGTGCATTCGCTGCGCGCTGTGACTACGCGTTAGAAGTATGTCGGAATTACCAGCCTGCGGAGACACATGTTCATAGCAAACATGCGGTTTCCTGTTGGTTGCAGGACCCACGGGCGAAGAAGTTGTTAGCGTCGATGCAACCGCCAACGGGGACCTGATTCATAGTTGTCGAGGGCAGTGGTCAAGCCCGGCTTTGTTCGTGTAAAAGAGGGTGTCGGCTGACGGCGCTATCCTTTTACGTCATACAAAAACAAAAAAATAAGGGGGAAGAAACAGTGAAAAAACTATCAACATTGTTGCTGACGGCTACGCTGGGGGTGTCCATGCTCATGGCTGGCTGTACATCGGGTCAACCAGCTGCATCGGGTGAGCCTGCACCAGGTAACACCGCTCAGCCAAATGCTCCAACGCCGGGCGATCAAGCAGCAAAGCTCCTGTTGCTGAATAATATCAAGGAACCGACGTCATTGGATCCGCCGATTGGCTTCGATGAGCCGTCCTATAACATTTTGAACAACTTGATGGAAGGCTTGACTCGCCTAGACGAAAATCAAAAGCCTCAACCAGCGGCTGCTTCCGAATGGACGGTCTCCGTGGATGGAAAAACCTACACCTTTACTCTGCGTGACAACAAATGGTCCAATGGTGAACCGGTAAAGGCTCAGGACTTCGAATTCGCGTGGAAACGCATGCTTGATCCTGCACTGGCCTCTCCAGCGGCATCCCTCGCGTATATTATTGAGGGAGCGGAGGCCTATAACAGTGGTAAAGGACCGGCGGATGGCGTAAAAGTAAAAGCGTTGGACGACAAAACACTAGAGGTCGTGCTTGCTCAACCAGCTTCCTGGACGCTCCTGTTGGCATCAAACCCGGCTTTCTTCCCTGTTCACAAAGCAACTGTAGAAAAAGATCCGAAATGGGCTGCAGAAGCAGCAAGCTTTGTCGGAAACGGGCCATTCAAGCTGACAGAATGGGCGCATGACAGTGAACTGAAAATAATGAAGAGCGATACGTACTGGGATGCAGCAAACGTAACACTGCCTGGTGCTGTTTGGAAAATGATTGATGACGAGAATACCGAGTATCAAATGTTTACGAACGAAGAGCTGCACAGAACGACAACCGTTCCTGCAGACATGGCAGACCAATTGTTCAAAGATGGCAAAGTATTCGTGCGTGATGGAGCGGGTACAGAGTTCTATCGTTTCAACGTAACGAAGGAGCCATTTGATAACGCCAATATTCGTAAAGCCTTCAGCTTGGCGATTGACCGTAAGACACTGGTCGACCTAGTGCTGATGCGTCAACAAAAGCCGGGAACAGGCTTCGTTTCTTATGGTTTGCCTGATGCCAACGGTGAAGGACAATTCCGTGAGGTAGGCGGAGAATTGGTGAACTTCAACCCAGATGAAGCGAAGAAGCTCCTGGAACAAGGAATGAAAGAAAAAGGCTACACAAAGCTCCCAGAGGTTACACTCACGTACCGCAGCGGAACGGCTAACGAAAAAACGGCACAAGCCGCGCAAGAAATGTGGAAGCAGACGCTGAGCGTAGATGTGAAGCTGCAAAAGGTAGAAGGAAAAGTTTTGACGGATATGCAAAAGCAATTGCAGTATCAAATTGCTCGTTCTTCCTGGTTGCCTGACTTCGGTGATGCGATCAACTTCCTCGACATTTTCCAATCGAAGGCAGCAAGCAATCGTACGGGCTGGAGCAATGCGCAATTCGACAAGCTGATCCAAGACGCATACAAGGAGCCAGACGATGCAAAACGTCTGAAGCTGCTGCATGATGCAGAAAAAATCTTGGTGGATGAAGCGCCAATCGCACCGCTTTATTTCTACAACACTTCCTTGCTCTCAAGCGACAAAGTGAGCGGTGTACAAAGCTCTTCACTGAGCTATACAGACCTGAGAAAAGCTGTCGTGAAGTAAGAAAGAGTGAGTTGGGAGAAGTCATTTCAGGTGGATGGAATGACTCTCCCCCCTTTTTTGCTAGAATTTTTAATAGTGCTATAATTTAGTATGTCTATTAGAAAAAACACGAAAGAAAGCACGAGTGCTGGAGAAGATGGAGGAAAACATGATTATTCAAGCCATCGAAGTAAAACGAATATCTGTTCCATTGAAAAAGCCTTTTAAAACGGCTTTGCGTACGGTGCATAGTCTGGAATCGGTTCTGGTGAAAATCACCTGCGACAACGGTATGGTCGGGTGGGGCGAAGCTTCGGCTACTGTCGTCATTACCGGAGACAGCATCGAAAGCATCGAGTCGGCGATTATGAATACGATGAGACCTCAGCTCATCGGCTTGAATTTGCTTGCCTATGAACGAGTTTTTCAAACCTTGCACCAATCCATGGTAGGAAATACGAGTGCGAAGGCAGCGGTAGACATTGCGTTGTACGACCTTATTTCTCAGCGCGCAGGAATGCCGTTGTATCAATTCCTGGGTGGCTACCGTGACCAATTGGAGACGGACTATACCGTCAGCGTAAATTCCCCGAAAGAAATGGGCGAGGATGCCGCTGCCTATCTCAAGCAAGGCTTTCACGTACTGAAAATCAAGGTCGGCAAGGACAATATCGAGGATGACATTTTGCGCATCCGAGAAATTCGCAAAACCGTGGGCAATCAGGTGAAGATTCGTCTTGATGCCAACCAGGGATGGAATGTAAAAGAAGCGGTGCAATCCATTCGCAAAATGGAGGACATGGGTCTTGGCATCGAGCTCATTGAGCAGCCTGTAAAAGCGCATGATCTGGAAGGTTTGAAGCGGGTAACAGATTCGGTCGATACGCCCATCATGGCTGACGAGAGTGTGTTTTCACCAGCGCAGGCCCTGCAGGTTTTGCAAAACCGTGCGGCTGACATGATTAATATCAAGCTGATGAAGGCTGGCGGCATTTACAAAGCACAATTGATCAACCAATTGGCTGAAGAGTACGGTATTCCATGTATGGTTGGCAGCATGATCGAATCGCGTCTGGCTGTATCAGCAGCAGCACATTTTGCAGCCAGCAAGAAGAACATCACCCGTTTTGATTTTGATGCGCCGTTGATGCTTTTGCACGATGGCATAGATGGTGGCGTAACATACGAAGGTCGCTTGATGCGCATGCCAGGAGAGTCTGGGCTCGGTATTCGTTCCATTAGCCTGTGGGAGGGGGAGAACTAAGATGAAATCTGCCATTGTTTCTGTCTCTGTTGCCACTGTGTGGACCAAGCCGGAGTCGCCGCGTGATATTGACCACATAGCGCTCCAATCCCCGGTAGATGCACGAGGCTGGCTCGCTTCCCTTACTGTGGAGGAGAAGCTTGGTTTTTACGACAATAACGCGATTCAGACACAAGCACTGTACGGTACCCGCGTAGAAGTAGTCGAGGAGCAAGAGGAATGGTCACAAGTTCTGATTCCTGATCAGACTACGAACAAAAACGCAACAGGCTATCCTGGCTGGATTCCGTCTCGCCAGCTAGCACCATGGTCAGATGCTTTTGAGGTACAGCCAGGTCAAAAGCTGGCGATGGTCACGGCGGCGTTTACCCGTCTACATACAGCTGACAAAAAGCCAGACCTGGAGCTTGCCTTTTTGACCAAACTGCCGCTGATTGAGGAAACAGCAGACTGGGTAACGGTAGCGACACCGAACGGCACAGGACTTTTGCCAAAAGCTGACGTCCAAATTGTGAAAGCAAACGAGCCCATCGAGCTTTCCAGTAATCGTGGAGAGGCAATCGTAGAAGCTGGCAAGCGATTCCTCAATCTGCATTATTTATGGGGAGGCATGTCCTCTTACGGGTATGACTGCTCAGGATTTGCGTACAACATGCATCGATCTGTCGGTCTCCAGATTCCGCGTGATGCATCTGATCAGGCAAAAGCCGGACAGCTCGTGGAAAAAGAAGCTTTGCTTCCGGGTGATCTGCTGTTTTTTGCCCATGAAGAAGGGAAAGGCAGAGTCCATCACGTGGGCATTTACATGGGGAATGGCGAAATGATTCATTCTCCGGATTCGCGAAGTGCCATCGAGATCGTCAAGCTGGATGGCTACAAGCTCGAAAAGGAACATTGCGTCTCCAGACGATACTGGTAAACGGATAACGGGGAGGAGTGGCCAGATGCAACGAAAGAAGCTGGTCCAGGTAAAGAACCTGACAAAGACCTTTACGTTGGGTAAAGGGCTCTCACTTACGGCAGCGGACAATGTTTCCTTCGATATATACGAGGGGGAAACGTTTGGACTGGTAGGGGAATCTGGCTGCGGCAAATCGACCACAGGCCGTACAATTATTGGCTTGTATCAACCGACCACAGGTGAGGTTATTTTTGACGGGCAAAATGTCCATCAGGCATCATCTGCTGAGCGGAGCAAGCTGACACGCCATATGCAAATGATTTTTCAGGACCCGTATGCTTCTCTGAACCCCCGAATGAACATTTCAGAAATCATTTCTGAGGGCTTGCATCTAAATGGGCTATATAAAGGGAAGGAACGGATGAACCGTGTGATCGAGCTGTTGGAGATGGTTGGCCTGCAGAAAGAGCATGCCAACCGTTTCCCGCACGAGTTCAGTGGTGGTCAGCGACAGCGGATAGGGATTGCGCGGGCACTTGCCGTCAATCCAACCTTCATCATTGCTGATGAGCCGATTTCCGCACTCGATGTTTCGGTTCAGGCACAGGTCGTTAATCTAATGAAAAAATTGCAGCAGGAACAAAAGCTGACGTACTTGTTTATCGCGCATGATTTGGCGATGGTCAAGCACATCAGTGACCGGATTGGCGTCATGTACCTTGGCAATATGGTCGAGATGACTGCCAGTGAAATTCTTTACGAATCACCGAAGCATCCTTACACGCAGGCGTTGTTGTCGGCCATTCCTGTCCCCGATCCTGATTTGGAGAAAAGCCGCGAGCGTACCATTATTGAAGGTGACGTTCCGAGCCCGATCAATCCACCTAGCGGCTGTGTGTTCCGTACGCGCTGTCCAGTAGCCAAAGCCGTATGCGCCGAAAAGAAGCCTATCTGGCAGGAAGTGGACACTAACCACTTCGTCGCCTGTCACCTGTATCAGTAGCCTTCGTTTTTATCAGAAGATTCGACATTGTCTTTTTGCCATCCTTGGTTAATGAGGATGGCTATTCTTCATAAACTTTTAACTCTAGCCTATGAAAGGGCTTTCATCAACTATTCTGAGAGGAGAACTGTTAATATTCTGTTAACTGGCAGGAATCGGACAGGTTTTGTCGAAATACGGATACAGTAAAACATTCCGTGACTCACCTACTTCATCGTGATCTTCCATTCCAGAGAAGTGAGGGTTGCATATGACTCTGAGTACCTCCTCGTTCCATTCAACTCCCCGTCGTTGGCGGGAAGTGGAGACACAGTTGGGAATTGTTGTCCCTAGATCGCTTCGATCGGACACTTCTGCTCTACTGTTTTTGGAAAGCGTCGCTGCAACACCTATGTTGGACAAAGAAGAAGAGCTTGCTTGCCTGATTCGCTATCAAAGGGATGGCGATCTTGAAGCACGTGAAACGATTGTGCGCGCCTATTTACGATACGTAGTTAGTACCGCTTTGCGCCATTTGAAAAGAGGGATGCCGTTCCTGGATTTGATTCAGGAGGGCACGATAGGTTTGTTTACCGCGATTGACAAATTTGATGTGGGACGAGGCGTGCGTCTCTATCATTACTCGCACTGGTGGATCTCTCAAGCGATCACCCGTGCCATCAACGACAAAGCAACTCTGATTCGCATTCCTGTCCACATGCATGAGCAGATTCGCCAGTATCAAAAGCAAGTATTACATCTCGTCCATGCTTTGAACCGGACGCCAGATCGGCAGGAGATTGCCGTACTCCTGGATATTCCATTAGAAAAGGTGGAGGCCATTGAACTGGCTCTCATGATGAAGATGGAATCCATCGACGCTGAACTGGATAGTGAGAAATGGCAGGCTTGGCATGAAGACGAGAGCTTGAGCTACGCAGAAATCATGGATGATGGGTTGTCCTCGCTGGATGACTGGATTGAAAAAGTAGACCTTCGCTCGCAAATGCGCGCAGCGTTGGATCGACTTAGTCCCCGCGCCCAAGAAATTATCTCCATGCGTTATGGTCTCTATGATGATCAAGTGTACACGCTGGAGGAAGTGGGGAAAATGTTTGGTCTTACCCGCGAGCGTATTCGCCAAATTGAAGCGACGACGATTGACCGATTGCGAACGCAAAAAGCCTCGCACGTATTAAAAGATTATTTAACCTAACATAGGATTTAGTTATTTCGGCCCCTCTTCGTACAGAGGGGTCTTTTCTGTCAGAAATGGTCGAATCCTCAAAGTGTCAGACTCACAGCGGGAGAGGCGTAGTCTTTTTCTCCTTGTGGTAAACTGGTAAGATAGCTTCATGATTGAAAAGGAGGATCGCTACATGGGCGATTATATGATAAGAGCAACTGGTTTTAATGGGCATGTTCGTGCATTTGCCGCACGCACGACAGAATCTGTTGAAGATATGCGTCGTCGTCACGACATGTGGAATACAGCGACAGCCGCAGCGGGACGTACGCTGACCATTACCTTGATGATGGGGGCTATGTTAAAAGGAAACGAGAGCCTCCATGTCAAAGTAAAAGGAGGCGGACCAATCGGGCAGATCATGGCGGAAGCAAACGCACATGGTGAAGGAATCGCGTATGTATCCAACCCGCACGTCCACTTTGAGCTAAACGATAAAGGCAAGCTCGATGTAGCGCGTGCAGTGGGAACAGACGGGTTTGTGTACGTAACGAAAGATCTCGGTCTCAAGGAGCCGTATCAAGGCAGCGCGCCGATCGTTTCTGGTGAGATTGGGGAAGACTTCACGTATTATTTTGTGATGTCCGAGCAAACGCCTTCAGCAGTAGGGGTGGGTGTACTGGTTAATCCTGAGGACCGTTCTGTTTTGGCTGCGGGTGGTTTTATTCTTCAGCTGTTGCCGAATACGCCTGAAGAGGTTGTGGCAGCCATTGAAGAGCGTCTAGGACAGCTTCCACAGGTTTCTCGCATGATTGGCGAAGGTTTGACTCCTGAAGAGATTTTGGCCCGCGTATTGGATGAGCCAAAAATCCTGAGCCGCACGGAGATTCAATTTAGCTGCAAATGTTCAGCGGATAAGGTAGTTCAGGCACTGATCAGCATGGGACGCGAAGAAATGGAAGGTCTGATTGAGGAACAGGGCGAAGCAGAAGTACACTGTCATTTCTGTAATGAACGTTACCATTATGACAGATCCGCGTTGGAAGACATCCTGAAAGACATGTAAGCGCGGCGTCAAGTAGGGGAGTGTTGGCATGACCAACGTAAAAGGGTTGTGGGCATTCATTGGGGCGCTTGTATTGTTGCTGCTTGCCGTTACCTGGGCATGGTACCAGGCATCAGGCAAGCTGCAGCCTGCCGCCATCGTAGGGGATAAGACGATTAGCAACGACGAGTATGTAACGGCACTGAAACAAAAGTTCGGTAAGCAAGTGCTAAACGACATGATTAATCGGGAAGTCGTTTTTCAAGAGGCGAAGCGATCCGGCATTACGGTTGATCCGAAGCAGCTGGAGCAAGAGCTTTCCCAGATTCGCGACAGTTACGGCAGTCGGACTGAGAGTGAGTTTGAGGCTGCGCTAATCAAACAAGCGGGGACGACCGTGGAAGCCCTAAAGCAAGAGATTTCTTATCAAATCCTGCTGCAAACCTTGGCAACGAAGGACATGACCATCAAGGATGAAGAGATATTAAACGTCTACAATAGCCGATCTGACCGTTATACCCGACCGATGCAGGTGCGTTTAGGACAAATCGTCGTGGCTTCTCAAAAAGAAGCAGAACAAGTTTTGGCTGATTTAAAAAACGGAGCCGACTTTCAGACGATTGCCAAAGCGCGTTCGATTGATGCGGATACAGCGGTGAATGGCGGCGATGTAGGCTGGGTTTCCATCAAGGATAATCGATTGCCTGACGAGGCGAAGCCCATTGTAGAAAAGCTGGAGAAAGACAAATATAGCGAAGCGATCAAAATACAAGATCAATACGTCATTTATCAACTGACAGAGCGCAGGGAAGCCAGTCAACGGACGTTTGAAGAGGTAAAAGATGAGCTGCGTCGAGAAATCGCATTTGCCCAGGTTGAGTCGCTGGATGTCGTGCTGGAGCGATTGCGAAAATCGGTAGGGGTCCAGATTTCTGGGCAAATGCCTCATTGACCAAATAGGCTACCGTTGATATAATTATGTCAATAAATCCTAGCGTTTTACTCGGTTATGAAAAATAGGAGGGGCAGAACATATGCGCGTGGCTAATTCCATTACCGATTTGATTGGATTTACTCCGCTTGTAAAGCTGAATCGTGTTGTCACCGAAGATATTGCAGACATTTACTTGAAGCTGGAGTTCTTCAACCCGGGCAGCAGTGTAAAAGACCGAATTGCGTTGTCGATGATTGAGGCAGCAGAGGCAGATGGGAGTCTAAAACCGGGTGATACCATCATTGAACCTACGAGCGGAAATACCGGTATTGGACTCGCGATGGTTGCTGCTGCAAAAGGATATCGTGCTATTCTGGTCATGCCAGAGACGATGAGTATGGAGCGACGCAACCTGTTGCGTGCGTATGGTGCGGAGCTGGTTCTCACACCAGGCAGCGAAGGGATGGGCGGAGCGATTCGCAAAGCGGAAGAGCTGGCGAAAGAAGATAGCTCTTATTTCATTCCGCAACAATTTAAAAATCTAGCAAACCCGGCCATTCACCGCGAGACGACTGCCCGTGAGCTGTTGGACCAAGCGAAGGAAATCGGCGGCGTAGATGCGTTTATTTCCGGTATCGGTACAGGCGGAACGATTACGGGTGTAGGGCAGGTTCTTCGTGAACACTATCCGAATGTACAAATCGTGGCTGTTGAGCCTGCGGCTTCGCCAGTTTTGTCTGGCGGCAAACCAGGTCCACATAAGATCCAAGGGATCGGGGCTGGCTTTGTCCCGGATATTCTCGATACACAAATTTACGACGAAATCATTAAGGTAGAAAACGAGGACGCTTTTGAAACCGCGCGTCGTGTAGCTCGTCAGGAAGGCATTCTCGGCGGGATTTCTTCTGGAGCAGCGATCCATGCGGCTCTGCAAGTAGCAGCGAAGCTGGGCAAAGGCAAAAAAGTGATCGCTATCATTCCTTCGAATGGGGAGCGTTATTTGTCCACGCCTCTGTATCAGTTCGAAGATTGATTGTAAAAAGATACCGGTATGACCACGAAGCGCACGTTGGCGACGTGGTCTTTTCTTTTTGTGTCAGGCAACTATATAATGAACGGATAAATAGTGAAAACCGGAGCGTGAAGAGGAAGAATGTTCCCTACCTTTGCTGATTGCCAGACATATGCCTTATCTTATTCGTTGGTTCCCCTAGCCCTGCGTAGACCATGGTCTTCGACGATTGATCCGTGGCAGGTACTCACAAAACTACAGCCTTCTCTGCAAAATGCTGTCCTGTTGGAAAGTGGACGAGCTGGGCGGTATACCTTTTTGGCATATGAGCCAATCGCTACGCTACGCAGTCAGCGAGGAGAAACCATCGTTTCGTACCCAGAAGGAAAAATTGAGAGCATAGAAGCTCTAAACCCATTGAATGCTTTACGAGAGCTGCTCTCTCGTTACCGTACGCCTGCGCTTCCAGGTATGCCAGATTTTGCTGGTGGAGCCGTAGGCTATATTAGCTATGAGATGAACCGCTTTTTTGAGCCTAGCTTGCCACAGATAGCGACTGATGACTTACAGTTGCCAGACCTGTATGTTATGATAATGCAAGACCTTCTTGTCTTTGATCATGAGACCCGAGAGATCATTTGTCTGACGCATTTGAATGCGGGCAATTTGACCGAAGAGAGCTATCGACAAGCAGCACTCCAGCTGGAAAAACGTATCGACTCAATTGCTTCATTGGCAATGGATCACGATGAGACAGATTGGGAAGCTTTGCGTAAAAGACCGCTTGCCAAGCTAGTGCCAGCGTCCGTATCCTTTGCCAAAGACCAATTCGAGGAAGCTGTTCGCCGGGTGCAGGAGTACATCGCCCAAGGGGATGTTTTTCAGGTCAATCTGTCGGTACGGCAAAGTAAGCCGGTGCAGGTGACTGCCCCAGAAGTGTACGATGTGCTTCGCAAGCTGAATCCGTCTCCTTATATGGGCTATCTGAGCTTCCCTGAATTTCAATTGGTTAGTGCCTCGCCAGAGCTACTTGTAAAAGTAAAAGGCAAGGAAGTGCATACGCGTCCAATCGCCGGTACACGTCCGCGTGGATTAACGGATGAGCAAGACGATGCATTGGCCCGTGAACTGATTGATAATGAAAAGGAACGCGCAGAGCATGTCATGCTGGTTGATCTGGAACGCAATGACATGGGCCGTGTCTGTCGTTTTGGCAGCGTGGAGGTCAGCGAATTCATGGTCGTGGAGAAATATTCCCACGTCATGCATATCGTCTCTCATGTCAAAGGAGAGCTGGCAGCAGGCAAGGATGCGCTTGATGCGATCGAAGCGACTTTTCCGGGAGGAACGATCACCGGAGCGCCCAAGGTTCGCACGATGGAAATCATCGAAGAGCTGGAGCCAGTCAAGCGAGGCGTCTATACGGGATCAATCGGCTGGTTTGGCTTCAATGGTGATATCGAGGTCAACATTGCCATCCGCACGATGGTGATCAAGGATGGCGTAGCTCATGTCCAGGCTGGAGCGGGTATCGTGATTGACTCGGTTCCGGAGGCCGAGTACGCCGAGTCATTGAAAAAGGCAGAAGCGTTGTGGAAAGCACTTGAGTTGAGCGAGCAGAGAACGATGAGTTGAGAGGAGACGAGTGTACGATGATTTTGATGATTGATAACTACGATTCCTTTACCTACAATTTGGTGCAGTATGTGGGAGAGCTTGGGGAAGAGCTCCAAGTGTATCGCAATGACAAGATTACGTTGGAAGAAATCGAGCGACTGGCACCTGATTATTTGATGGTGTCTCCAGGACCGTGCACGCCAAATGAAGCGGGGATCAGCATGGATGCGATCCGCCATTTTGCCGGAAAAATTCCGATCATGGGTGTTTGCTTGGGCCATCAGTCCATTGGGCAAGTGTTTGGCGGAAAAGTCATTCGGGCCGAGCGCTTGATGCACGGAAAGACGTCGGAAGTTTTCCATGATGGCAAAACTATCTTTCAGGACATCCCGTCCCCTTTTACAGCGGCACGCTACCATTCCTTGATTATCGAGGAAGCGTCGATTCCGAGTGAGCTGGAAGTAACCGCTCGGACAGCCGAAGGTGAAATTATGGCTGTGCGCCATCGGGAGTACCCAATCGAGGGCGTCCAGTTCCACCCTGAATCGATTATTACCGAGCACGGCAAGCAATTGCTGAAGAACTTCCTTACTGCATACGCGCGCCATACGACAGGTTAACACATAGATACGACAGGAAAACCGCCTTTTTTCGAGGGCGGTTTTTTATTTACATACTCTTTATATAACATTCATGGTTCCTCGATATACGGCTTGTACAATGAAACCGAAGAAGGTAAAAAAGGAGAGATAGTAAATGGATGTAAATCGTCGACAGTTTTTGACTTATCTCGGTGTAGGGACAGCGGCGTTGGCTTCGGTAGCAACAGGAATTCCTGCCCTGGCAGCTGGCGGTACCCTATCAGGAAAAACGGCTGATCATCTGTTTGGTCTCGATACAAAGAAGCATAACTTCAATCCGAAATTCAAGGAAATTCATCCAACTACAAAAGACGATGTTGTACTGCCGGAAGGTTTTAAATACGATGTAGTGGCTTCCTATGGGGATAAGATCAATGCAGCAGGAGATACCTTCGGGTTCAACAACGACTTCACCTGTTTCCTGCCAATCGAAGGCAAGTCCGATCATGGCCTCTTGTGGGTAAATCACGAATATTTAGGTGAGTTGGAATATTACGTAAATGGCTATGACAATTTGAATGCAGATGCAGATGACAACAAACGTACCCCTGAGCAAATCAAGAAGTACTTGTATGCACTTGGCGGTTCCATTATTGAAATCAAAAAAGAAAATGGCACATGGAAGCTTGTTTCCGATTCCAAATATGGTCGTCGGGTAAGTGGGCTGACCAAGCATGTGCTGACGGGTCCAGCAGCTTCCATTGCTAAAGAAGTGACCGGAACATTTGCGAACTGCTCCGGCGGCGTGACGATGTGGAATACAATTCTTTCCTGCGAGGAAAACTACATGGACGTTGTCGGTGATTGCAAGCTGCCTGAAGCCGAGCACTATGGCTGGGTTGTTGAGGTAGATCCATTTGATCCAAAATCGACTCCGAAGAAGCATACAGCATTGGGCAGATTCTCCCACGAAAACACGGCAATGGTTCTGGCTCCGTCTGGACAACTGGTCGTCTACATGGGGGATGATGCGAAAGACCAATACGTGTATAAGTATGTATCCAAAGGCAAATACGATCCGAAGGCGGGGAAAAGCAATTCCAAGCTGCTTGAAGAGGGTACACTGTACGTTGCCAACTTCGGTAAGGGCAAGTGGATTGCGTTGGATTTCGCAACAAACGAAGCACTGAAAAAAGCAATCAATGCAGATGGCAAACCGATGTTCGCTTCTCAGGCTGACGTGCTTCTCAACTGCCGAGATGCATCCAAAGCAGTAGGGGCTACCCCGATGGATCGCCCAGAAGACCTGGAAGTTCATCCGATTGATGGTTCCGTCTTCATTGCCTTGACCAACAACGACAAGCATGGCAACTTCTACGGACAAATCGTTCGCCTGTTCGAGAATGACAACAACCATGCAGGTTTGGAGTTTACGTTTGAGATTTTTGCAGCAGGTGGACCACAAAGCGGTTTTGCGGCGCCAGACAACATGGCTTTCGACAGCGCGGGTAACCTGTGGGTCGTGACAGACATCTCGTCCTCGTCGATGAACAGCGGCATTTATAAATCCTTTGGTAACAATGGTGTGTTTTTCATTCCAACAACGGGTAACAGCAAGGGAGAAGCCGCACAATTCGCGTCTGCACCTGTAGGCGCTGAAATGACAGGTCCTTGGTTCACCCCTGATGAAAAAACACTGTTCCTGGCGGTGCAGCATCCAGGTGAAAACCTGAAGTCGTATGACAAGCCAACCAGCCACTGGCCTAAAGGCGGAAATGCAGTAGCTATGCCGAGCGTGATTGCTATTACAGGTTTCTAGGACAAGGAGTGTAACAGATTATGCTGTCGAGCATCGGTATTCCTGGATTAATTCTGATCCTGATCATTGCTTTGGTGATTTTCGGGCCGAGTAAACTGCCAGAGATCGGTCGTGCTTTTGGACGAACCTTGACCGAATTTAAAACCGCAGCAAAAGATTTGACCAAAGACGATGATGAAAAAGAGAAGGCTCCAGAAGAAGCGTTGAAACGAATTAACTAATCCAGCCTGAGTGAAGGCGGTGCGTACACGAGACGCACTGCCTTTTTCCGCGCATGAGGAGGAGTTCGAGTGAGCAAAGAGATGCCTATACTTGAGCATGTTACAGACCTGCGCCGCAGAATTTTGATTGTGCTGTCCGTTCTTGTTGTCAGTATGGTTATCTGCTTTTTATTTGTGGATCATATTTATTTGGCGTTAGCGAATCATTCAGGGGAAAAGCTGGCGATTCTTGGTCCGGGAGATATCCTGTCGATCTATGTAAAGCTGGCAGCAGTCGGTGCGCTTGCGATTACAATCCCGGTTGCCGCTTATCAAGTTTGGCGTTTTGTGGTGCCCGCATTGGAAGAAAGAGAGCGAAAAGTGGCGCTCATGTATATCCCGGCTCTATTCCTGCTGTTTATTTTCGGTCTTTCCTTCGCCTACTTTGTGCTATTTCCGATGATGTACAAATTTGTGTTGGGTTTATCCAACGGGAATTTTGAACTGGTCATTACAGCGAACGATTACTTCACCTTCATGCTCAATCTTTGCCTGCCGTTTGGGTTGCTTTTTGAACTGCCGGTTGTTGTTTTGTTTTTGAGCCATTTGGGGATTCTCAACCCGCATCGCTTGGCTAAAATACGCAAACCCGCCTATTTGGTGCTCGCGATTATCTCTATTACCATTACACCGCCTGATTTCCTCTCCGATATTATGGTAATTGTGCCACTCATCGTTTTATATGAAATCTCCATTACTATCTCGCGTTTCGTACACGGCAAACGCTCGGAGAAAACGGTGCTTTCTTCGGAAGTGTGATATGATGCTCTCGACTATATTATCGGGAGAGAGCGCAGATGCACGTTTATGTAAACGGAACGATTTGTCCGGCTCATGAGGCTACCGTATCGGTATTGGATCACGGGTTTTTGTACGGTATTGGTTTGTTTGAAACATTACGTGTATACGACCGCAAGCTATTTCTATGGGATGCCCATTACGCCCGGCTTTGTTCCGGGCTTTTTGCGTTGCAGATTCAACCTGCTTGGACCAAGGAAGAGCTGGCAGAAGCCATCTTGATGACCATCGATGCCAACGAATTGCGTGATGCTTACGTCCGCTTGAGTGTTACAGCAGGCGCAGAAGGAGTGGGCTTGGTAGCAGGGGGATACGAGCGCCCGTCCTTATTCGTATTTGCCAAACCTGTAGCACCTCTGGCAGTACCTCCCATGCCAAAACGGTTGCAGACATTGGCGTTGGCTAGACAGACAGCAGAAGGCCAGCAGCGCTTTAAATCGCACAATTACTTAAACAATGCCCTTGCTCGCCAAGAACTCGGTGCCCGTCCCGATGTGGAAGGTCTTTTTTTGACGCATGATGGCTTCGTGGCGGAAGGAATTGTGAGCAATGTGTTCTGGGTCAAGAACGGCCAGTTGTTTACCCCTTCTATTGATACGGGCATTCTTGATGGTGTGACGCGGCGACATGTTTTGGCGTTGGCACAGCAATTATCGATGCCTGTCGAAGAAGGTCGATATCGCTTGGAGGAGCTGCTCAACGCTGATGAAGTCTTTACGACAAATTCCGTGCAAGAGATCGTTCCAATTACCGAAATTGACGGGTATTCCGTCCCTTCGACATATGGTACATATTCGTGCGAACTGCACCGCGCCTACCGTCAGTCTGTAGCGGCTAGCGAGTAAATTATGGTATGCTACTATTCAATGTGCGAAGACGGAAAAAGGGAGTTTGATCATGAAATACAATTCATTTCGAATCCATGCTGCGACCTTCGCTGAGATGGTTTCGGAGCTTGTCAAAAGGGGAGTTCCTGTTCCTGAAGCGGAACGCATGACGGAAGCGGGGACGAGCCTGAAGATTCACACGGAAAACATGAGTGTGGCAACAGCACAGAGTGTGAGAGAGATTATGCACTCTTTCGATGCGGAAGCTGTTATCTCAGACCAACCACGTACTGCCGACAAAAAATACGTGCTGCTGTTGGCTTCACACAAGAAGATGGATTTGGTGTTGGATTATATGAAAACCCAAACAGAAGAACTACGAGCGTTGGCGGCAGAGGTACGGGAAGTTTTAGCTATGCCTGCCAAGCTTCGTGCTCGGCGTGAGCTGAACTGTGGCCAGTATGTCCTGCCATTGGGGGAGCGTACGCTAGTCATGGGTATTTTGAATGTGACGCCTGATTCATTTTCGGATGGCGGCCGTTATGTCGATGTGGAGGCAGCACTGGCACAAGCGCGTGCAATGGTTGAGGCTGGAGCTGACCTGATTGATATCGGGGGAGAATCGACACGTCCGGGGTCGGAAGCAGTCGATGAGGCGACGGAGCTGGACAGAGTGCTGCCAGTCATTCGGACGCTTTCGCAGGAATTGTCTGTTCCGCTGTCCATTGACACGTACAAAGCGTCGGTTGCAGAACGGGCTATTATGGAGGGGGCACATATCATCAATGATGTATGGGGAGCGAAGCGTGACCCGCGGATGGCAGAGGTAGCTGCTCGTCTCGATGTGCCCATTATCCTGATGCACAACCGCGAAGACACGAACTATCACGACTTTTTCCCAAACTATATTAAAGACCTGCGTGAGTCCGTACAGATCGCCTTGCAGGCAGGGGTAAAGCAGGAGCGAATCATCCTCGATCCGGGGATCGGGTTTGTAAGGACTGTCGAGCAAAATCTCGAAACGATGCGCAGGCTGGATGATCTGGTAGGGCTGGGCTATCCCGTTCTACTTGCTACTTCACGCAAGCGGATGATCGGTCATGTTCTCGACTTGCCTGTAGATGAACGTGTCGAAGGTACGGCAGCGACAGTTGCTCTCGGGGCGGCAAAAGGCTGCCATATGGTACGGGTGCATGATGTCAAAGAAATGAAGCGCGTTACGAAGATGATGGACGCGATGCTAAAAGGGGGCATTTAAACCGTGGATAAAATCTACTTCAATGGCATGTCTTTTTACGGATATCACGGTGTATTTGGAGCAGAGGCTGAACTGGGCCAACGGTTTTATGTCGATTTGGAGCTATCGCTCGATTTATCCAAAGCCGGAGCAAGTGACGATCTTCACGATACAGTCAATTACGCCGATATCTTTACTTGTGTGCAAAAAATTGTCGAGGGTGAACGATTTCATCTGGTAGAAAAACTGACCGCTGTGATAGCAGAACGTCTACTGGAGCAATTCCCTTTGCATGAAGTCAAAGCAAAAGTGACCAAGCCGAATCCGCCGATCAATGGGCATTATGAGTCGGTTGCGATTGAGATGATCCGTAGAAGAGAGGATTTTGCTTCATGACAGTTTGTGCGTATTTGGCGCTAGGCTCCAATCTCGGGGATCGGGCACAGAACTTGCGCCGGGCGATACAGAGATTGAACGAGCAACCTGGAATTCGCGTGCTACGTGTCTCCTCTGTTTATGAGACCGATCCATTTGGTTACGTCGAGCAAGATGCATTTCTAAATATGGCGATCGCTGTGGAAACAGAACAGAGCCCGGATCAGCTGCTAGAGACGGCTCTGTCAGTAGAGCGAGAGCTAGGTCGTGTGCGAACGGTACGATGGGGACCGCGCACAATTGATATTGACTTACTGTTGTACGGGACATCTCGTGTTTCGCAAGACAATCTCATGATTCCTCATCCCGGGCTGAGCGAGCGTGCTTTTGTACTCGTGCCGCTTCGAGACGTTTGGGAAGGCGGCGTTTTACCTGAGCATAACCAGACCATTGATCATTATCTTTCCTTATTGGTAGAAGATCACAAGGGGGTACGTGAGTGGGGAGCAATCAACTGGGAAATCGAATCCGGTCCTTCCGAAAGCTAAAAGGGTATACACAACAGTCCCTTTCGGACAAGATGGGAGTGTCATTGTCTTTTGTTGGATCACTAGAGAGAGGAACTCGTACGCCAACAGAGCCTGTATTACGGAAGATCGCCAGCACTTTACAGGTAGACTACGATGAATTATGTGCTATAAATAAGTGATGTAATGAAGTTTGGATAGGATTGTCCTCTCCAAGACCCCGACTAAGCGGGAATAAGGAGGCGAATATAGATGAAAATCGGCAATATTGAATTAAAGAACAACGTAGTGCTCGCTCCAATGGCAGGTGTCTGTAACCCTGCTTTTCGTCTGATTGCCAAGGAGTTCGGTACTGGATTAGTTTGCGCCGAGATGGTAAGCGACAAAGGCATTGTGCACGGAAACAAAAAAACGATAGATATGCTATTTGTCGACGAACGCGAAAAACCACTAAGTTTGCAGATTTTTGGTGGAGACAAGGAAACCTTGGTGAGTGCAGCGAAATATGTAGACCAGCACACGAACGCGGATATCATTGATATCAACATGGGCTGTCCTGTGCCGAAAATTACGAGCTGTGATGCAGGTGCGCGTCTGTTGCTCGATCCAGATAAAATCTACGAAGTCGTATCTTCTGTGGTCGATGCGGTCGACAAGCCGGTTACCGTCAAGATGAGATTGGGCTGGGACGAAGACCATCTGTACGTACTGGATAATGCCAAGGCAGTAGAACGTGCAGGCGGCAAAGCGATCGCTGTTCATGGACGCACCCGCGTACAAATGTACAAAGGGAAAGCCGACTGGGACTGGATCCGTCGAGTGAAGGAAACCGTTTCGATTCCAGTAATCGGGAACGGGGATGTGGCTACTCCTGAGGATGCGAGACGCATGCTGGATACAACGGGATGCGATGGTGTTATGATTGGGCGGGCTGCGCTCGGAAATCCATGGATGCTGTATCGCACCATTCAATACCTGACGACGGGAGAGCTGGGTCCAGAGCCAACCGCACGTGAAAAGATGAATATTTGTTTATTGCATGCAGAGCGTTTAATCGCGCTGAAGGGTCCGAGAGTGGGAGTCCTTGAGATGCGTAAGCACGCGGCGTATTACTTGAAAGGCTTGAAGGGCTCGACGCACACGAAAAATCTCGTGAATGCGGTTGAGACAGAAGAGGAGCTTCGCAGCGTCCTCATGAACTTTGTTGACTGGATCGAAAACTACGCAGATGACAACGAAGAACTGCTGGAAACAGCAAGTGATGAGGCTGTCAGCTACTAAAACTGGTGGTTCATTCCAGACATTGACAAGGGTTCCTTCATATCCTATAATACTCCGTAATATTGGGTGCCGAGCTGCCAGTCCTCACTGGCAGCTTTACCTTTGAACCTCACAGACGATTGCATTCTGCTGTATATTGTATAGAACATCTACATATAATCCTTTGTACTTTACCCAGTATAAATGGAATCATTTTTTAAAACGGGGGAATTGAACCATGTCTGAAAAAGAAGTCATCCTTACACCTGAAGGTTTAACAAAGCTGGAACAAGAGCTTGAAGATTTGAAAACGGTTAAACGTAAGGAAGTAGCTGCTCGTATTAAAGAAGCGATTAGCTTTGGAGATATCAGTGAGAACTCTGAATACGAAGAAGCAAAGAATGAGCAAGCGTTCATTGAAGGTCGCATTCTGACCCTGGAAAAAATGCTACGCAATGCCCGTATCATCACAAATGAAGATGTAGATACAGGTGTTGTAAGCGTTGGATCCCGCGTGAAGCTGAAAGACCTAGAGTTCGGTGATGTTATGGATTACACGATTGTAGGTTCTGCTGAATCCGATCCGATGAACAACAAGATTTCCAACGAGTCCCCGGTAGGTCAAGCACTCCTCGGCAAAGCAAAAGGCGCGATTGTTGACGTGAACGTACCGGCAGGAGTCATTCAGTACGAGATTCTTGATATTAACCTGTAAGCAGTGGATCTATGGCGTACCTTTTGCGAGGTACGCCGTATCGCTATTATAAAAGTCTGTACAAAATTGTTAATGCAGGCATTTTCTAGAGGAGTGAGCAAAATGGCAAACGAGCAAGACCTTCAGCAGGAAGAACAGCAACAGGAAGGGCTTCACGAGCTTCTTCAAGTTCGTCACGACAAAATGAATCAATTGCGTGAGTGGGGCTTTGATCCGTTCGGTAAAAAATTCGAGCAAACGCATCACGCTGCAGATATAACGAAAGCTTTTAGCGAAAAGAGCAAGGAAGAGCTGGAAGCGGAAGAGAACGTGGTTACGATTGCAGGCCGCTTGATGGCGAAACGTGGAATGGGTAAGGCGAGCTTTGCTCAACTGCTGGATCGTTCCGGTCAGATTCAAATCTACGTCCGTCAGGATACTGTTGGGGAAGAGCTGAGCAAAGTATTTGATTTGGCTGATATCGGTGACATGATCGGTGTAACTGGTGTTGTTTTCAAAACAAAAACGGGTGAGCTCAGTGTAAAAGCAAAGGAACTATCCTACCTGACGAAATCATTGCGTCCACTACCTGAGAAATACCATGGTCTCAAAGATATCGAGACTCGCTACCGTAAGCGTTACGTGGATTTGATTGTGAATCCAGAAGTTCGCGATACGTTCATTACGCGTAGCCGTATTCTGACTTCGATGCGTCGTTATTTGGACAACCTTGGCTATCTGGAAGTAGAAACACCTACACTCCACGCGATTGCCGGTGGTGCATCTGCTCGTCCATTTATCACGCATCACAATGCGTTGGATATGCAGCTGTATATGCGTATTGCAATTGAATTGCACTTGAAACGCCTGATCGTTGGTGGCCTGGAGAAGGTGTATGAGATCGGTCGCGTATACCGCAACGAAGGGATCTCTACTCGTCACAACCCTGAGTTCACGATGATTGAGCTGTATGAAGCCTATGCCGACTACCAGGATATCATGAGCCTGACAGAAGAAATGGTTGCTCATATTGCACAGGAAGTATTGGGCACCATGAAAATTCAATACCAAGGCAATGAGATTGACCTGACACCAAAATGGCGTCGTGTACACATGGTAGATTTGATTAAGGAAAATCTCGGCGTCGATTTCTGGAAGGAAATGAGCGACGACGAAGCGCGTGCTTTGGCAAAAGAGCATGGCATATCCGTTGAGCCTCACCATACGTTCGGACATGTAGTGAATGAATTCTTTGAGCAAAAGCTGGAGCATACGTTGATTCAGCCTACCTTTGTTTACGGTCATCCTGTGGCGATTTCGCCATTGGCGAAGAAAAATGACCAGGATCCGCGATTCACGGATCGTTTTGAGTTGTTTATCGTAGCTCGTGAGCATGCTAATGCATTTACAGAGCTCAATGATCCAATTGACCAGCGTGAACGCTTTGAAGCGCAGCTCTTGGAAAAAGAAGCTGGTAACGACGAAGCGCATGATATGGACGACGATTTCATTGAAGCACTTGAGTACGGTATGCCGCCAACTGGAGGACTTGGAATCGGAATTGACCGTCTGGTAATGCTGTTGACCAACTCTCCTTCCATTCGCGACGTACTGTTGTTCCCTCACATGCGTAACCGCGACTAGTCTTTTGTAGAATAGAACCATCTGAGAAAAACTCAGGTGGTTCTATTTTTTTACTTGCACTTAAAATGGTTAAGTGTTATATTAATACCTGTTCTTCTTTTTTACTTAATCGATCACGAAAATGATGTGAAAATAGTTCTTGCTTTTCCCTCAAGGTATGTGATAGATTAATGAGGTCGCTGAAAAACATGTTGAAAAAACTTGTTGACACGGCCTGGACAACCTGATAAGATGAAATGGTTGTTGTG
>NZ_JABSUV010000054.1:0-41206 GCF_013284275.1 Brevibacillus sp. HB2.2
ACCACTACAGCAACGTACAAATGTTTTTTCCAAGCTGATCAAGCTGTAAAAATCAACTCATACACCATCTTCACAATCAAGGTAATGGATACGACCAAGAACAACGGACGGACATAACGTACCCCCGTTTTGATGGCCATTTTGGCACCGAGGTTTGCCCCCAACAGCATCGCAATCCCCATGATGAGCCCAGTCATGAAGACGACCTTGCCCTCCATTGTGAAGACAAAAAGCGCTGAAATGTTACTGGCCAGATTCAAAATTCGGCCATTGCCAGCTGCAATCACAAAATCATAGCCAAACAAAAGCACCATCAGAAAAACAAAGAACGAACCGGTTCCCGGCCCGAAAAATCCATCGTAAAATCCGATTAAAAAGGTAAAAGGAATACCGATGCCAAGCGTAAATTTGGTCAGCCCTTTGTAGTTGGAATCTTGACCGAATCGTTTGTTAAAAAGGGTGTAAACAAAAATGAGTGCCATCATAATAACGACAAGGGTCTTCAAAAACTCCTGAGGAACGAACAGAACTGTTTTCGCTCCGAAATAGGCGCCGACCAGGGAGACGGGAAACAAGATCAGCATGAGCTTCTTGTCAAATTTACCGCTCTTGATAAAGGTGTAGGAGCTGGTGGCAGATGAAATCGTGCCAGCCAACTTGTTCGTGCCAAGAGCAAGGTACGGTGGCATTCCTAGACCGAGCAGAGCGGGGAGAGAGATGAGCCCACCTCCACCAACAGTACTGTCAATGAAAGCTGCAACGAATCCAAAGACGGCGAGAAGTACGATCGTTGATAAGTCCATTTCCACTAGTAATCACCTGATTCTCTTCGTTTGTAATAATCCAAGTCTAGCACGCTCCTTTTCGTTTGCAAGATAGAATTTCTTTGAAATAGTAAATAGATTAATATACTTTGCATACCGATTTGTTGAAAAACTGTTTGGCATACAGTATAATGAAGTCGTAAGCTTGACCTACATAATTTGAGGAGGAATGTTACAATGGCACATCAACTTCCTGCATTGCCTTATGCACACAACGCTTTGGAACCACATATCGACGCGCAAACCATGGAAATCCATCACGGACGCCACCATGCTACTTATGTCAACAATCTGAATGCAGCTCTAGAAGCACACGCTGACCTGCAAGGTAAAAGCATTGAAGAGCTCATCAGCAATCTGGATGCTCTGCCTGAGTCCATCCGCACTGCTGTTCGCAACAACGGTGGAGGCCATGCTAACCACACATTGTTCTGGGAAATCATGAGCCCGAACGGCGGCGGCGCACCAACTGGTGAACTGGCTGACGCAATTAACGCGGCATTCGGAAGCTTTGACAACTTCAAAGCAGAATTCGCAAAAGCAGCTACTACTCGTTTCGGTTCCGGATGGGCTTGGCTGACTGCAGAAGGCGGAAAAGTAGCAATCAGCTCTACTCCTAACCAAGACAGCCCAATCATGGAAGGTAAAACACCTATCCTTGGTCTGGATGTTTGGGAGCATGCATACTACCTGAACTACCAAAACAAACGCCCTGACTACATCGGTGCGTTCTGGAACGTAGTAAACTGGGATGAAGTTAGCAAGCGTTTCGCAGCAGCGAAGTAATTGTAACTTTACCAGCTATAAGGCTTGTCGTTCTTTAGGAACGGCAAGCTTTTTTTGTTCAGAGAAAAGAAACGGCATCAATTCTGGATACACTTGTAACCGTGATGATTATGCGATATAATACTTACAAAAAGTAACTAAGTTTAAAAAGTATAGAGGAGAGTGTACGCATATGATGCCGTCTTTTTTCATTGCACATGGTGCCCCGTTACTTGCTATAGAAAACAATGCCTATACAGAAGCACTGAACAAATTGCCTGGCCTGCTCCCGCGCAAGCCGCGTGCTATTGTCATTTTTTCCGCTCACTGGGAAGCCTATGATCAAATGGTGGGAACCATGGACACCTTCCCGACCATTCACGATTTTGGCGGTTTTCCGCAAGCGTTATACGAAATCGAGTACCCGGCAAAAGGAGAGCGTGAAGTAGCGGATGAAACCATCCGCCTTCTTCAGGAAGCGGGTATTCCTGTTGCTTTGAACACGACAAGAGGCTTGGACCATGGACACTGGGTTGTTTTGCGCCATATTTATCCGAATGCAGATATTCCTGTTGTTGCCTTATCAGTTAATCCGAACCTGACTGTGAAGGAGCAATATCAGATCGGCAAAGCACTCAGTCCGCTCCGCAAAAAAGACGTTCTGATCCTCGGCAGTGGCGGAACTGTCCATAATTTTTCCTATATGGACCTAAGAGAGTCTGGTAGTAATACCTTTGAGTGGGCGGAGCAATTCGAAGACTGGCTGCAAACAACATTGACTGACTGGAATGTCGAGGATCTCGCCAACTATCGCGAACTTGCTCCACATGCCGAAAAAGCTGTTCCCGCGTATGGAACCGAGCATTTTGTCCCACTCGTGTACGTCATGGGTGCTGCCGACGATGAGCGTACAGCGAAGCGCCTGCATATGAGCATCCGCTATGGAAGTCTCACTCACACCCTTTGGCAGTTTGGTGATCCCAAATAATGACCGTGCACATGGAGGATGTTTATCGGGAGTATAAATCATTACTGTTTTCCCTTGCGTACCGGATGACTGGCTCGGTAACGGAAGCGGAGGACATTGTTCAGGATACTTTTCTTGTATTGGCAGGTACCGACATCCAAGACATTCACCATGTAAAAAGCTATCTGTGCAAAGCTGTGACCAATCGTTGTCTGGACGTATTAAAATCAGCCCGTTGGAAGCGGGAGCAGTATGTAGGGGAATGGCTGCCGGAGCCGATGTTGGATGCTTCGGAAACCAATGATCCCTTGCAAACGGTGATTGCCGAAGAAGCCGTCTCGTATGGCTTACTTGTTCTCTTGGAAAAACTACCGTCGACGCTACGGGCCGTTTTTGTGCTCCGAACAGCACTCGACTACGAATACAGCGAAATTGCTGCGATGCTCGGAATGACCGAAGTAAATTGCCGTAAGAAGTTTAGCCTTGCGAGAAAAAAGCTGGCTGAAGCAGGTTATCAGGCGATCGTCCCTCAGTCGAGTCGGACTTCGAGTTTGGTAGAACAGCTAATGCAGGCCATCTCCAAGTCAGATGCGAAGTCGTTGATCGGACTTTTGACAAAAGATGCCGTGTTTGTCAGCGATGGTGGCGGGAAAGTCCGTGCGGCTATTCATCCCATCTTCTCAGATGAGCGGATTACTGCCTTCTGGATGGGGGTATGGCCGAAGTGGGCTTCTCATGCTACTATGCAGATTCGCTCGATCAACGGTCAAGATGGAATCATCGTCTACTCCGAAGGTCAGCTGAAAATGATCATTCAGATCACTATGAATGAAGAAGATCGCATTGCACGCTTGTACATGATGGTCAATCCAGATAAGCTTGCCCATTTGCAAAAAGAAAATGGATGATTCGTCACAAGAACGACGCTTCACTCGTCTTTGAGGGTGAAAGCAAATTCGAGTGGAGAGGAAAGATGAATCATGCAAGCTAGAATCAATCATCGTACAGTAAATCCCGAAGCGTATCAAATTATGCTCAAGCTGGAAAAATTCGTGAATGAGAGCGGCTTGGACAAAAAACTGATTGAGCTGATCAAAATTCGTGCCTCCCAAATCAACGGCTGCGCTTTTTGCATGGATATGCATACGCAAGATGCGCGCAAGCTAGGTGAGACAGAGCAACGAATTTACTTGCTCAGTGTATGGAGAGAATCCGCGGTTTACACAGAGGCAGAGCGCACCGTCCTTGCTCTGACAGAAGCAGTCACTGTCATTACAGCTAACGGTGTTTCTGAAGAGCTTTATCAGCAGGTTCGCGAGCATTTTGACGAGAACCAGTACGTTTCCCTGATTATGGCAATCAACACGATCAACTGCTGGAACCGAATTGCGATTTCTACAGGAATGAGTGCTCCGTATAATAAGTAAAGATCAGTCAAGCAAAAGACACGTCTCTTATAATGGAGCGTGTCTTTTTTCGTTGCTATACATCCATCTCGACTTTTCTGCCGGGATAGAACTGATTCTCTTCGGAAAGTGGGTTACCTTTGGCGGTCAGTGCAGTAGGCGTAATCCGGAAGATGGCGGTTGTACTGCCCATCGAAGAACGATACTTGATGACATGCTGCAAAGGCAACGGTTCTGAATAGTAGCCGGGTACGTACTTGTCGATCATGGATTGCATCGCATCGCGCATTTCCTCAGGTTCAGAAACACGCTCAATTGTTCCGGCGATAAACAAACTCATGTAAGCCGTATCGACATGGGCAGGCACAGGTGAGGCGATCGTGCCGTACTCCTCGCAAACACTGAAACATACGCGGTTGTTGCCATTGATCATTTCGATTTTTCTGCCAGAATCCGCGCCGTGAAAATAAATACAGCCATTCCACCAAGCAAAATTCAAAGGCAGGATGTACGGCTCGATTTCATTGGACAAGCCGAGATGGCCGACCTTTGCCACTTGCAAAAATTGGTCAATTTGCTCCTGATCAGTAATGGTACGCTTGGAATAACGAATTGGTATCATGTCGAGTCCCCCAGTCTGTCGTTGTTATTTTGATCGTAATGGGTATTTGACTAGGGGAACAGGTGCAATTTTGGTAAAAATGAACGGGTCAGATGACCAAAAAATAACCGCCCTCTTTTAGCAGGGGCGGGAGTCTCGTCTTATTACGAGCGTTTGGAGTCCAATTTTTTAGTGAGCTGTTCTTCTCCGCGGTGGATCCAGCCGACGAATGAATCGCGGATGGTCAGATCAAAATCGAGGTAGACCACGGCGACGAACATGTAGTGACTTTTCCCTTGAAAACGCGAGCGGTAGCGCAGATCAATCCATTTGACCTCATAGCCAAAGGAACGCTCCTTTGTTTCTACATGCACATGATGAGTAAAAGCGAGGAAGGACTGGACTTTGTAACTTTTCTTGGCTGCCGCAATCCGCTCATTTTCCGGTTTGATGGAGAAGGTGTCCAAGATGACGACGTCCCCCGAAATGACTTCACCTACATACCAATGCTGCTCTGTCTTTGCGACGAAGGTCCAATACGTCCAGGAAAGTGTAGGGATGATGGTGAAGGTACCAGCTTTGCCGATTCGTTGGCGAACCAGCTCCGTCGTACGTCTTTGCACCTGACAACGCCAGTAGTAGTATCCGGCAATGATCACGTATATCCATAAAAAGACGTGTCCAGGATGCGCGCCTGCCGCCCATAGCATAAAGCCGACGAGATGAGCAGCAAAAATGAACGGATCGAAAATGAAAATGGCGTTGAGCGCCACCCATTTGTCGCGAAACGGGTACAGGCCCTTTGTGCCATAGGAATTGAACAAATCAACGAATACGTGTAAACAGACGGCCAGGAATATCCAGCCGAGCAAATGCAGCCAATGGGGCTGTGGCATTATGGCCTGGATGAGAACAAAAATGGCTCCAGTCCAGAGAAATAAAGCGGGAACCGAGTGAGAAACGCCTCGGTGGTTGCGAATGTAGGCAGCGGTACCACGAAGGCGGACTAAGCCATCCAAATCAGGTGCCTGCGAGCCAATGACCGTTCCAATCATGACGGCCATTGCAAGTGACGGAGTAGAAGCTACGACAGGATCAAGATAGGCGAGCCCGGCCAATCCAAAGCCCATGGCAAAATGTGTGGCTGTATCCATGGAATCGTTGTCTTCCTCCCTTCCTTCCACTGTTATTGTTTATTATAGCGTTTGCCTAAGGTTAATTCCCGCCCGTTCTGAAAATATTTGTGTGCTTGTTCGTACGGGGTGGGAAAGGTATGATGAAAGCGTTGAATCGGTAAAGGAGGAACACGTTGCATGCTAACGGTTTTCATTGAATACAAGCTGGATACTGAAAAACGAAGTCACGCTCTGCGATTGCTCACCTCGATGGCTGGGCGAATGGAAGCGATGGGTGCACATCAGTATCGCTTAATGGAGGGCCTGGATCAGCCCGGTCTGTTTGTCGAAACATTTGAGGTCGAGACTGTTCAAATATACGAAGAAATCAAGGCAAGTCGATTGGCAGATCAAGACTTTTGCGACTGTATTTCCGGCGGAGCTGCAAAACTGCATGTGTGGGCGTTTCGTCCCGCTTAAACTGGGTTGAAAAGGAGTAGAGTAAACGGAAATGGCAAGAAAAAAAGAAAGCTTGAAATATACACTTCCTGAACAATTTCATGTGTTTGGCTTTGCTCAGGATTTGCTGGCCTGGTACGACTCACAAAAGCGGGATTTGCCTTGGCGGATCAACAAAGACCCATATCGTATCTGGGTATCGGAGATTATGCTTCAGCAAACACGCGTTGAGACCGTTAAACCTTATTATGCGAATTTCATGGAGAAATTTCCGACAGTGAGTGAGTTAGCGAAAGCACCCGAGGAAGATGTCTTAAAAGCGTGGGAAGGACTCGGTTACTACTCCCGCGCGCGCAATCTTCAAGCTGCAGCCCGCGAGGTAACGGTTCGCTATGGAGGCGTTGTGCCGGATACACCAGAAGAGATTGCTACACTAAAAGGTGTCGGGCCGTATACAGCAGGTGCCATTCTTAGCATTGCCTATGAAAAGGCGGAGCCGGCTGTGGATGGAAATGTTATGCGTGTTTTTTCACGCCTGCTGTATTTAACCGATGACATTGCCAAGCCTGCCACAAGAATCAAAATCGAACATCTCGTACGCCAAGTCATTCCAGAGGGAAGAGCGGGAGATTTCAATCAGGCTTTAATGGAGCTGGGAGCGATGGTCTGTGTTCCACGCACTCCGCAATGCTTGACCTGTCCAGTGTTTGACTACTGTATGGCGCGCCAAGAAGGAGTGGCAGAAGAGCTGCCGGTCAAAGGCAAAGCCAAACCTCCACGTCCTGTTGATCTGCAAGTAGGTATTATCATTCGCGACGGCAAAGTATTGATTAATAAGCGTCCCGATCAGGGGCTACTCGCCGGCATGTGGGAATTTCCTACTGTTGAAACCGAACAGGAAAGTGATGCTGCCAAGCAGGAGGCACTCGCAGTTGGTTTGCGTGAACGATTCGGAATCGATGTAGAGGTCATGCAGCCGTTAGGGACGGTTCAGCACGTCTTCTCCCATTTGCAGTGGAACATGCAAGTATGGTCCTGTGACTGGATCGAAGGGGAAGAGCTCCCCGCTCATGCAAAATACGCTGCTTGGGAGGAATTAGATGCTTACACCATTCCGATGGCGCATCAAAAAATTCGTGAGCTGTTGGGACAAAAATAACAGGTAGGCAAAGCTGTCGGGCATTTCTCGGCAGCTTTTATTTATTTCATCAGACCGATGTGACGCAAGCCGTGAGATATCCCGCCATCATCGACGTGGCGCGTGACGTAATTGGCATGCGGCAACAAAGCTTCATGCGCATTACCCATGGCGATTCCCATCCCGACATAAGAGAGCATCTCTTTGTCATTCAGACCGTCTCCAAAAGCAACTGCCTTGCTTGGCGCAAGCCCGATATGGGAGAGAAGCGCTTCAATACCAAGCGCTTTTGAACCGCCTTTTGCAAAAACATCCATACAATACTCATGCCAGCGTATAAACGTGAGAGCGGGAAGCTCTTCTCTGTATTGCTGCTCATGCGCATCTGGTGTAAACAACAGCGCTTGATAAATGTTTTCAGAATGGGCGAAATCCGCATTGTGATCAGGGGAATCAAGCTTCAATTGCTGAAAGGTCCAATCCAAATACGGATGCTGCTTATGGGTAGAAAAGCCCGCCGTACTGCCTTGAAACAGGATAGGATGGTCATGCTGGGCCGCGATCTGTTGCAATTGATCGAGTGTTTTGGTCGGGATGGGGCGATCATAAATGGTTGTTCCTTGATAGACGACATATGCGCCATTGCAACTGACATACGAGTCGATGCCGCACCGTTTGGCAAGCTCGTCAAAATAATAATGAGCTCTACCTGTTGCTAAGACGACCTCGATCTTGTTTCTTTGCAGCTCTTGAATGGCTTCGAGTGTATCCGGTGGTATGACTTTCTCTTCGTTGATGAGTGTCCCATCAATGTCTAAAAAGACGATTTGATACTCCATGATTTCACTCCCCACTTTTCTCTTTTGAATCATTATAAAGCTTCGAGAGAGGGGAAGAGCAGTGGAAAATAAAAAGATCATGCCCCCGCAGACATGATCTTTGTGAAACTGTTACTTTTTATCGAATCAAAAACTCTGGAAATTGTGTCACGATCTGATGCTTTTGTTCTTCGATGCGTTTCAGCGCTTGTTGTTGCATGTATTTTGCTTCAAGCTGCTTCGGTGTCAATTTCCGTTTCTCAATAATGATTGTGAAGAAAATCATTGGAATGTACATGAGTGTATCCCTCCCATCCCGTTAGTTTGGTGCAGTCAGCTACCGTCTATCGCTTTGACTCCTGTAAACCTCATCATCTGACGCCGTTGTTTGTTTTTCATACTAAAATCCCTCCTGTAGTCAAGTAGTGGTGTCCATTAAATGCGGCTCACAAATTGTGCAGCTTCAAAAGCGTGTTCTTCGGCGCGTTCTTCGAGATAGCGACAGCGAGCAGATTCTGCGAAAAGTTTCTCTGCTTGTTCCTTATTGCGTTCAATCTTGACAGTGAAAAGCAAGAAGTTCAGTACCATTACCAGTCACCCCCTTTCAAGGTGGAAAATGTTAATTCATGAGAAAGAAAAAGACCACGGGCGAAAGCCTGCGGTCTTCTGGCAACAAAAACGGACATGCCGTTTTGAAGGGCATAGAAAGACCACAAGCAACAACGCCTGTGGTCGGTAATAGACGAAAAGGAAATGTTGAAGAGTACGAATACTACTGGAATTCGTCGACCCAGGAGGCGCTGCTATATTCAGTTGTAACATCCACAAGACGATCCATAAGAGCTGGTTTCAGGTTCATTGCTATCATCATCATGGTGCTGCCTCCTTTCTTTCAGAAGTAGTAGTGTGAGTGGAACGTACTCTTAGAATATGGCATTTTTTTCTTGTTGTAAAGCGATTTTTTACCTATTTCTAGAAGAAAGTATATTCTGAATATAATAAAAGATAATAAAAAATAAACAAATATGTAGTCTGGTGGGCAATGGAAAGTTTACAATGAGACATATATCGGGTAACCATATAGGACAATCATGACACCAGAAAGGTGATGCTAGCGAATGAAAACACCCAGACTTACTGTGAAATCCAAGCTGATCGCTACATTTTCCACGATATTAGTGGTCCCCATGCTTTTGCTCGGGCTGCTCTCTTATCAGAGTGCCAAGACAGAGCTGTCAAATGAATTGCTTACGACTGCCTCTGAAAATGTTCGGTTGGTAGACGCGCTTTTGAATCGGACACTGATGGAGCAATCAAGGAATGTGGGGTGGATCGCTGCTGATATTGTACGCAAAGACATTCAGGAAGAGAACAGGGTGATCACCAAAAAGAAATTGCAGCGTTTTCTCGCTTTAAACTCGGAATTGAGTGAAGCGTATATCGGGGACGAGAATGGCGGCATGATGACTGCAACCGATTCCAAGCTCCCGGACGGATTCGACCCGCGAAAGAGAGATTGGTACATAGCAGCCATGAAGCAGCCAGGAAAGACCATCATTGTGGACCCGTACATAGATGCCATTACCGGCAAAGTCGTGGTAGGAATTGCGATGGCATTGCCTGATCAGTCCGGTGTTTATGGAATTGATATTCAACTGTCAGCGCTGGACGCGACGGTCAAGCAAGCGAAAATCGGTACCCAAGGATTTATGACGATTTTGGATAAAAACCGAAAAATGCTAGTCAATCCAAATGGAGAGTCTGGCGTTGAGGTTGCAGAGTCTTGGGTGGATACTGTATATGCAAAAGAGTCAGGTCGATTACAATTTCAGCACGAAGGAAATCCTGTCCAAGCCGTGTTTACTACGAATGAAAATACGGGTTGGAAGCTGGTTGGCGTGATGTATGAAAGCGAAGCAGGAGAAGCAGCAAATCCGATTTTTTACACGATGCTCGTGATTATAATTGCTGCGCTGGTGGTAGCTGGCGGAATCATTTACGTGATTTTGCGCTCCTTACTCCGTCCTTTGCGCATGTTGACAGAAGCAGCGGAAAAAATGAGCCAAGGCGATGTGACACAACAAGTACATATACGTAGTGACGATGAGTTGGGTACGTTGGGCAAAGCCTTCAATCACATGGCGGAATCTCTTCGTTCCTTGCTCCATTCTGTGAATGATTCTGTTCAGCAGCTGGCTTCTTCGGCAGAGCAGCTCTCTGCAAGTGCGGACCAGACAAGCAAAGCGACAGAACAGATTGCAGAGACCATGCAAGAAATGGCGGAAGGAACTGAGCAGCAAGTCTCCCATACGCAGGAGGGTAACGCAGCAGTCGAACAAATGTCGGCAAGAATTGGTCAGATCGCAGAGCATACACAAAACGTTTTCATCGCAGCTCGGGAATCGTCAGACTTGGCAGTGACCGGAAACATGGCCATTCAATCGGCTGTGTTGCAAATGAATGCATCCAGCGAATCGATTCACGGTCTGGCAAAAGTCGTGGATAATTTGGGTACGCGTTCCCAGGAAATCGGAAACATCGTGGATGTGATCACTGCCATCGCAAACCAAACCAATCTGCTCGCACTAAATGCGGCAATCGAAGCGGCTAGAGCAGGGGAGTATGGACGAGGCTTTGCTGTGGTGGCTGATGAGGTACGCAAGCTGGCAGAGCAATCCGCAAGCTCGGCACAACAAATTAGTCAGCTGATCACCGCGATTCAAGCGGAGACAAACCATGCTGTGCTTGTCATGGATCAGAGCAAGCGTGAAGTCACGCAAGGTATTGAAAAAGTGAACGAAGCTGGCCAGTCCTTCGAGCAAATTCAATCAGCCGTCAATGAAGTGGCAGAGAAAATCGGTCAGGTATCTGAAGCGACAAATGATTTCTCCACAAGGGCACAGAAAGTGGTTGAGATTATTGGTCATATTTCCGAAGTGACACTGCAAGCGTCTGATGGAACACAAAGTGTATCCGCAGCTGCCCAGGAGCAGCTAGCCTCTATGGAAGAGATCGCTTCCTCAGCCGTTTCTCTCGAACATCTCGCGGAGGAATTGCAAAACCAGATCGGCCAATTCCGTATCTAAAAACAAGCCCGGGTGCCGTGTCTACATACACGAGCAGCCGGGCTTTTTACTTAATCGTAAATAGGTGACGAGGAATGATCCCATCCCCCGCTGTCTCCATTCACAGGCCCTCTGGATTCAAGCTCATGGATGACTTTGACGTGAAGAGAGGCTCCTTCTGCACTGAGGTAAGCTGCCAATTGCGAAAAATTGTGATGGTAATAAAGCAGCTCATTCATTTCCCAATCAGCTAGTGGCACCATGGTTAATTCGGATAATTCCCGACCTATGTACACCCTGCCATTCCTCCTTATGTGGTAGTGGTTGCCTGATACCGCGAGCTTAGTATGGCTATAGTTGAGAGGATCAAGTCATGCCGGGATTTTTTCCGTAGGTAGAAAAAGCGCAGGTGGAGTTGTATAATGAAAAGGTGATTTTTACATATTAGTACCTGCTATTAATAGTTGGTCAGGTTGGGAGGTAATCTTTTTATGAATACAACGAAAAAAGTTGCACTGGTTACTGGCGGGACCCGAGGGATCGGAAAAGCGATTGCTCTTCAATTGGCGGAACAGGGTTATGACCTGGTGCTGAACTATTTGCGTAACCGCACTGCGGCAAGAGAAGCAGCAGCAGAGCTGGAAGCAAAGGGCGCTCGTGTCCATCTGATCAAAGCCAATGTAGGGGATGTAGCAAAAATCAAAGAATTGTTCGCAGAAATTGACCAGGAATTTGGTCGCTTGGATGTCTTTGTGAACAATGCGGCATCGGGTGTATTGCGTCCGCTGATGGAGCTGGAAGAAAGCCATTGGGACTGGACCATGGAAATTAACAGCAAGGCGCTGTTGTTCTGTGCGCAAGAAGCGGCAAAACTAATGATCAAGGGTGGCAACGGCGGAAAAATCGTGAGCTTGTCCAGCCTTGGGTCCATTCGCGTACTCGATAACTATACAGCGGTTGGCGTATCGAAGGCAGCTGTAGAAGCGATTACTCGTTATTTGGCAGTCGAGCTTGCACCGCATAATATTGTAGTAAACGCTGTATCTGGCGGAGCGGTGGATACGGATGCACTCAAACATTTCCCGAATCGTGAAGAATTGCTCGGTAGCTCAGCAGAGCGTACGCCAGCAGGACGCATTGTGGAGCCGGAAGATTTGGCTAATGCTGTGATGTTCTTGCTCTCCGACAAAGCGTGGATGGTTCGCGGACAGACATTGATTGTAGACGGCGGTATTTCTCTTTTGACATAATGATTTATTGTAGATGGAGTATGGAGTTGGAGACTTTGTGGTGTTGCGACACAAGACAAAGTTGTCCATGTGTTGTACAATAGAGGAAGAAGGTTACGAAGGAGGCAACACATGCTGATTCGTCCGTTTCGACTCGGTGACTATTCGGCTATCACACGTATTTGGCAGGAGACGGGGTTGGACCAATCGGACAAAGAGTCATTGAACGATTTGGCCCAGCATTTGGCTTGGGACAGCGATCTGGTAATGGTTGCGGAAATTGAAGGCAGAGTGGTAGGGGTCGTGGTTGGCACGATCGACGGAGCACGTGCCTATTTCTACCGATTGGCTGTACTTCCAGAGATGCAAGGCTCAGGTATTGGTCGCGAACTCGTTGAAGCAATTGAAAAGCGTTTCAAGCAACGAGGTGTCAATAACGTCTTGATCATGGTCAATCAATCAAATCCGGAAGTCCTTCCGTTTTACCTTTCACTTGGCTATGAAGTACAAAAATATGTTACACTTTCCAAAAAGCTCTCTTCTTAAAGGAGGCTTGTCCCCATTCAAATAGAGAAGAGAAGAAAGGGGAGAGTCATGTCACCAACTCCGGGCTCCAATATCCGCATAGAAAGTTATAAACATGACCATTCGTTGCACCGCATATGGGACAAATCTACGTTGATTCATACCAGTGATGCGGTGGTGATTGGGGGAAATGATCGGGTCAAGGTGACAGAAGCAGACGGGCGGGAATGGCGTACGCGTGAACCGGCCATTTGTACATTTGGTAGAGGCCAGTGGTTCAATACCATTGCCATGATTCGTGATGACGGTATTTATTATTATTGCAACATTGGTTCGCCCTTCAGCATGAAGGGACAATTGCTAAGCTACATAGACTATGATCTCGACGTAAAAGTGTTTCCCGATATGACGTACTCGATTCTCGACGAAGAGGAGTTTCTTTTACATAGCAAACAGATGAACTATCCTCCATTTGTTGTGGAAAGAGTGCAGACAGCATTGCGAGAGGTGCTGGATTGGGTAAGCGCACGACGTGGCCCTTTTCAAAACGGCTTCGTCCAACGCTGGTACGAGCGTTATCTTTTAGTACGAGATGATGAGGAATAATCCCTTTCCCGAATGACCGGGGGAGGGATTTCCTTGTTTGCAAAGGAGGTATGACGCTTGAGCATACGCCGCTATTTGGCTTATGTCCTGCCCTATTGGAAACAAATATTGGGCACTATATTGATTGGAATTATTAAGTTCGCGATCCCACTTGCTCTGCCACTTCTTATCAAATACGTCATTGATGACCTGCTGCCAAGTCCGCTTCCTCAAGAGGAAAAGCTGAGACAGCTATTTTGGCTGATGCTCGGGGCTTTTTTGTTATTTACCGTCGTTCGCACCCCTGTTGAGTACATCCGGCAATACTATGCACAGTGGGTATCCAGTCGTATCTTGTTCGACATTCGCAATCAATTGTTTTCTCATTTACAACGACTGTCGATGCGCTACTACAACAATACCAAAACGGGTGAGGTCATCTCTCGGGTCATTAACGACGTGGAATCAACCAAAAGCTTCGTGGAAACAGGATTGATGAATCTTTGGTTGGACCTGATTACGATTACATTGACGATGGGGATCATGCTCTATATGGACGTGGAGCTGACGATTGTCGCGATTATCGTTTTCCCTTTGTACAGTATCTCCGTCAAGTTTTTCTACAAGCGCTTGCGTCAATTGACAAAGGATCGTTCCGCTGCACTGGCGCATCTACAAGGGTATTTGTACGAACGTGTAAACGGCATGTCGCTCATCCGCAGCTTTGCATTGGAAAAGCAGGAGAGCAAGGAATTTGCCAAGGAGAACAATCAGTTTCTGGATAAGGCACTGGCACATACGCGGTGGAATGCCCGAACCTTCGCTGTGGTCAATACCGTGACGGATATCGCACCACTTCTGGTCATTGCCTATGCTGGCTACCAAGTCATCGGCGGGAGCATGAGCGTAGGGACGCTGGTTGCGTTTTATGCTTATTTGGAGCGCTTGTACACACCACTGCGACGTCTGGTTAATTCCAGTACGGTACTGACGCAGGCAATTGCATCGATGGACCGGATGTTCGAGTTTATCGATGAAACGTACGATATCGTAGACAAGCCAAACGCAGGAGAGTTGCCTGTAGACCCTGCAACCAAACGCATTCGCGGCGAAATTCGCTTTGAGAACGTGTCCTTCCGCTATCGGGAGGAAGGCCCTCTTGTCTTGAATAACGTGAATTTGAACATCTCTTCTGGTGAAACGGTTGCGATTGTCGGGATGTCAGGCGGCGGAAAATCTTCGTTGATTAGCTTGCTGCCGCGTTTTTGGGACGTGACAGAAGGGAAAATTACGATTGATGGCCTCGATATCCGCGATGTGAAGCAGCAAAATTTGCGTCACCACATCGGGATGGTGCAGCAAGATAATATTTTGTTTAGTGAATCAGCAAAAGTGAATATTTTAATGGGCAATCCTGATGCAGATGACAATGCTGTGCAAGAAGCTGCGAAGGCGGCCAATGCCCATGACTTTATTAGCGAATTACCGAATGGCTACCATACGGAGCTGGGGGAGCGAGGCGTAAAGCTCTCTGGCGGGCAAAAACAGAGAATCGCGATTGCGCGAGTTTTCCTGCGTGACCCAGGTATTCTGATTCTGGATGAGGCGACATCTGCCCTCGACTTGGAATCAGAGCATACGATTCAGGAGTCTTTGTCCAGATTGGCAAAAGGAAGAACCACGCTCATCGTGGCCCATCGACTTTCAACGATTACCCATGCGGACAAAATCATTGTCATGAAAGAGGGACAAATCGTTGAGGAAGGCACCCACGAGCAATTGCTGGAGAGAAAGGGAGTATACTATGGCCTGTGGAGTGTGCAAGATTTAGGAAGTACATCCGACCTGCAACAGGGATAAGCAGATGGGATTGGAGGAAATCCGATGGAGATATGGCGCCGTAATTTATATGTGCTCTGTGGATCGTTGTTTTTCGTCATGGTGGCGATGAGCATGATCATGCCTTTTTTACCGCTTTACATTCAGCAGGATTTCGGAATTGAAGACCCTCATCAAGTCACGGCTTGGGCGGGGATTATTTTTGGAGCCAACTTTTTGACGGCGGGCCTCGTCTCGCCTATTTGGGGAAATTTGGCCGATAAGCACGGGCGCAAGATTATGATTCTGCGTTCGGGATTTTTTATGTCCATTACCATGGCAATGACCGGTTTTGCGGGAAGTCTGTGGCAGCTTTTGGCTCTTCGTTTGCTTAATGGACTCGTAGGTGGAATCATCCCTGCCAGTACCGCATTAGTAGCATCCTCTGTACCCAAAGAACGAATTGGCTATGCAACAGGGTTGCTTCAGTCTTTTATTACGGCCGGAACTATTATGGGACCGCTCTTTGGCGGTGTTCTTGCAGAGAAGATCGGCTTTCGGATGATTTTTGTAATTACTGGTTGCGTATTATTACTGGCGACCTTGGTCATTACGTTTACGGTGAAAGAGAATTTTGTTCCACCTGAAAAAAAGGAACAGTCGAGTCTACGTGAAGATTTTCAGATGATCTTTTCTTCCAAAGAACTCCCGGCGCTCTTTTTTGTAACCGTAATGATCCAGTTTGCGTTGTTTAGCATTATCCCTGTGCTGCCGATTTACATCTCGCAGTTGCTCGGTTCAGAAGGGGCAAAGGTAGCGTTGTGGGCCGGAATTGTCCAGGCATGCATGGGGGTAGCAAATGTCTTTGCTTCCCCACAGCTGGGGCGTTTAGGAGATCGGTTCGGCTCGCAAAAGGTGCTTTTGTTCTCGCTTTTGGCTGCCGCAATCATCTTCATTCCACAAGGTCTCGTACATACGGTATGGCAATTGGTCGCGCTCCGATTTTTATTAGGCTTGTCCCTGGGAGGATTACTCCCATCCGTCAATGCTTTGCTACGGCGAGCAACACCTGTACATATGGTGAGTCGCGTCTACGGATATAACAATAGCTTTGTCAGTATTGGCAGCATGCTTGGACCGATGATTGGCGGCTTTTTGGCAGGTTATGTGAGCATTAGCGGAGTTTTTTACATGACGAGTGCTTTCCTGTTTATTAACGCAGGCTGGGTGTACTACAGCTTTTTCCGAAACAAATCTGTACAGCATCCTGATTCTGGAATAGAATAAAAGGTAATTTTCGCGAAAAGAGGTGCACCTCCATTGTGACGGCGAGTCGGTGTGAATAACTTCATATTCCATCAGGACGTATAGGCTGGTCCTGAACCGACAGGAGGGTGTGCTTTATGTGGCATCGACGCTTTATTTGCCTCTGGGCGGGTCAGACATTGGCCAACCTTGGGGATGTATTTTATATTGTCGCGTTTATTTCGGTCATGTATGCTGCAACTGGTTCTGTCATGTACACGGCGTTCATACCGGTTGTCATCGTAGCTTCGCAATCTGTGAGCAGCTTGTTGGCTCCGCTAGTGTTTCAGCGTTTGTCGTTGACGGGCATGCTCGTGCTGTCGCAAGGCTTGAAGACGATACTTTTGGCTATAGCCTCATTAGCTGTCAGCAGCGGTGTGGGAGAGCAGGGAGAGTGGATCTGGCTGTTGTTCGGATTGGGGTCAACCATCGCCTTTATGGATGGATGGGCAAACCCTGCACGAAACGCCATGGTGCCGCAGTTGGTAGGACGAGAAGATCTGATGCGAGCGAATGGTTTGCTTGCCACCTCAGATCAAACGGTTCATTTTGCTGGCTGGGCCGCAGGCGGATTACTCGTTTCGTGGTTGGGAGCGGGTGTTGTTCTGTGGGGGACGGTTGGTGCCTATATAGTGGCAACGATCACGATGACAGGCATAGCACCGGCAAGCGAAAAGCTGCGAGAAGAACAGGCAGCTGGGGCGACAACCAACTGGCTCACTGGATGGAAAGCCATTCGCGATGTACCTGTCCTGCGACTGCTGGTCGCGATGGATGTCGTGATCGGCTTGTCCGGTGGTGTGTGGATCGCTGCGATTATGCTGCCATTTGTCCTCAATGTGCTTGGACAAGGAGAAGAATGGTGGGGCTATATCAATGCCGGTTACATGCTTGGAGCCATTGCGGGTGGGACGCTGCTATTGATGTATGCGGAGCGGATGCGGCGTCATTTATTTCGTTGGATCATTTGCGGTACAATTGGCGTCGGATTTTTTACCTTTTGTTTTGGCAGTAGTACGAACGCTCTGGTGGCACTGTTGTTTTCGTTTGCGTTGGGACCGTTTTTGGAAATGGTGCATGTAAGCAAGCAGACGCTTTTGCAGCAAGAGACGGAGGAATCAGTACTGCCCTATGTCCTGTCAGCAAAGGTGACGATTGAATTACTCGTTTTTGGTACTTCTGCCCTAGTGATGGGTGCTATCGCTGAATGGCTGGGAGTCCGGGCTGTTTATTATGTATCTGCTGGATTGCTACTCATCGCTTTTCTTTTGGCGTTGCGCTTGCAAAAAAAGCAGAAGGATCATACTAGTGGGGTTTCCGTTAATTAAACATGAAACAGGCTGTCTTATCCGTAGATTTTTCTACTGGTAAGGCAGCCTGTTTTGAAGATTGCTGTGCTGTGGGTAACGGTGCCGCTCATCAGCGTAAAATAAGGGACATTTATTGTTTAAGGTTTGAGTAAGCTAGATTTTCTCCCTACAATAAAGAGGAGTGAACATTAGGAGTAAGGATGGGTGAGCACATGAACATTCTCGTATTACATGGTAGTTCAAGAGACGCAGGGAATACGGAGCAATTGACAAATGTAGCATTGGAAGGCGTGCAGCACACCAGTATCCGTCTGCGAGAGAAAAACATTCGCCCGATTCACGACCAGAGGCATGACGAAGGAGGCTTCGATTCAGTCACGGATGATTACGATGAAGTAACGGAAGCGGTGCTCGCCCATGATTTTCTCATTTTCGCTACACCGATCTATTGGTACGGCATGTCGGGGCATATGAAAAACTATGTGGATCGCTGGTCGCAGAGCTTGCGAGACAAGCGTTATTTCTTCAAAGAATCTCTCGGGAAAAAGCAAGCATATGTCATTACGACTGGCGGAGACCAGCCCAGATTGAAGGGGTTGCCACTTATTCAGCAGTTTCAGTATGTTTTTTCTTTTGTCGGAATGCCATTTGCGGGCTATATCATCGGGGAAAGTAACAAACCCGGTGATGTATTGTCAGATCAACGGGCAGTAGAGGAAGCAAAGATTTTAAATGCGTGGCTGAAGGCCAAACAATAGCGGATCGTACGACAAAAGACCGGAAGCAATTCCGGTCTTTCGCTTTGTCATCTTTCACGAATTAGGAGGTGAAGCTATCAAAGTTCGGTTATGGTACCAGAATGGAACAGACTTCTTCGAACACCCTGTGCATCATAGGTATAATGGGTATAGACCAGCATTCGATTAAAATCAGCAACCTGGCTGACCGTGTAGACTTCTTCCAGCCAATACATAAAGTAAACGCAAGGAGCTATTTCTACGTAATTGAATGTATAGTAACCTTGGAATCCTTTATGCGGTCCAGCAATCCCTTCATCATGTCGATGAGTAGCGTCAAAGAAATGAATGATAAATACATTGCCATCATCATAATCGTAGCGAAAGGTCTTACCAGCGTATAAAGGGAGTCGATGACTGTATTGTACATATTGAAAATTTGAATAATGCATATCATACTCCTCCTTTTGTATGCAATATATGTCAAATGTAGGCGTATGCTCTGCGTGGAATACAAAAAAACAGCGGCCAGTCTAAGACGTTATTTTCAGGTCTTAGGTAGCCGCTGTTATTTTATGTAGGGTCAGTCTAATCTAGAAAACTATTTTCCACCAAGGTGACGCAGGATCGCCATCAAATCGAGCTCACCCAGCCCTGATTCCAGTGCATGACGATAGGTGGCATTGACGGATTCCGCCAATGGTGTAGAAACGCCTGCTTCATGCGCCAGTCGAAGGTCCTTGGCCATATGCTTCAGGGCAAAGGCAGCTGGATAGGCGTAGCGGCCTGATTTCCCATTCCTTGCTTCAAATGTTTGCAAGTTTCATATAATGCTCATAACCGGCATCTACACAAGCTGTTCATTTTTGCTTTTTCAGCTTTGTATTGTACCTATCCTTTTGATTAAAAAAAGTAATATCAGCATAGCCCGCAAATATTTTTCCGGAGTGTTTTACATCTTTTTCAATAAAGTACCTATCGCCTTTAGTATAAATATTTTTTACACCATTTATGGTTAATTCAATCTTGCCTTCAAGCACGATGCCCCATTGACTTTCGTGCGAGTGTTCTGGCAAATCAATATCCTCATTAAATTGCATAAAAATTATTTGGTGATTCTCTCCTTGGGAAAGGTATGCTTGATAATTGGAAAAAGGCATATCTGCTTCTGGAAGGTTGCTAATCGGCTCTGGAAATAAATTTGACATATGTTACCCTCCTTGCAATTTGCATTATATAAATAATTTTTAGTTCAACTCAGCTCTACAATTTTCTGTTCCCTCTTAATACTCATTCTACCACATAAATCCAACCCTGTCATTTCCGTTTCATCCTTCGCTTGCCTTTAGGAATATTCAGATGCTTGGATTTTTTCAATATGTTAATCAATGTCTGAAATTCCTCCGGCGTCAGTTTTGTATAGTCTATTCCCAACTGGCGGCACATCACAACGACTTGCTGTATCGGCTGCGGGAAGATTTACACCACCGAACTGGAAGCCCTTGCCTATCAGTAGATGGTAAAAAAGCTGGCAAGCTACAAGACACTGACGGGACGGAAAAAGGCGGCAAAGGGTAACCCGAAAATCACCGCCTTGCAAGTGAAGCTTGTCCGTGTGGACAGCGAAATTGAAAAGCTGGTGGACAGCCTTACCGGGGCAAACAATGTCCTGCTCTCCTATGTGAATGTGAAGATAGCGGAACTGGACAGCCACAAGCAATCTCTTGTCAAAGAGATTGCGGAATTGACGGTGGAAACCATCAGCCCGGAACAGGTACAGCAAATTTCCGGGTACTTGGACACATGGGAAACCGTCAGCTTTGACGATAAGCGGCGAGTGCTGGATTTGCTGGTTACTACTGTGGAAGCCACCAGCGACAAGATGAACATTACATGGAAAATCTGGCGGGCAGTATACCTCCCGTCACACCGTTACCTGTGTAGTCCCTTGTAAACTGTACTTTGTTGTTGGACAAGTATCTTCAAAGCAGCGTGCTTGGATTCTGTCATCGCAAACAACTCGTCAAATCCAGAAGGAAGCGTCTTGTCCAGAACACGCAAGCCTTCCTCGGTAATGCCACCTTTGGTAGCAACACGCTCGATCAACTGGTCGAAGCTAAGCTGTTCGTTTTTGAGCAAAAGAGCGGTTCCCAGCATCGTTTCCACCAGCATGCTTCTCGCAGTATCCAAGTCAAGCTCTGGTGTTTTGCGAACGGCAGCCTGCGCGAACGAATCAAGAATCCCTGCGATCAGTCCTGGGGCACTACTGGTGAGGATCGTCGCTGTTTCGATCTCGACTTCGGATACTTCCTGTGGTTGACTAATGGAAGACAGGAGGGTGAGAAGCTCATTGCGATCCTCTATACTTGTTCGACTGCTGCATGTAAATAGAGATACACCATGCAGCTCTTGCGAAGTGACGGTAGGAATTACCTTGCTCACAGCACCTGCATGGACGATTTCCAAATCCTTGATGCTAACACCTGCTGCTACAGAAACGATATGTACACTTTCAGGGATAGACAACTCACGCAATACAGGCAGGATATCCAGTGGCTTTGTGCAGAGAAAGACCAGCTTTGCCTGGTCGCACACCTCTTGCGCACTTTCGGCTATGAGAATGCCATGTGATGCTTGCAGATTTTCAGCCTTTTCTCTTGTTCGATTGAAGACGGTGATATGCTCGGGCTGGATCACACCGCTTTTACAGAGTGATTTCACCAGCATTTGACCCATACTGCCTAGTCCAATGATTCCAATTCGCATGTGCAAAACCCCCCGTTTTATTGTAACGTAGGCTCATGAAAAAAGGTACAGCCTCCCATGTGAGAGAGCTGTACCTTTGATGTTTCATTTAACAGATTAGTCGTCAGAGCTTCGGAAAATCATGATATACTTCGCCAATTCCAGAACAGAGATCAGAGCGGCAGCTACGTACGTCAGAGCGGCTGCACCCAGTACTTTGCTTGCGCCGCGTTCTTCTTCATTGCGGATGAAGCCCATTCTGATCATCAGTTCTTTTGCACGGCTACTTGCGTTAAACTCGACAGGCAGTGTGACGAGCTGGAAGGCAACTGCTCCGGAGAAGAAGATAATCCCGATCAACAAGAGGCCAGCCATTTTAAAGAAGAAACCAGCCAACAGCAGCAATGGCGCCACACCGGACACCAGGTTGACTACTGGGAAAATGCGGTGGCGAGCTACCAGCATCGGGTACGAGACCTTGTGCTGAATCGCATGGCCAACCTCGTGACAAGCAACGGACAGAGAGGCAATCGAGTTGCCGAAGTATACAGGATCAGACAGGCGTACGACACGGTCAGTCGGGTCGTAGTGGTCGGTCAATGTACCTGGGATGTGTTGAACAGGAACGTTCGTCAAGCCGTTGGCATCGAGCATGCGGCGGGCGGCCTCTGCACCGGTTAGACCGGAGGAGGTAGGAACTTCGGCGAATTTGTTAAAAGTTCCTTTCACACGGAACTGTGCCCAGAGCGACAGTCCGAATGCAATCAGAATCAAGAAATCCATAGGATGGAAAAACATTCCACACTCACTCCTCGTTGTAATCTATGAAAACGAATGTTGCTAAGCCATACATGTAACCTTACTACTACATTCTGTCCCATATTCATGTATACGAATAAGTCCTATGGCAGTTTCACTAATTTATTGTACATTCTCTGACCATTATTGACAATGTTGCCGCATGCCAAAAAAACAGACACATTCCTCGTCAGTATGATTGAGAATGTGTCTGTTTTGATACTTATCTGTCGTGATTTTGGGTTTTATGATGCTCGGTTTTTCGCGGGGTTTGAAAGCCCTTCACTTCGAGCATTTTACTGCTCATTTTAGAATCCAACGTCTTTTCAGGAGCCTGCGGATATGATTTTTCACCTTTGGACACCGAAATATCCTCCTCGAAAACATAATCGCGAACAGGCTTATTATTTCCACGGAAGGATGCGAAAGGACGTGGGAATGGTTTACAGCTGAGAAAAGGCGCGGTCTACAGCTGCGATGGTGAATTGAATGTCTTCTTCTGTATGAGCTGTCGTCACGAACCAAGCTTCATATTTAGATGGTGCCAGGCAAACACCTTCGTTCAGCATCAGCTGGAAGAAGCGAGCAAATACTTCTCCATTCGCTTTCTGAGCTGCATCGTAATCATGAACAGGCTCGTCCGTAAAGTAAACAGCCAATGCCCCTTTTACACGATTGAGCTGGATGGTTACGCCGTGTTTGTTTGCCGCTTCGATGATTCCGTTCGCAAGCATAGCGCCCAGTCTTTCGAATTCATCGTACACGCCCGGCTGCTTCAATACCTCCAGGCAGGCAATTCCCGCACGGATGGAAGCAGGGTTACCAGCCATTGTTCCTGCTTGATACGCAGGTCCGAGTGGCGCGACCTGCTCCATGATTTCCCGACGACCGCCATAAGCACCGATTGGCAGACCACCGCCGATAATTTTTCCCAATGCAGTCAGATCAGGCTCAACTCCAAGGAGGTTTTGTGCTCCGCCATAGCAGAAGCGGAAGGCCGTGATGACTTCATCGTAGACGACAAGTGCGCCCGCTTCGTGCGTAATGCGGTTAACCTCTTCCAGGAAGCCAGGCTCAGGCGTTACGATACCGAAGTTGCCGACAATCGGCTCAACGAGGACGCAAGCCGTTTCGCTTCCCCATTTACTCATAGCTTCTGCGAATGCCTCGATATTATTAAAAGGTACCGTAATGACTTCGCTGGCAATGCTTTGTGGTATGCCTGCACTGTCCGGAATCCCTAGGGTAGATGGCCCGGAGCCCGCAGCAACGAGGACCAAGTCAGAGTGGCCGTGGTAGCAGCCTGCGAATTTGATGATTTTGACACGCCCGGTATAAGCACGTGCTACACGAATGCAGGTCATGACTGCTTCTGTACCGGAGTTGTTGAAGCGAATGCGCTCCATCGAAGGAATTGCTTCGCGGATCATGTTTGCAAAGGTAATTTCCCATGGAGTAGGCGTACCGTAAAGGGTTCCGTTGGTGGCAGCTTCGCAAATCGCGTTGGTCACATGTGGATGTGCATGGCCAGTAATGATGGGGCCATATGCTGCTAAATAGTCAATATATCGATTGCCGTCCACGTCCCAGAAATACGCGCCCTGGGCACGTTCCATCGTTACGGGTGCTCCCCCGCCTACAGCCTTGAAAGAGCGGGAAGGGCTGTTTACCCCGCCTAGAATGACGTCGAGTGCTTGCTCGTGCAGTTGCGCGGATCGTTCACGTTTCATGCATGTTCCCTCTTTTCTTTTGGAAAAAGTCCTTCATTATCTTACCACAGCACTTCAACAACTGGATATGAACGGAGAGCTATAGATGAAGGAAAGGAAAAATGATACAATTTTCAAGCAAATCACTCCATGGGTAAAGGCGGGAGCATCATGAAACTTGAGTGCATCTCCATGAAAGGAAGCGGCAAAAGCAATGAGGACGCCTATGTGATTCAGCAGGTCAAGCATGTGTATGCGGTCATCGATGGCATTACGTCGCTGGTCCCGTATGAGAACGCAGCAGGACAGACAGGCGGAGCTATCGCGGCTGAGCTTATAAAAAAGCAGCTGGAAGCAATCCCTGAGGATGCAGTTTTGCACGATTATATGGAGATGATAAACGAAGCACTTCGGGAGCAGATGAGGCAAAGCGGCATCGATCTTGAGAAAAAGGAAGCATTGTGGGGAGCGGCCTGTGCAGTCGTCCGTGTAAAAGATGCCCAAATCGAGTACGCGCAGTTGGGAGATTGCATGATATTTGCCGTTTATGATGATGACATGGTAAGACCCCTGACCCATACGCAAGTCAGCCATTTGGAACAGGCGGCCTTGGCGAAGTGGGAAGAAGGAATCACCGAAGGATTGTGTACCCGAACAGAGCTGTACGAACGATGTATGGGCATCTTGATCCATAACCGCTATCAGGCGAATGGACCAGGGGGCTACGGTGTGTTGAATGGCGATGTTGCCTGTCGGAATTTTATCGAGTATGGACGCATGAATCGGGTTGGCGTGAAGGCGTTGGTGCTGGCAACGGACGGTCTGTTCATGCCGAGAGCTTTAGGGGGAGCACAGCCGGAGTGGGAAGAAACGGTGCTGCCGATCGTACATAAAGGGCTGCAACGTTATACAGACGAGCTCATTTCTCTAGAAAACAACGATCCCGAATGCATCCACTATATTCGCTTCAAAAAGTCTGACGACAAAACGGGCATGATCCTTTCTCTTCATTAACAGTTTGATGCAGTTTACCTTTTGCACAATTCGATTAGCTCATATACACTACAAATGGTATTTAAGCGAAGAAAAAAGGACGGTTTTCCATGATTCAAGTAAATCATTTACAAAAGGATTTCCGCATCCATCAGTCCAGACCGGGCCTTGGTGGTGCTTTTCGTGATTTGTTCAGTCGGGAGTACAAGACGGTAAAAGCAGTGGATGACCTTTCCTTTACAGTAGAGGAAGGGGAAATGTTCGCGCTGATTGGGGAAAATGGTGCTGGGAAATCGACCACGATCAAGATGCTGACCGGTATCTTAACTCCGAGCGATGGCGAAATCGTCATTAACGGCTTCGTGCCTTTCAAGCAGCGGGAAGAGTATGTTCGTTCTATCGGAGTTGTTTTCGGGCAGCGCTCTCAGCTTTGGTGGGACCTATCTCCACTAGAGTCCTTCCGTCTATTGAAAAGCGTTTATAAGGTTGACGAAGCAGAAGGAGAAAAGTGGCTGGAGCGTTTGATTGAGGAGCTGGAAATTACTCCATTCGTCAGTCAGCCAGTGCGCAAGCTGAGTCTCGGACAGCGGATGCGCTGTGAAGTGGCTGCTTCGCTGATTCATAAGCCACGTCTGCTGTTTCTCGATGAACCGACAGTTGGACTCGATGTGCTCGTTAAGCAAAAAATCCGTGAGTTTCTCCGCAATCTGAACGAGACGGAAAATATGACGATCTTGTTGACGACTCACGATATGTCAGACATCGAAGCTCTCTGTAAACGTGTGCTTGTCATGGACAAAGGGAAGCTGATCTTCGATGGCTTGCTGAATGACCTCAAGGAAAAATGGGGCAATGGCACTGAGGTGTCCTTCCAAATGAAAAAGCGCACTTCCGCAGCCGCACTCCGTCAGGCATTGGGAGAGATGCCTTGTGAGATCGAGCAAATCAATGATTTTACCCTCAATGTAAAAGTAGCGCGAAGTCAGGAAATGCTGCCCTTTGTTTTGTCGACGGTCATGTCATCGTTTGAAGTCAGTGACGTGAAAATCGAGGAGACGAGCACAGAGGATATCGTTCGCAACATTTATTCCTCAGACCAAGAGGTAGCCAGCCATGCGTAAGCTTTATATGGAACTTATCCGCATGAGGTTTTTGACGATGCTTGCCTATCGTGTGAACTATTACAGCGGGATCATTATCTACGCGATCAACATCGGTGCGTACTACTTTTTATGGGGAGCGATATACGGAGGCCAGCCGCAGCTGGGCGGGCTAACGGTGGAACAGATGACTTCCTACGTCGCGATTGCTTGGATGTCACGGGCGTTTTATTTTAACAACATCGATACAGAAATAGCCCAGGACGTCCGAGAAGGCAAGGTCGCGATCGAAATGATACGCCCCTATAATTACTTGTCCGTGAAAACGGCGCAGGCGTTTGGGGAAGGGATCTTTCGCTTTCTCTTTTTCGCGGGTCCAGGAATCTTTCTTATCAGCCTGATCATTCCGTTCAGCTTCCCGGCTACAGCGACCGGATGGGGGCTTTATTTGCTCAGCTTGATGTGTGCGTTTTTGATCAATACACAAATCAATTTGGTGACAGGCTTGTTGACTTTCTTCCTGTTCCGAAACGATGGCATGATGCGCGCCAAGCGGGTCGTAGTGGATCTGATGTCTGGTCTCGTGCTGCCGATCAGCTTTTTCCCCGGTTGGGCGCAAACGGTAATGGGCTATCTTCCATTCCAGGCGGTCAACTACTATCCGAGCCTGATCTTCACAGGTGCGATTTCAACGGAACGCTCTTGGGAATTGATCGGTTTTCAGTTCATCTGGATGTTTGTCATACTGGTCCCCATCTTGGTGATGTGGCGTCTTGCCCGCAACAAGCTGGTTGTGCAAGGAGGGTAGAGCATGCAAAACATGAGACATATTTTTAGTATTTTTGCCGACTACCTAAGCCAGTATTTCAAGACGAGACTTGCCTATCGAACGGATTTTCTCGGAGATTTTGTGTCCAATCTGGTTTCTGAGTTGATCAATCTCGTCTTTATTGTTGTTGTGTTCACTCATGTTCCGCTGATGGGGGATTGGACGCGTGACGAGATTATCTTTATCTATGGTTTCTTTTTGGTTCCATACGCATTGTTCTCGATGTTCTTCGGTTTTTGGGACTTCAATGAACGGTATATCATCCGTGGCGAGATGGATCGCATCCTGACGAGACCGATTCACAATCTGGCGCAGGTGTGCCTCGAGTCGATTGCGCCTGACCGCATTTTTGGCGTCATAACCGGAATCATCATCATGGGGTATGCTGCCGTTCAACTCGATTTGTCGTTTTACTGGTACGACGTGTTCATCTTTATCGGGCTCTCGATCAGTGGGGCACTGATTTACGGTGGCGTGTATACCGCGATTGCTGCGGTTAGCTTCTTTTCCGACTCGCGAACAGGGATTGCCCCGATGATTTACAACATCCAGCAATATGGGCGCTATCCGGTAGATGTGTACAACAAGGCTATTCGCTTTGTGCTCACCTACGTGCTGCCGTTTGCCTTCGTGGGTGTTTATCCAGCGGCTTACTTTTTACGCAAGGAAGTCTGGTACACGTATGCGGCAATGACGCCGGTAGTTGCTGTTATTTTCTTCGGGATTGGGCTTCTTGTTTGGAACTGGGGTGTTACGAAATATCGGGGAGCTGGTTCTTGATGATTTATAATCCGAAATCGATGTTGCAATATTAGATGTAACGAGATATAGAAGCATAAAGTAAAAAACGACCGTCCCGGCTGCAACCGGAACGATCGATACAATAGGCGCTTCCCGCATAGGGGGCGGCTCAATTCTTGGTGTGAAATAGACCGCAGAGCTGGTGAACTCAAGGGCGGTCTATTTCTTTTTGGTCAAGGTAACAACCAAGCCGATTAAAGCGACCAGGAACAACCCAAACTGAAAAGCAGTCCGAGTGTTTCGTTCGTTACCACAGGCCTCACCCCCTTTTAAATGGGGATGAGCCTTATTCGCATTAAACTCATCGGAAAAATAAACAAGAAGTGTCGAGCTGGCAGTTTCCTCTATTGTCAAATCAAAAAACAGCAGTATAATATGCTGTATACAACTACACATTCCTTCGGGGCAGGGTGAAATTCCCGACCGGCGGTGATCATGCTTTATGCATGTTAAGCCCGCGAGCCTCCCGAGCTGATAGGTAGCGACGGAGTGCAGGATCTGGTGTGATTCCAGAGCCGACAGTACAGTCTGGATGGGAGAAGGATGACGACAGTACGTTTATCACACGTGCTTGTTTGCCTGTGCAAACGGGATGAGAACGTAGAGGCCAGCCCTCTTGTTTCTTGTACCTTTTATTTGCGCATGGTTTGTCATACGCTTGCAAATGCCCTGTGGAACTTTTAGCCACAGGGTTTATTCTGTTTGTGTAACAAGACGTGTGAGCTTACAACGACTGTTGCCATTCCTCAAGAAGGAGTAGAACAATGAGGAGATGGTAAACATGAAAGAAACAGCGCTGCATTCTTCGCGCACACGTGCAACCCAAAAGCTGGTGACGATTCCCATGCTGGCGGCGGTTGCATTTATTCTGCAGTATCTCGAGGTTCCTGTTCCGCTGATGCCAAGCTTTTTGAAGCTCGACTTCAGTACACTCCCGGCATTGATCGGGGGGCTCATGTACGGACCTGTAGCTGGCGTTATTATCGAGGTACTGAAAAATACACTGCATATGCTCTTCAAAAATACAGACGGTCTGTTGATCGGTGAGCTCGCAAATGTCGTAGCAGGATCAAGCTTTATTTTTGCGGCTGTCTACATGCAGCGTCTCGGCCAAGGCAAAAAAGGCTTCCTGACTGGTCTGGCTCTAGGAACGATTTTGATGACGATAGTCATGGCTGTAGCGAATGCTTATGTGCTGTTGCCTGCGTACGCTGTGCTTTATCAAATGCCGATTGAACAGCTCTTGTCCATGTTCAATGCGACAAGTATCTGGTCATTGGTTCTGTACGGAATCGTACCATTCAATCTTTTCAAAGGTGTTATGATTTCAGTGGTTGCATATCCGATCTACGTGAAGCTCGGCTCCAGAATCGCTGCGCGAACCAACAATTGACAACCACGACATGACTCGCTAATATGTTTACTTAATAGAAAGTCATAAAAGGCTATGAAAGGACCCGCAGCTATACCCACGTGACAGAGAGTCGGCCCTAGTCTGGAAGGCTGATACGTAAAGGATAACTGCACCCCATCCTGAAGCCGCTGGTGAAGAACTGAGCCGGATGCCCACCGTTATCGGGTTATTGAGAGGGCTATGGCGTCTGCTGTAGTCAATCAGGGTGGTACCGCGGAAGTTAATCCTCCGTCCCTTTTTGGGATGGGGGATTTTTTGCATTTTACGTAAGAACAAAAAGGAGCGTAGACGGATGAAAGAGGACAAAGCGTTTGTAAAAGAAATTACACCGCAATCGGAGGATTTTTCGCGTTGGTACATTGATGCCATCAAAAAGGCGGATTTGATGGACTACACACCAGTACGCGGCTGCATCGTGTTCAAGCCGGATGGCTTCGAGCTATGGGAGCGAATTCAAGAGGTGATGAATAAGCGCTTCAAGGAGACAGGGCATCGCAATGCCTATTTCCCGATGCTAATCCCCGAGTCTTTCTTTCAAAAAGAAAAAGAGCATATCGAGGGCTTTAATCCCGAGCTGCCTTGGGTAACAGAGGCCGGGGGTGAGCCGCTAGAGGAAAAGCTCGCGCTACGTCCAACCTCCGAGACGATCATCGGACATATGTATAGCCAATGGATTCAGAGCTATCGTGACCTGCCTGTATTAATCAACCAGTGGGCAAACGTGTTTCGCTGGGAGAAGCGGACGATGCCGTTCTTGCGGACATCAGAATTTCTTTGGCAGGAAGGTCACACGGCACATGCGACAGAGGAAGAAGCTCGTCAGGAAACGATGCAAATGCTAGAGATTTACCGAGAGGTCGTCGAGCAGGAGCTAGCCATTCCGGTTTGGAAGGGACAAAAAACACCAAGTGAACGCTTTGCTGGTGCTGTCGACACGTATTCCATTGAAGCGATGATGAAGGATGGCAAAGCAGTGCAAGCGGGCACCTCGCACTATTTGGGCGATAAATTCGCGCGCGGCTTTGAAATCAAGTTTTTGGATCGTGACAATCAATTCAAGTACGTTCACACCACATCATGGGGAACCTCTACGCGACTGATTGGTTCGATGATCATGGTGCATGGCGATGACCGTGGTCTCGTGTTGCCACCTCGCATGGCTCCGACACAAGTGATTATGATCCCAGTCGGTCCGATGAAGCTGCGCGAGAAGGTCATGGAGGCGTTTGATCCACTCTTTGACGAGATTAAGGCTGCAGGTGTGCGTGTCCGTGCTGATCTTCGCGAAGAAACGCCAGGCTGGAAGTTCAATGAGTGGGAAATGCGTGGGGTTCCTCTGCGTCTGGAGCTCGGCCCGCGTGACGTGGAAAATGGTCAAGTAATTTTGGCTCGACGAGATACAGGAGAGAAGGTGACGGTTTCGCTTGAAGGTATCGCGCAAACGGTTGTTCAACTGTTGGAAGAGATTCAGCAAAATATGTTCCAAAAAGCGCTAGCCTTTCGGGATGAGAACTCCCATTTGGGGATCGATACACTGGAGCAGCTATCCGCTCATATTGCCAAAAACGAGAGCGGAAACAAAACGAGTGGATGGGTATTAGCTGGCTGGTGTGGGGATGATGCATGTGAATCGAAGATCAAGGAAGAAACGAAGTTCACCTCCCGCAACATCCCGTTTGAGCCTCCTGTACAAAAGAAATCCTGCATTTGCTGCGGCAAAGAGTCACAGCATAGTGTCTGGTTCGGTAGGGCGTATTAATCAAACAAAGGGTGTGTCCACGCTTTGGCGGCAGGGCACACCCTTTTTTCATCTAGCGTCCGAGTATCCAATCAGTAAAAGCTCGAACATCCGTAAAGTGGTAGTCAGGCTCGGGAGCGAATTTTCCCGACTTTTGTGTAACCAAAAGCCAATCCACACCGACTGTTTGCAAACCAGCGGCACGACCAGCCAACACATCGGCATCACTGTCACCTACAAAAATGGTGTCCTCCGGTGTAGCGCCTAGTTGTTTCATAGCGGTAAAAATCCCCTCTGGGTGTGGCTTCGGATTAGTGACCTCATCCCCTGTGATTACGACGGAAAAATACTTGTCTAATCCCCATTCTCGGAGGGAGATATCAGCGCTTTTGCGGCCTTTTCCTGTCACGATCCCCATTTGGATACCGGCTGTGTGTAGTTCATCGAGCATGTTTCGGATATTTTCCGGGTTTTGTATACGAGAGTGTTCATCTGTGTATACACGATAAAAATGAGCGAGGGCGTTGTCATGCACATGGGAGGGCAGCTTGTTTTGCAAAATGCCTGTCTCTGTGGGGCCAAAGAGAGCTACAATCTGCTCGTCGGTATAATGCTCTTGTAAAAACTGCTGAAAGGTAGAGCGAAAAGCGGTGAAGATCAAGGGGAGAGTATCGGCAACTGTGCCGTCGAAATCAAACAAGATTGTCCGCATGGGAGTCCTCCTTTGATTAGAAAATAAAAGAAAACCATCGTATCTGATGGTTTTCTTGGTGACTTACTCATCCGAATCATCAAAAGGATCATCTGAATCATCTGTTGGGTCAGCTGGAGTCAATGGGAACAGGGTGTCGAAAAACTTGAATTTTCGACGACCAGATTCCTTTTTGAACCCTTTGTACTTTTGCAACAGCTCAGAGATGTCTTCGACAAATTGATTACGTTCATCTTGACTCAAATAAAATTCAGTCAAATTATAAGCGAACGTATTTTTATACTCTTTCCTAACATCTTGGTCGCTTGCGACGAAGCGATTGAGAGTTCGCATGAGGTCCTTTTCCGTAGTACGAAACGGAGTGAACATGACATCACTTAATTGTTGAGCGTTTTCTTCGATCATCAATTGGAGCTTGACCTGAATGACCTTGGCAACAGGCTCATAATATTTCTCCACAATGGAGCCTTTTACCCGGGTATCCACTTGCTCGAGCAGCCCAACACGCACGAGCTCCTTCACATGGTAATGTAGCCGTGCAGCATTTTCGCCTAGTTCTGTAGCGATTTGTTTGGCCGTTCTGGGCTCCAAATCTTCAAAGAGTTCCAAAATTTTAACCCGTTCCGCTATAGCAAGCGATTTTAGCGCTTCTGGATCTGTTACTTCATAAAACTCTTTCATGCGAATTCACCATCCAACTGACTAGGCCAAATTTTATTTTTTTTTATTCTATCCTTTTCTGAATCAAAGCGCAACTTGTATGCGGATGAAGTCACTACTAGATTGTGGTAAAATGGGACCAGCAAAAACAGGATATTATCGAGAGGAGGGAAAAGTTTGACGGCAGTAGGACAAGCTGCACCTGCATTTACTTTGCAGGCGAGCGACAATCAGACCCTCTCACTTTCCCAATTTCATGGTCAAAATGTAGTACTCTATTTTTATCCGAAGGACCAAACGCCGACATGTACCACAGAAGCATGTGATTTCCGTGACTTCCATTCGGGCTTTGCTGAGCTGAATACAGTTGTTCTCGGAATCAGTCCGGATTCTGTGAAATCGCATGATAAATTTATCGCGAAGCACGAATTACCTTTTCCACTTTTGGCCGATCCGGATCATCAAGTGGCTGAGGCTTATGGTGTGTGGGTGTTGAAGAAAATGTACGGACGAGAGTACATGGGTATAGAACGCACCACGTTCGTCATCGACAAAGAAGGCAATATCGCAAAGGTATGGCCAAAAGTAAAGGTCAAAGGACATGTGCAGGAAGTGCTTCAATTTATTAAGGAAGGGCTTCAATCCTAACGTTTATTTCGCAATGAGCAAATGGAGGAATACAGATGAGTGTATCCACGGAATATGTTGTACAAAGCTTTTGCCAATTGGCGAACATCCCAAGTCCATCCGGGAATACGGAAAAAGTAATGGCTTGGGTTGCACAAGAGTTAGAAAAGCTTGGCGTTTCTTATAAACGGACAAACAAAGGGGCAATCGTTGCAACAGTAGCGGGGGCCAATAACGAAAAGGCAAGACTCTTGACCGCTCACGTCGATACGCTGGGCGCGATGGTAAAGGAAATAAAGAGCAACGGGCGCTTGAAGCTGACCTTGATCGGCGGCTTTGCATTCAATGCGATTGAAGGAGAGCACTGCGTTGTAGAGACTAGCAGCGGTCGTCTTGTAACCGGTACCATTTTGTCCACCAAAGCTTCCGTGCATGTTTACAGCTCAGAAGCGGGGAAAGCTGAGCGCAATGAGGCGAACATGGAAGTTCGACTGGATGAAAAGGTCACAAACAAAGAGCAAGTCCTTGCGCTTGGGATTTCCGTTGGAGATTTCGTCTCCTTTGATCCGCGAGTGACGGTAACGGATAGTGGCTTTATCAAGTCCCGCCATATTGACGACAAAGCAAGCGTAGCTGTGCTGCTGGGGGTTCTGAAAGAACTGAGTGAATCCGGCTTGAAGCTGCCTTACACCACGCACTTTTTTATCAGCAATAACGAAGAGATCGGCTACGGTGGCAACTCCAGCATCCCTGACAACGTGGTGGAGTACCTGGCTGTTGACATGGGAGCGATTGGGGACGGTCAGACGACAGATGAGTATTGCGTGTCCATATGTGCGAAGGATTCCACAGGACCTTACCACTACGGATTGCGTAGCCATCTGACCAAGCTCGCACAAGCGAACGGTCTGAACTACCAAGTGGACATTTATCCTTACTATGGTTCTGACGCAAGTGCTGCGTTGAGAGCCGGATATGACGTTGTCCATGGCTTGATTGGACCGGGAGTAGATGCTTCCCACTCCCATGAACGTACACATAAAGAAGCGCTCGACAACACGGCAAAGCTCGTGATGGCCTACCTTCAATCGAAAGAAATGCAAGCATAGGAGGACCAGATGAGCAATATGTATCAATGGGCTGACTACTATGACCTCACGCAACGCGGTGTTACGGGTGATGTTGAGTTCTATCTGGAGCAAGCCAAGCTGGCAGGCGGCAAAGTGCTGGATCTCGCTTGCGGCACCGGAAGAATCAGCATTCCTATGGCGCAGGCTGGCATCGACGTTACCGGAATTGACCTATCCCAGGATATGCTGGCAAGGGCTCAGGTAAAGGCTGAGGAACAAGGTGTGACATCCGGCTTGAAGCTATTGCAAGGGGATATGCGCGCCTTTGATCTGCAGGAGTCATTTTCACTGATTATGATTCCTTTTCGGTCGTTTTTGCACCTTTTGCATGTTCAAGAGCAAATGAAGGCATTAACGTGCATTCGCAAGCATCTGGCTCCAGGCGGGAAGTTCATCATGAACGTGTTTGTACCCAAGATCCATCATTTTTACGAAGAAAATGAAAAAATGTCCTTGCGTGGCACCTATCCACTCCCGTCAGGAGAAGAGGTTGCGATGTGGGATTACACCCGCTATGACCACTTTCAGCAACTGTCCGAAGTGACACGCATATACGAGCGTACGGATGCACAGGGAGTTGTGACGGAACGGGTGAAGGGCCGATTTACCCTCCGCTACATTTTCCCTGCGGAGCTCCATCATCTGCTTCGTTTAAATGGTTTGAAGGTTACACAGCGATACGGTTCTTTTGCAAAGACGCCTTTTGATGCAAATAGCTCAGAATTGATTCTGGTCGCAGAGGCTTTGTAAACGGAACCTGTGGAGGGGATATGGAATGAAGATTTATACAAAGTCAGGGGATAAAGGTGAGACGTCACTGGTTGCAGGTGTCCGCGTGCCTAAGTTTGCGGACCGTGTAGAGGCATACGGTACTTGCGATGAAGCCAACTCGCAGATTGGATTGGCACTGGCTCTGTTGCCTGCGACAGAAGAATGGAAGGAATTGCAGGATGTGTTCCATGTCATTCAGACAAAGCTGTTCCATGTAGGAGCTGAGCTTGCGACGCCAGAAGGCAAGAAGGTCGGTTGGCCGATTGCAGAAGAGGACGTTACTTTTCTGGAAGAGCAAATTGACATGCTAGATGCAAAGTTGCCGCCTCTCACCAATTTTATTTTGCCTGGCGGACATCCAGCTGCGGCTGCCTTCCATGTTTCGCGTACGGTCGTCCGACGTGCAGAGCGCAAAGCTGTTCATGTGGCACAGCAGGAGCAGGTAAACCCGTCCGTGGTCAAATACCTCAACCGACTGTCCGATTATCTGTTCGTTGTAGCTCGTCATATTAATAAAGGGACAGGTGCAGTAGAAAAAACACTGCATGAATAGGCAAAAGCCCCCTGGGATCGAGCAGGGGGCTTCCGCTTTTTATTTGGTACGCAGGTAAGAGGTGATTCCCGGCAGAAAATCGATTTTCTCTGTATGAAAAGTCTCGTAGAGAAGCTTTCCATCCTTACATGCGTTTCCTTCTAGCAGCATAGTGAGCTGCGTGTTGGTAATCGGGAAAAATGGAAATCTCTCCATCATATTTACCACAGGCTTCATGAGAGCGAGGGGAATGTGGATTTTATTGACCTTTCGTTTTCCAATGGCCTCGCCAATCGTATCGAGAATTTGTCCGTAGGAGAGCCGTTCGGGTCCACCTGTTTCGTAGGTTTGATTGGTTGATTCCGGTCTGCTCAAGGCTTGGACGAATACATCCGCCACCGTCTTGCGAGCAACTGGCTGCAAAGGGTAAGAGCCATCACCAATGACTGGTGTGACAGGTAACCGCACCAGATCGGCGAGCATGTTCACGAATTCATCCCCAGGGCCAAAAATAACAGATGGACGGAAAATGACATACGGAATACCGCTTGTTTGCACAAGCTGCTCTGCTTCGTATTTGGTTCGATGATAGGCGCTCGTGGCGTTTTTGCGTGCACCAAGAGCACTCATATGGACAATGCGCTTGATTCCAGCTTGCTTGGCGGCGTCCAGTACATTTTTTGTACCTTCTACATGGATACGAGAAAAGCTAATGCCTTTCCCCGGTTGTTCGCGAATAATTCCAACGAGGTGGATGATAGCATCGCAGCCTTGCATTGCTCTCATCAATGATTCTTTATCAAATAAATCGCCAGTTGCTTCCGTAACATGTGGATTTGCGGTTTCGGTGAAGGGAAGATTACCTGTTGAACCAGCTCTGGTGAGGCAAACCGTCTCATATCCTTCTGCCTGCAAGCGCTCGAGTATACCTCGTCCAACAAAACCTGTGGCACCAGTCAGGAATACTTTCATGGAAAACCTCCTCCCGTTAAATACTTCCAGATTTCATTGTACAACAGTTGCAGTCTCCGGTGCTATCGATCGCTGTGTTGACCAAGGCGGTATAATGTAGGGAAAAGGGGGATATATTTATGGCACAACGCAAAGTACCTGTGGCCGACATTTTGGATAATTTGCAGCAGCTTTATCCGGATGCGCACTGTGAATTGAATTATACAACCCCGTTTGAACTTCTCATTGCGACCATTCTTTCGGCCCAATGTACAGATAAACGGGTGAATGAGATTACCGCACCCATGTTCCAGCAACTAAACCAGCCGGAGCATTACCTTCATTTGACACAGGAAGAAATGGAAGAGCATATAAAAGGGCTCGGGTTGTATAAGAATAAGAGTAAAAACATTTTAGAGACCTGTAGAATCTTGTACGAAAAATACAATAGCGAAGTTCCACAAACGCATGCCGAGCTCGAAGCATTGCCGGGGGTAGGGAGAAAGACTGCAAATGTCGTTTTGTCTAATGCATTCGGGATTCCTGCGATTGCGGTGGATACGCATGTATTCCGCGTAGGAAACCGGTTAGGCCTTGCGAATAGCGACAATGTGGACGAAGTGGAGCGTCAGCTCATGAAGCGCATTCCGAAAGAGAAGTGGACGGATGCACATCATTGGCTAATCTGGCACGGCAGACGTGTATGTTCGTCGCGCAATCCACAGTGCGGTAGCTGTACACTTCAATCCATGTGTAAGTTTGCACAGGCTGAAGCCAAAAAAGCCAAAAAACCTGCAACCAAAAAGCCTGCAAAAGCAAAGTAAAAAACTTGATTTTCCACTTCTTTCTGTTCAAATCGAATGAATGGATATTGACAGTTTTCGCCGACTAGACGTACACTTATTTATAGTAATTCTAATCAATGACATTAGAGAAGCTTGTTCTTTTGTCTTGCGAAAGACTGTGGGGTGTAACAAGATGGTACAACGTGTGGAGAAAGCTGTTGAAATCCTGAAGAATACCGGGGTTCGCATGACACCACAGCGCCATGCAATTTTGACCTATTTGCTGGAAACGATGACTCACCCGACGGCTGACGAAATATATAAAGCCCTTGAAGGCAAATTCCCGAATATGAGCGTTGCAACGATTTACAACAATCTACGAGTCTTTAAAGATGCTGGATTGGTTACAGAGCTCACTTACGGGGATGCGTCCAGCCGATTCGATGCCAATGTGGAAGAAGATCATTATCACGCGATCTGTACCACCTGTGGGGCAATCAGTGACTTCCACTTTCCGTATTTGCGGGATGCAGAAGTAGCTGCTTCCAAGGACATCGGCTTCAAAGTAACCGGACATCGTATGGAAGTTTATGGCGTTTGTGATTCCTGTCAAAAGAATCCCCACTAAGAATGTATTTGATGGATGAGCACCTCCTGCTTGAATCGGATAATCCCGGTGATGCAGGAGGTGTTTGTTTTTGGAGGACATAACCCTTTCTGTCGATATCTGTAACCTTTTGGCTTCTCGTACGTCTTCTTTTTGGTAGAAGCTTGTCCGTGATTTACCAGAATACAAAAGGTTGTGAATGTATTGAACCAACGCTATGATCGAAATAATGAGTCAAATCATACAGCCCAAGTCAGAAGACAGGCTTATGTACCGGGAAGCAGGTGGAGATTATGAGCAGGGGGGCAGGTAGAGCTCTGCGACCAAGACGAAGAAAAAGAAGGGCTTTTGGCAGGTTGTTTTTATTAAGCTTTTTCTTGTTGGCAATCTTTGGCAGCATTTACTGGTTTTTTGTACTCCGTGCCTCAACTGAGCATGTGCAGCCGTATGATGGTGATAAAAATGTGATTGTATACGAAGGCTCGCGGAAAGAGTCTACGTATTTATTGGAATCAGAGCAAATGTTGTTGCCCTTTGATTTCATTAAAGAAAACATTGATCCAGCGATTTTTTGGGATGAACCTACACGTTCCGTTATCGTCACGACGAAGGATAAGGTGCTTCGGATGGAGAGCGGAGAAGTTGTCGCTTATCTGAACAAAAAACCTGTGGATTTACTCGTTCCGGTGAAAGAGGTCGACGGCACACGCTATGTCCCTTTAGATCCTTTGGAAAAGCTGTACCCGTATTCTTTTGAGCGAAAAGCAGACACGGGTGTTCTGGTCGTCGAAAAAGAGGGCTATGAAATTCAGCAAGCGAAAGTAATCGCTGCGGAGGAAAAACAAGCAGTCCGCACTGGTGCTTCTCACCGAACTCCGATTGTAGCAGAGCTGTCTGCGGGTGAAGTTGTCGACGTTCTTGGCAAAAAGGAAAACTGGTATCACGTTTTGACGGCTTCGGGAGTAGGAGGATTCATTTCAGAGAAAAGTATTGGAATGACTGATGTGCGCAAAGTCCAGCTGGAGCATACGACTGCTACCGGACAACAACACGCTGCCTGGAAGCCTGAGGGAAAGATCAACCTCGTATGGGAGCACGTCGTCAGTAAAAATCCGGATGTTTCAAAAATTGGTGCATTACCAGGGGTAAATGTAGTTTCACCTACTTGGTTTGAAATGAAGGATGCAGAAGGAAAACTATTGAATAGGGCCGACCCTGCATACGTCAAATGGGCCCATAAGAGAGGCTACAAAGTTTGGGGGCTTGTTACAAACGGGTTTAATCCAGATTGGACCAAGTCCGTTCTCAGTAGCTATGACAAGCGAGATCAATTAATTGCCCAGCTTCTGTACTACGCTCATCTATACGATCTCGATGGCATCAACATCGATTTTGAAAACGTGTATTTAGAAGAGAAAGAGGAGCTCGTACAGTTTGTTCGCGAGCTGACGCCGTATCTCCATCAGCAAGGACTGACCCTTACCATAGATGTGACGATCAAGTCAAACGCGAAGCAATGGTCCATGTTCCTGGATCGGAAAGCGTTGGCCGAAGTCGTCGATTATGTTGCGGTGATGACGTATGATGAACATTGGGCAGCGAGTCCAAAAGCTGGTTCCGTCGCATCATTGCCATGGGTGGAGCGGGGCTTGCAAGGAGTGCTGGAAGAAGTCCCTAACGAAAAACTGTTGCTGGGTGTGCCGTTTTACACACGCTTATGGACGGAAGCGAAGCAGGCTGATGGAACCGTGAAGGTGAGTTCCAAAGCTTATTCCATGACGAAAGCGCAGGAATGGATCAACGAACGCAAGCTGACGCCAGTTATGGATGAAGCTTCAGGTCAACATTACGTGGAGTATAAAGATCCGAATGATGGCAATGTCTATAAAATGTGGATAGAAGATGTGACGTCAATGAAGAAGCGTATGGAGATCGTTAATAAGTATGACTTGGCGGGTGTGGCTTCTTGGCGCAGAGGTTTTGAGGTGCCGGAGATCTGGGAAGCAATTGACGAGACTCTGAAATAAAAGACAGACAGCTTTCACGAAAGAAAGCCACCTGCACCCCGAATGCTGGGGAATTGGCAGGTGGCTTTTTACGTATAGTTGAAAGGAATCATATTATGTCTGGTTTTGCTGAGGATGTCCGTCTTCTAGGCGTAAAGGTTGTCCACAAAACATACAGGCGTCTTCTTTTCCCAACATCTTCGTGACTTTTTGGCATGAAGGGCATTGCACCTGTGGAGCTGAAGTGGAGACCATCCCGGAAATCATAAACAAGACTGTACTGCCCATTGTCAGAATGAACCCGATGATCAAAAGCAGCGTCATAAAAATGTAAGAGCCTTTTAAGAGGTTTCCAAGTAAAGGAATAAAGTCCAAATAACCTGCAAAAAATGCGTACCCTGTATACATCAGCAAAATGCCGATTACCATGCTCCAGTTGCCCCATGTGCGCATGCGTTTGATCTTGCTCAGGCGTTCTGTATTTTTCATGATCATTCCTCCTACCCTATAGTATAGCATACAAAGGATTTGTCTGTTGACAAGCAGGAAACCGACAAGACTTGTAGAATCCATAAGTTCAACCCAGGGGGCAGGGAGGAACAGGGTATGACTTTAAAGCAGACGTATCTGGAAAATCTCCAGCAGCGTTTGGATGTGCAAGCGGTGCTTGTTTTAAATGATTCGGATATGCTAGTCCCATTTCGCGAGGGAATCTTTTATTTCGTCGTAGTAAATGAGCCCCAAGCAGATGGTAAAATCCGTCGCATGCTATTTCAGGAACAAGTGATCATCGAGCAGCAAATCAGCACGTGGCAACTGGAGAAGGGAGCCATTTGCGGTTTGGATGAACGACTTGCCGAGATGCTTCGAAGGGCAGAAATTGTTTGGGACAAAGAGCATTATATGAAACAAATGAAGCTGCGCCTGGCTAGTTTGTCATCTTCTCTTCAGAAAAAACATATTTGTAAGGAGTATTCCCAAATCCTTCGTTTTTTTCACGAGACAAAAGAGTTTTTGCAGCAAGGTATGATGCTGGATGCACATCACTCTGCCATTCAAACGATTCACTATTTGGCTCGTCTCATTGTATATGAAGCGGGAGATCATCCTCAGCCAGCTTTATGGACGCAAGTCAAACAGATAGATCCTTCTATATATAAGTTGTATGAGGAGCTGTCTTTTAATGCGGAAGCATTGGAGAAGCGAATTGAACTACTTGTACTGGCAATTGAATTTTGGATCGCATCGAGAACAAAGGAATCTGTTCGATACCTGGTTGAGCTCATGGAGACGAAATCAGGGCCTTGGCGTTTGGAAGAGCTGATGAATCATCCAATGATTCAAGAGGCAGAAATCGAGATTCCTCTTGTGATAGATAAGATGCTTCAGCGCTTGTTGATTCAAGAGATTGTATGCAAGGATGGGGAAAAGGGCGACAGAGAAACAGGTTTTATTTTAATGGGATAAAAAACTTTTCAATTAGTGTTGACTTTCGTCTGTGATCCATGCTATATTAACAAACGTCGCTGCTGCGCTAACGCAGTACGGCTGAGAAAAAAGTTTTAAAAAACACTTGATTTTATAAGTGGTTATGTGATAAATTAAGAAAGTCGCCTCTGGGCGACGAAACA